>JAJRTE010000242.1 GCA_024278455.1 Myxococcota bacterium
CCCCCCTCTGCCCCCTTGCCGGTGACTCGAGAGTGATGTTTCCCCCCCCTCTACCCCCTTGCCGGTGACTCGAGAGTGATGTTCCCCCCCCTCTACCCCCTTGCCGGTGACTCGAGAGTGATGTTTCGGCCCTGATTGGTGTGAGGAGGGAACAGGGAGCAGGGAAGGGGGGAGTAGTGAGGGGGGAGTCCAGTCGGTCACCAAGACCTTTCCAGGCAGTGGATGCCCGTTGTTTCGTCTGACAAGGCACCCGGAATCGCCCGGAATCGTTCCCCGCCGTGCATCCAGGCAGGAGACTTCCGTTCTTCTCCCCCTCTCCAGCTTGCTGGAGAGGGCCGGGGGGTGAGGTCCGCCTTTGTCTCATCCTCTTGGAAAGATCTTTTCGGCGCGTCGTACCAGTCGGAACGCGAGGCCGGACGCAGCATGCGCACGAGCCTCGGGGCGTGCAGGCCAAGGTGCTCTACTCCTCCCACCAGTCGCGACTGCCGGCCCACGTGGTGCCGTCAGGTGACGCAACCAGGAGCGGACTCGCCTGGAATCCGGTTTCGGAGCGGGGCGCGCTCGCCAGATTCGGCACGGCGTTCGACTGCCCGCACTGCCGGGGGGAAGGCGGGCCGCTGACTTCCTCGAGGCAGCCGGCGCCGAGATGGCGCGCCACGAGCCGGCGGTAGTCTCCGGATGTTCTGACCGCGCGCACCGCTTCGTCGAGGAGGAGGAACAACGAACGCTCGCCCTGCCGCACCACCGCCCGGTGGCAGGTGCGTTGGATCCCTCGTTGCGCTATCCGGAGCTTGCCTCGAGAGGTGGTCGCGAGATGGACGGCCAGTGGAGCAGCTACCAGCGCCGCGTCGATCCGCTCTTGGACGAGCAACGCCGCGGCGTCCACGGGCGCTATCTCGAGGATGACCGCACCGGGAGCCATCGTGGTGACGAAAGGCCGGAGTCCGGCGTCTCGAGCTATCCCGACGACCTTGCCGGCAAGATGATCGAGATCGGCCACCGTGCTTCCTGCCGGGACCATCAAGGACATGTCGGAAACCAGGTGGGTGGAGAGTCTCTCGGCCCGCGGTGTCGCTGCCTCGGGTATCTCGCCCACGACGACCGAGACTTCGCCTCGAGCCAGCCGCGCCATCATGTCCCGGGGCGTCCCGGTCGCCACGACCATGGCCACGCCGAGTTCTCGGGCGACGCTTGACATGAATGCTTCCTCGAACGCGCGCATGCCCGAAAGTGTGTAACCCTGTTCGTCTCCCGGTGTGGTGGCGACGCCGACCCGCAGCTTCTTCTCCGAGCGGAGCCGGGCCAGCACGGTGGGCGTCGCGAGGTTTTCGGCTGCACCGGCATCCATGGCGCACCGAAATCCCAGGTCTGCCGTGCGGGCCTCCGGGTCCATGGACCGGCGTTCGAAATCGACCCGTGTTGCCTGCGAGAACGGATCGGAGCTGCGGGTCTTTCCCAGGACGATCTTGCGAGGCGGATCACCGGGTGCGTCGTCCACAGCCCATTCCCGCACGTGGCCGGGCACGGAGAGTGCGAGGGCGCCGTGGGGCGTGGTGACGCCCGCCCGAACGTGCCTCTCCGTTTCGGTGGGGCTGCCCCCGGTGCGGTTCCCGGGTCCCTCATCGCTGTCCGTCCCACATCGGGCAGGCGCACCGGCCCGCCACTCAGCAGGACTCGATCCCGAGATGGCCCCTGACAGGAAGGCCGATTCCCATTCGGAAGCGGTGGGAAGGCGCTTGCCCTTCCAGCGGGCGTATGCCGCGGCGTCGTTCCAGCCAACGAATGTGATCGGCTCCCGTGCGATTTCCTCGAGGGTCGCCGGGTCCAGGCGAGTCAGGAAACCTGGCGGCGAGGGCGGTCCGCATGGACTGCCTGGCGGACAGGCTTCGAGGAACGCCATGTACTCGCCGACGGTCACCCTTTCCCGGTCGATGAAGAAGGAGGCCGAGCCGGGAGTGCATCGCGCAGCATTTCCAGCGTGATGCATGCCCACCGCGATCATTTCCGACCCCCGGATCCACCGGATCGGTCCGGAACACGTCGCCGGTGGCCCACCGGGGGCGGTTCTCGAGTGCGCCCCGCTGACAGGTGTTGTGCCGCTAAACAGCGTTGCTCCCAGCGCGATGAGCAGGAGTGCCGCGCGGGGCACCCCTCGTCGTGGCGGAATGCCGCAGACGGCCGCCGGTGGAAGCTCCGGTGTACCGGCGAGGTCGGTCGGCCCGTCCGCCGCGTCGTCGAGGTTGGCGGTGGGAGGCTCCGGGGTGGGCGCGCGTGTCGCGCAGGCGCTTCTCGCACTTTTGTCCGGGTCGGCTGTCGGCCAAGGTCCTTGCCCCGGCGTTGCCCTGTGCACGGGTCGTGCGCCATGGGAGTCGGCGAGGCCGAACGGCTCCGTTGGCCTGCGCCGCCCGTCGTCCCGTGCCGTGGGCGAGCAGACGGAATCCGGCCTGCGGGAGGGCCGCATGCCATGGGAGCCGGTCAGGTCTGTGGGGACCTCCTGCCCGGGCCCCGCGCGGATCTTCCGTGGCCTCGAGACAGGGGCCGCGGAGACACGGGAGCCTCCGGGCGTTGCCGGGAAGGGCGGTGCGAGGTCGTTGCCTCGAGACGATCCTCTGAACGGTTTCCCTGGCGCGGAGAAGGCACCGGGGGTCCTGAGCGAGGGGCGAGTAGCAGCCATTTGCGAGTGGATGGTACTTTCCTCGAGTCCCACCTCGTCTTTCGTGGCGGGGACATGGGTTTGCGGAGGGAGGGTCCCGGTACCCTGCTCGACGGCATCGGGCGCCACGGTGGACCGTTTCTCTGCCAGGAGTTCGTTGACATCACGTGTCAAGTCCACCAGGTCGCGCTCGCCCGCGCACAAGGGCTCGAGCGCGTTGCCAAAAGCGCGGGCGTCCGGGAACCTGTCTCGCGGGTCGCGGGCGAGTGCCTTCTCGAGGACGGGCACGAACCTGGCGGCGTCGCCCTCGAGGCTCGCCAACTGCTCCTTGACGTCGGCCCGCTGGATACGCTCGATCAGGCGGGTCACGGGTTTGCCCTGGAACAGGCGTTCGAACGCCAGGAGTTCGAAAAGCACGGTGCCTGCGGCGAACAGGTCGGAAGCGGCGGTCAATGGTGTGCCGAGCAGTTGCTCCGGGGACATGTAGGGGAGCGTTCCCTTGACCAGTCCGTCGGTCCGGGTCTGGTGCGGATTCCAGGGTGCCTTGGCGATACCGTAGTCGGCCACCTTGACCTGCCCGAGACGATTGACCATGACGTTGGCTGGCTTGAGGTCCCGGTGAATCACCCGCAGCGGGCGTCCATCCTCCTGGACGCAGTGGTAGGCGTAGCCGAGGGCCTTGAGCACCATCCGCATGATGTGGGCGGCCATCGCTGGCGACAGTCTCCGGTTCCTGGCCTTGAGAAATGACATCAGGAAGCGGAGATCCACCCCGTCGACGTACTCCATCGCGATGTAGTAGACCCCATCGACGCAGTTGAAGTCCTGGATGGCCACGATGTTGGGATGTTGGAGCCTCGAGCCGGTATGGGCTTCGTTGACGAACTGGGAGAGGAACTCCTCGTCATCGGCCACGTCAGCGGTCAGGCATTTGAGCGCTACCGGCTGCATGAAGCCGCCCAGGCCCAGCCGGTAGGCGGAATAGACCTCCGCCATGCCACCACTGCCAAGGCAATCTGCCAGCACGTAGTCGCCAAGTTTCGTCCCTGGCGCGAATTTCATGAAGACGTTCCCGCCCTTGGAAGTGACGCCCGCCCTGCTCGAGTGGCGGTGCGACCAGGATGACGTGCGTATCCCGCAGGGACACGTTGCCCCTCATACTTCTACACGGCTCCGGTCGCGGCGTACATGAGGGATAACAGCAGCGGCGGGCAGGGCGTTTGCCGTGCTGGACGTGGGCTCGGGGACGAACGGTGCATCCGGCGTGAAGGAAGGGAGCCGGGGGCGCCGGTGGAGGACCGGGCCGCGGGCCGGGGACAAGGATGAACGGCGTGCGTGCCGTTCCAAGGATGGAGGATAGGGGGGCGGTCCACCCGCGTGGTTCAGCCGCTCACCGCAGGCGGGCCCTGGGCGAGCCCATCACGCGGTGCGAGGCAGGCTCACTGCTGTTGGCAGTCCGGAATGCCGTCACCGTTCCGGTCGTATCCCTCGTCGATCGTGCCATCGCAGTCGTTGTCGATACCGTCACATCGCACCATCTCCGGATCCGCACGATAGCCCTCGACGGCTCCCGGATTGATCTCCCCATCCCTGTCGTTGCAATCGTCCGGGTTGTCAACGTAGCCTCGAGGCGCCTTGCAGGCTTCCTTCGAGACGCGCGGGTTCCCGTATCCATCCCCGTCGCCGTCCTGGTAGTACACGTTCAGGTCCACCGCATCGGTGTCGACGACGCCGTCACAGTTGTTGTCGATGCCGTCACACACTTCTTCTGCCCGAGGATTCACTTCCGGGTTGCGATCGTCGCAGTCGTCCGCGTTGGCCACGTAGCCATCGGGCGGGTTGCACTCTTCCACGGTCTCGTTCGTCGTACCGAAGCCATCGCCGTCCGCGTCGAAGTAGAACGTGGAAAGCACGTCCTCGTCAATCTCGCCGTCACAGTCGTTGTCCAGGTAGTCGCACGTCTCCGGCGCACCAGGATAGACGGCGGGGTTGGTGTCGTCGCAGTCCTCCCCGGCGACGTATCCATCGCCGTCGTTGTCCTCCGGACATCCCTGCTGCCCGACGAGGGCGAACGGGAGAACGACGAGCAGCAGCGTCACGGGTGACGAAAGAAGGTACCGGATCCGCTCCAACCGAGTGTCGAACATGATGACTCCTCCATGATGGGGTTGTTGAGCGGCATGGGGACCATGCCTCGGTCCCGGGACCACCGGCGAAACGCCGGCCGACCCCGAATAATGAGATTATAGCGATGACCAGGCCGGGCGTCACCCGGCATGCGGCGGTTTCTTCAACACGCGACCGTTCGTCGTATTCCCGGACGGGCGCGTCTTTCCTCGGACCGCCACCGGTCGTCTCGAGCCCCGCGTGGTGCGCGTGCCGGCGGGGGGCGGCCGCCCGGGCGGCGTTGACGAACGCCGGCCGAAGGCGTACCGTGCTTTTGGTGGACGGGTTCGGCACTTTGCGAGGAGCGGGGGCGGCGATGGGGAGCGATCGTGGCGGAAAGACCGGGGCAGTGCGAGGCTCGAGGCGGTGGAGGGAGAGGCTGTTGGCCCTTGCCTGTGGTGTCATTCTCGTGTTCGTCGTTCTCGAGGTGGCACTACGCGTGACCAGCGCGTGCTACTGGAGGGACGAGGGACGGCCCGGGGCGGACCCGGGCTGCATCCTGCCTGCCCAGGCCCTGGAATGCGCTGCATGCCCGAAGATCCTCGTCATGGGGGATTCCTACACCTATGGCGTCGGTGCCTGGAAAGGTCACGACTATCCGACCCAGCTTCAGAACCTGCTCAACACGCCCGCCAGGGAGCACCCGGTCGTCGTCGTCAACGGCGGCCTCGGCGCGGCAAACTCCACCTTCGTGCTCGAGCGGCTCCAGGCGTATCTCGAACGCTTCACGCCCGACCTGGTGCTCGTCCTCGCCGGGGGCACCAACGCCATCAATTTCTCCCGGTACTACTCCTACGTGAACCCGTCCGGCCTGTCGGCAACGATCGATGCCCTGGCCTACCACGTCCGGACGATTCGGTTCATCCGGTATGCCATCGCGGACCTATCCTTCGAGCCGAAACCGCCGGCGAAAGACCCGTACTTCGAGATCAGCCCTGCCGTACTGGTCGACCTCTATGCAGCGTGGGTCGCGTCGCATGCCCAGAGAGGGCATCATCTGGGCGCGGCTGCCATGCAGGAAGGGCTCGATCGGCTGCGAAGAGGAGACTACCGCGGCGCCGCGTCCCTGTTCGAGAAGCGCCTCGAATCGAGTCCCGGCAACGCCGGGTATGCCTGGGGGCTGGCCTTCGCCTACCGGCAGCTCGGCGACTACAGCGAGGCCTACCGGGTGCACCAGCAGGCGCTGCGCGCCGTGCCTGGAGACCCCTTGCACCTGTGTGGAGCGGGCATGTGCCGGACATACCAGGGACTCGCCGACCGGGATACCCCGGCGTGGTACCAAGATGCCAATCGTCTGTTCAGGCAGGGCATGGCTGCCGCACCCGACTGGTCGGGCAACTATTGCGGCCTCGGCACCGTGCTCGAGCTGCAGCGTGAGCGAGAAGAGGCAGTGGCGATGCTCAAGCGCGGTATCGCGGTCGACCCCGACGATCCACGATGTTATCCTTCGCTCATTGCCCTGGCGGAGTTGCTGGGCAAGCATGTCCAGGTGGCATCGTTCCTGGATGGCTTCAGCGCGCGGTCGGCACCTGCTCGCAGCGCGGCCTTGCTGCTCAGGCGTGAGGAAAAGGCCGCTTCAGCCTGGGTGCGGCATGACCTGAACAAAATGGTCGATGTGTGTCAATCTCGTGGTATCCCGGTGATTCTCCAGGACTATCCCCACGACACGGGGGTCAACGCGGTGCTCCGCTCGATCGCTCACGACCGGAATGTGCCGATCGTGCGTCACCGGGAGGTATTCGAGGCCATGCTCGAGGCGGGCACGCCCCTGTCAGACCTCTTCGTGCCTGACATGCACTGCAACGATCGCGGTTACGAAATCATGGCTCGAAACATCTACCAGGCGCTCGAGGCGATGAACCTGTTTCCGCATCCCAGCGGCGCGTGTGGAAGCGCGGGAGGGCAACGGGGCGGAGGAGAGCCGCCACGGTGATTCCCCGGGCGGGAGCCGGAGTGGAGGATAGCGCCCGGTGCCGGGAGGCGGGGAAGCGGGCAGCGGCCGGTTGCCACCAGGCACCGGCCTCGAGGCAACCCCGGATCGGGATCACTCGTTCAGGCGCGACGGCTTGAGCGACAGGTCCAGCTTCATGATGTCGCGCATGGCCTTGAACGCTGCGAGGGTACGATCGACGTCTTCCTCGGTGTGCGCCGCCGTCGGGATCATCCGGAAAAGGATGATGCCTCGAGGTACGACCGGGGCGGTGACGCCGGAGACGAAGATGCCGAACTTGTCCCTGAGCAAAGCGATCATGGCCGCACCCTCTTCCTCGGTGCCGGTCGGCACGTAGAGCGGCGTGATAGGGGTGACCGTGTCTCCAAGGTCGTAGCCCAGTTCGCGGAGACCGTCCTGCAGCCTCCTGGTGATGGTCCACATCCTCTCTCGCAAGTGGTCGCCATCGCGGACGATTTCCATCGTCCTGGCGACCACGTCGGCGTAGATCATCGGGAGCGTCTTGGCGAATACGTTGGTGCGGGCGTTGTAGCGGACCCATTCGATCGGGTCGTATTCGCCTGCCATGACTCCGCCGATGGCCGCGTAGGCCTTGGCAAAGGTGCCGAAATAGAGATCGACCTTGTCGTGAACGCCGAGCAGGTCTGCGGAACCGCGTCCTTGACTGCCCACCACGCCGAAGCCATGGGCATCGTCAACGAACAGCCGGGCACCATACTTCTCTTTCAGTTCACAGATGCCCTTCAGATCGGCAATGTCTCCCCGCATCCCGTAGACGCCCTCGGTGACAATCAGGATACCACCATCCGTCTCCCTGCGCGTCTGCTTCAGGAGTTCCTCGAGGTGGTTCATGTCGTTGTGGCGGAAGGGAATCGCCTTGCGGCCGCGCACCGACGCCAGCATGGCGCCGTCGATCATGGAAGCGTGGGCGAGACGGTCGATGAGCACCTGGTCGTTCTTGCCGATCAGTGAGGTGATCGTGCCCACCACCCCGAGATACCCGTAGTTGAACAGGATCGCGTGCTGTTTCTGGAGATAGTCGGCGAACTTCTTCTCCACCTCCTCGTGCCGCGGATTGTTGCCGGTCAGGAGCCGGGAACCCATGGGCGAGTAGGTGCCCCACTTCTCGAGCGACTTTCGAGCCACGGCCTTGATCTCTTCGTGGCCGGTGAGCCCGAGGTAGTTGTTGATGGCCCACATGACGACTTCCTTGCCACGGAAGGTCATGCGCGTGTCCGGTGGTCCCTCGAGAACCGGTTGGGAATAGTACTTGTTCCCCAGCTTCCGGAACTTCCCGAAGTATCCGCCGTCGCCATGGCATTTTGCAAACAGATCGGTCACTGGCTTTCCTCCTTTTCGCGGCAGGTATGCCGGCCGCGTTGCTTGTCATCCCCGGCGCCCTGGCCTGGAGCTTGGCTCTGACACCTGCATGTTCTACAGATGCACCACGAGTCCGGCGCACCGTCCGGTACATGGTCGGGCGAGCGGGCGTCTTCCCGAAACCGCATGCGGACGCCAGCGCTCCCCGCCGCCACGGGTTGTGTCGCCGGCCCTACCGGCGCGCTGAGCGGGGCGCCGCTCTCGTCACCTGGACATCGACCGGGTCAGTTCGGGCAGGCGCACCCGAATGGGCTTGCGGGCCACCTCGCTGGCGTCGAACACGAAATCCGGCCGCACATAGTGCTTCTGCAGGTCCCGGTCCACCATCTTGCTTCCGCCTCCGGTCACATTGAGCAGCACGAGTTCATCGTTGCCGATCCGCTTGGAACGGCAAGCGCGCATCAGGCCTGCCAGGGCGACCTGCGCGGCTGGGGCGATGTCGCAGCCCTCGAGTTCCTCGAACATGCGGCCGGCCACCTCCGCTTCGTTGTTCGCTACCGAGTACATGTGGCCGCCGGTGTCGGTCAGCGCGTCGAAAACGCCTCCCCGCACGGAGTAGGGTGGGTTCCGGTTGCTGAGCACGGAAGCCCACAGTTGCCGGATGCGGACTCGAGCCTCGTCTTCAGGGAGGGTGGGGACCTCTGGCAGGCGGAGTTGCCACGCAGCCGTCATGATGGCGAACGGGCTGTTCTGGACCAGGTGCAGCCTCATCTTGTTGCTGCCGAAGCCGCCGTCGGCGAGCAGACGGCGGCTCATCTCCCACGCCGCGATGCCTCCTGTGCCGCTGCCCACGGCCTGGAAATAGTGTTCAGGAATCTCGCCGATCTTCTCGACGGCGTGCAACAAGGCCGTGCCCATGCCGTCGCGGCGTGCCACGTTTCGCGCGCCGCCTTCCGGGAAGCACTGATCCAGCGCGGCTAGACGGTTGGCCAGCGCGATGGCGTCGGCATAGTCGGCGTTCCCGCGCAAGACAGCCAGGACGACGTTCGGCCCTTTCCGGGTCGTTATCCACATGTCGGGCAGCGCCGATTCCGGCACCACGACGATGACCGGCATGCCGTTGTCGGAGCAGACTTGCAGGAATGCCTTTCCGGTGTTGCCGGCCGACGACACGACCAGCGTGCGCTGTTCCCGTCTGGAGATGCTCGCGCATACGCTGAGCGCCTCGAGTTCCTTGAACGCGCATGTGCGCAGGGTGGCGCCTCGCTCCGGCCAGTAGCCGTTGAAGACCACGTACAGGCGCGACAGGCCGAGGGCGCGACCGAGGCGTTCGCTGCGAAATACCCCGGGTGTCCCTGCCACCTCGGGAATGCGTCTCGACGGCAGCCAGTTGCTGTAGCGGAACATCCCCGGATGGCGGTCCTCGATATGCAACCGCCGGGGGTACCGGCTCCTCAGGAATGCCGGGGGGTGGTCATCGCGCTGGCAGTTCAGCCGGAATCCCAGCTCTGTCGCTTCGTAGGACCTGCCACATGCCACGCATTCGAGTTCGTAGTGACTTCCAGCCATGAAGGGACCTCTCCTCCGTACACGCTCCCGGCCGAGCGGGTCGATTTCCGTCCCGCCCGGTCCACGATTCAATCCTTGACTCGACTCAGGGACATCATCCGGACCAACCAGGCCGGCAAGGGCTTGTCCTCCGGCCTTCGCGTCAGGTCCAGGTACCATCCCAGCTTCTTCACCAGTGGAACCTTGTGGGTTTCCACGAACTCTATGAGCGTTCCATCCGGGTCCTCGATGTAGGCGAAACGTCCCGCCGCTTCCCCCATGTCGAACGACGACGCCGAGTCCACCGTGAACGCGAAGCCTCTCGCACGGCATGCCGCCTTCAGCATCTCCATCCTCGAGACGTCGAAACAAAGGTGGATGAAGCCCAGGTCTCCCCATAGTCGGCCTTCGAAGATGCGTCGGGGCTCCCGGTCCATCGCCTGCACCAATTCGATCGACGACCGGCCGAGCCAGGGACTGAATGGGCCGGAGCGCTCCCGGCTGTGCGTGAGCAGCACGCGCCGGAACGTCTCGTCGCCTCCTGGCAGCGCGCCAAAGTCGTCAAACACCCCCGTCTCATCGTACAAGACCCGGTCGTACCCCAGGATCTCGCTATAGAGAGGGCCGGCCTTGTCGATGTCCGACACGCCGACAAGGCAGCCCGCCACGCCACCCACCGGAAACGGGCCGCCCACGAACCACTTTTCGCCGCGCACCACGTCGATGATCTGGTCGTTCAGATCCCGCAGGTAGAAATGCTCCGACCCGTTGGGAGCCCTCACCAGTCCTCCGGGCTCGAGCGCGTGGGAATCCAGGAAATCGCGGGCCGCCGATACCCGGTACGCCCTCATGCGGGCAC
Organism: Myxococcota bacterium; assembly: GCA_024278455.1. GTDB lineage: Bacteria > Myxococcota_A > UBA796 > JAJRTE01 > JAJRTE01 > JAJRTE01. The sequence goes on from JAJRTE010000242.1 coordinate 10,498, forward strand.
AGAAGATGCCCAGATCGCCAAGCCTGGGCTCGAACCGCGGCCCCTCGGGCTGTCGTTCCGTGTACTGCCAGATCTCGAGACCGCTTCCGCCTTGCAATGTCGCCGCCAGGACGGCGTGACGCGCTCGAGGCTTGCCGCCAGTGTAGGGCAGCATCAGGCCGGCGACCGCTTCCTCCTCGAACACCGGGATGTCCATCCCGAAGTGCCTGCGATACCATCGAAACGCCGCGTGCACGTCGGGTACGCCGAGTCCAAGCTGCTGGATACCGTTGATCATCATGCGTCCGTTCGTCGAAAATTCGACAGTTGTGTAGTCCCGTGCCGAGAGTGTCAAAAACCAGTCGCTCTTGCGACGAAATACTGACACACACCGGGCCCGAATCAGCAGAACCCTGGGCGGTCCACCAGGCAACGACGGGGTGCGCATGGTGCAACCGCCGGGCGGTGCAGCTTTTTTTCTTGCGCAGCGTGTGGGTCCGGCCCGGTCTGTTCCCGGCGCGGGGAACAAGGGGCGGAAACGAATGCAAGATGCATTCCAGGGGGGAGATCCGGGCGAAAGCGGGGCGGAAGGGGGGGTCAGTCCAGTACGAGCCACGAGAACCAGGTCGGATGGGTCCGGGCGTACCAGCGCAAGACCTCCTCGATGAGGTTGAGCTTGTCGGGAGGAATCACCTCGGGCCCGACCCTGTCGAAATGGATCTTGAGCCGGTTGTCCTCGAGGTACTCGATGGCCTCGGACATGAGCGTCTGGAGTTCGTTGCGAATCCTGCCGGAGTCGGAGACCTTTACTGGCCGTTTTCGGTAATCCTGGCCCTGGTAGAAGCGATCGAGGAGGGGCGAGAAGACCAGGCGCATCTGGGCGGGCGACTCGGTGAAGCGCAGCTCGAAGCGTACCTGGAGGACGCCCTTGCGGGTGGTTACGCGGGTTGTGACCGCGTAGACGTGCCTGTCCGGGTCGCCTGTTTCGATCTTCTCGACGCCCGGGGCCCCGGTGTAGGGGTCCGGCAGCATGTACCCGGCGGTTGCGATGACGCGCCACGCCTTCTGCGGCATGAAGTCGTCGATTCGAAGGACACGAGGCCCCAGGGGCATGTCGGCGTCTCGAGCGCTTCGAATGCTCTCGCGGTAGGCGTTGGCGAGCGCATGGTCCAGGGGCTTGCCGAGTTGGCCGGCCAGGCGCGAGAGGAAATCCGGCGCGTCCGGATCGAGTTTCATGAGGTGCCGTTCCTGGTCGTGGGAGAAGGCGAACTTGGACGAGAAGATGCACAGGGAGGTGCGCAGGCCGAGTACGGGGTCGAGGCTGGCCGCCTGGATGGCTTCCGCGGAGGCTGCGTAGCCGTCCACGATGAAGACGTGGCGTTCCCCCTCCCAGTTGAAATCGCCTACCACGTAGGAGGGAGCGTATGTGCCGGACTCCGTGAAGCTCGGGAATCCGTTGGGCAGGCGCCATCCGTCCTCGACGAGGTGGACGCCGAGTTGTCGCCAGGCTTCCCACAGGCGGCCGATACGGGGTTCTCGAGCCTTTCCTCCCAGGGTCCAAACGTGGACGTTTTCGTTTCGGACGCCCGGGAAGGCGGCCTGGATGGCCTCGAGGACCCGGTCTCGGGGAGTGAGGTAGTCGATGAGGATGGACCGTTCGGCGGCCTCTTCGACGACGCGTTCCGGGAGTGTCAGCGTGCCCATGTATCCTTCGTAGGGGCGTGTCACGCGCAGCGGCTGGTCGAAGACGTGGAGGACGGTCAGGGGACCGACGGGATGGCCCTTGGCGAACAGGGTCGTGTTCTCGAGCGTATCGATCGCGGCGCCCCACACGGTGATATTGTGCGTCTGGAGGGAGCGCCAGAAGTCGTCCCAGGCGTATCCGGGCTCGTTGATCAGCCAGCGGATACGCTTTTCGAGCAACTTGGCGACCTGGGGACGGGCGTAGACCCGGCCGAAGCCCAGTTGGGGGTTGGAGCCCATCTCCGGTGTTTCCCCGCCCTTTGGCATGAGTCCCTCGCCCAGGCTGACCAGGATGGCGTGGTTTTCGGGGAGGGACCGGGACAGGTACCACAACGCCTCGCTCATGGCATAGGCCGACACGGCATCGGCGTCCTTCTTGACCCGGTTGACGTCCCGCTTTTCCTGGCCGCGGCCTTCACCCCAACGGCCGAACAGCCGGGTACCGAGGGCGGTCACCGCCGAGGTCATGGCGAACGCCCGTTGCAACGATTCCCCGACGAACGAAAAATCGTCCGAGGGACCGCCCTGGATCCAGTGCTCTTCGACGTCGTCGAGCCAGAGGTGGAACCGCCCCAGGATGGACCGGGTGTCGAACGCCCACTGGGCGATGAGGTCGCGTCGCTGTGGATCCATCGGTTTGCTCCTTTCTTCTCTGTGTGTCCTTCCATCCGGGGGGGGGAGTCATCCCCTTGCCGGTTCGGTCGTCGCGCCCGGTCCTCCGTTCGTACCCGCGCGCGTCCCTCGACGAACGTCGCCACAGGATACCATCGAGCGGATTTGCTTTCAACGCGAACAGGGACCGAGCGATCCGCGCTGCGAGGGTCTTTAGAGAGATGGGAGTACTTGCGGCTCTGTGCTTCCGGGGATTTTGAGGCTGCGAACGGGTCCCCGCGCCCCGTGCGGTCAAGAGATCTGCGTGTGTGGGTGCGAGGATTCCGGTTGGGTGGGCGATTAGGTGCGATCGAATGGGGTTCGAGGGGGAGGGGCGAGCAGACCGGTCCCGGTGCCAACGTCGTGCGTGGCGTGCCGTTTCTCTACCCACTGTCTTCTTTCTCCGCCCCCTGCGTCGTAGTTGGTCCGAGGTGGAATTCGCTCCAAATAGGCTGTGGCTCCCACCTCCCAGGGCGTGATTCGGCGTGGAATCTGGGGAAATCCTGTTTCAACGGCATCGGTTCGCAGCGAAACTGCTCAGGTTCTGGGCAGCGCGGATGGCTCCGGGCACCGCGCATGCTACCCGCGCCCTGCCATGCCTGCCCGGTACAGCTCGAGCCCGTAGAAGGCTGCAACGACCAGCGCGTGACGGATGGCGCCGCCGGCGACCAGCCTTCGGAGACCGCACCGGTCCGGCCTTCACCCAGTTGGACTCGAGGAACTGTTGGGAGAAACCACCAGGCCGACTCGGCACGTCGAGAGTCTTGCATTGATTTTGCCGACTCGCGACGCACGACCAGCGACTCGCGACTC
>JAJRTE010000243.1 GCA_024278455.1 Myxococcota bacterium
GCATGGCGTTCAAGCGGGCTTGCTTCGGTGCCTGGCTGGGCGAGAAGCCGGCCCAGAAGAGCTTGAAGAGGGCCATGCTGGGGGGGTGACTCGAGCGACCGGGACACGGCCTCAGGAGGTGCGCCCGATTGCCGCACGACATGGCGGCTTGCACCCCGGATTGTCCGTTCGGGGATTCCAGTGGATGCCCGCCTGCCGATCGGGCAAGATGGGTCGTCCTCGGCGTGTGGGTAGACTCGAGCCGTCGACCTCGCATGCCGTCTTGACGGGTCCCAGGTTGAAACCGCAATGGGGAGGCTACCGATGGGAGTGGATTATCGCGTGACGAGCTGTCCGGACGGCCTTATCACCGACCGGCGCCGGAAGGTTCAGGTCCTGGATTGCACCATCCGGGATGGAGGCATTTGCAACAACTGGTACTTCGACCACAAGCTGGTCAACAAGACCTTCGAGGCCCTGGCCGAATCCGGCGTGGACTACATGGAGGTCGGATACCGGACGAAACCCGGCGCGTTCGACCGCGACAAGGTCGGCCCATGGCGGTTCTGCGACGAAGACGAACTGGAGAAAGTCGTTCGGCCGGGCAAGATCAAGCTCAGCACCATGGTCGATATCGGCCGGGTCACCACGGCGGAGATCCCGAAGAAGTCCGACTCGGTCATCGATGTGGTGCGCGTCGCCACCTACGCCCACCTGATGGACGAGGCCGAGACCATCGTCAAGCACAGCCTGGATTGCGGCTACGAGGTCTTCCTCAATGTGATGGCGATTTCCACCGTGTCCATCGAATTGCTGGACGAGACGCTCGAGCGCGTCGCGCGCCTGAAACCGCACCGGCTCGCTCTCGTCGACAGTTTCGGGGCACTGTTCCCCTACCATGTCCGGTACTTGGTGAGGAAGTACAAGAATGTCGTGGGCGACGACGTCTCGGTCGGTGTCCACTTCCACAACAACCAGCAGCAGGCATTCGCCAACTCCATCGTGGCCATCGACGAAGGGGCCGACTTCGTGGATGGCACGATTCACGGTATCGGTCGTGGGGCCGGCAACTGCCCCATCGAACTGCTCCTGTTCTACCTCGATAACCCGAAATACAACGTGCGACCCATCCTCGACCTGGTCGACGACTTCGCCACCCTGCGCGATGAACTGCGGTGGGGTTATCACCTCCCTTACGCCATCACCGGCTATCACAATGTGCATCCCCGGGGCGGCATCCAGTTGATGGAGACCCCCGATCGCTACAAGTGCCGGTCGTTCTACGAGAACCTGGCAGAGGAGTTCTCCAGGAAGTCCACCTGAGCACCCGGCCCGACCCCGGGCGAAGTGTGCCACCAGCGCACGGCTTCGGGTCGCACGCGGCGAAGCGTACGTACACTGGCGTGCAGACCCCCGGGCAGCACGCTGCCCGCCCCTGTTGTCGCTGCTTGCTGTCGCGGGAGGAATCGTGGCGGTGGAAAGGCGTGTGGAGCATGTCACGGTGTCGCCGCCGGCATCGTTGGCCGAACTGCGAACGCGGTACGAGGAGGTCGGAAACGACCCCGCCCTCGTTGCCGGACTCTTCGTGATGGCCATGCTCGAGTTCACTCGAGACCCCGTCGTTGGCGCGGAACTCATCGGGTTTCTCATGACCGGCGAGCATTTGGTCGGGGGATCGCGTGGCAAGGAGAAGGTCCTCTGCCGGAGCGTGCTCTACCACCTGGAACGCCTCGAGCACAGGCCGCACCTGGCGAGAAGCTACATCCAGGGTGCGACCCCCGGCAACAGCTACTCCCTGCCCCCACCACCCTACACCGTCGCCGTCGAACGCGGCCGGAACCCGGGTCCAGGCAGGGTTCGCCTGTTCCTGCATTGCTCCGGCGCCCAATCCCCCCGATCGGTTCTGCTCCAGCAGACCGAAACAGGTGGATGGAAGCTGCGCGAAGAGTCCAGCCTGTACGCCGGCATCATCCCTCCCGCCGCATGAACCTCGAGCCCTCCGTGGCGCGCCTGCCGCCCGCTGCCGCCCGTCGCCCCGCATCCATCCCGCTGCCAGTTCATGCCGGGCGCCGAATGGAAGAAGCCGCTCACCGCTCACCGCTCACCGCTCACCGCTCACCGCTCACCGCTCACCGCTCACCGCTCACGGCTCACCGCTCACCGCTCACGGCTCACCGCTCACCGCTCACCGCTCACCGCTCACCGCTCACCGCTCACCGATATGGCATCCTGTGCATCGTGGTGGTGCGCGAGCCGAGAGTATTGCAGAGCGCTATCCTGATTCTCACATTATTGAGGCAGATTACGAGTGTTTTTGTGCAATGCACAAATTTTTTCCTTGACCATGTCGCACTCCGTGCCTATTGTGGTGCTCGAGGCCGTCACGGGGCGGCCGGATACCATTCGAATTTCAGGAGGCAGCCATGTTGGAAGACGTCAAGGAGAACGCGCGCAAGACGGTGGAGGGCCTTCGTGAGACCTTGCAGCACCAGGCCGACGCCGCGCGGCAGTTCATGAACGGCCAGTCTGAGAGCTACACGAAACTTGCGAGGACGTACCAGGACACGGTCCGCAAGGGCGTCCAGGAGACCTGGAACACGTTCCTGTCCACGCAACGCCAGGTGGCGGAGCGCATGCGCGAGAATGCTCATGCATGGAAGGATGTCGTGGAGACGTTGCACGAGACGCAACGGGTCGTGGCCAATGAGATCAAGCAGAACGCCCGGACCATTCGCGAGATCTGGACACCCCTGCTGAGCCGCCAGGAGGCCGGGACGAAGGCCGAGGCGACCGGGACGAAGGCCGAGGCGACCGGGACGAAGGCCGAGGCGACCGGGACGAAGGCCGAGGCGACCGGGACGAAGGCCGAGGAGACCGAAGGCGAAACGTCGAACTGAACCACGGAGACGCGGTGGCCGTCCTCGTCAAGCGCTATAGCAACCGCAGACTGTACGACACGGACCGGAGCCGGTACATCACTATCGAGGAGTTGGCCAGGCGACTGAGGGCCGGGGAAGATTTTCAGGTAGTCGACGCGGATACCGGCCGGGACCTCACCAAGCGCACGCTTCTGCAGGTGGTGTTGCTCGAGAGCATGGATCTCGTCGACGTTCTGCCCCTCAGCTTTCTCAAGACGCTGATACGCATACGCGACAAGACCATCCGTGATCTGTTCGTGCGCCATTTGCGAATGCACATGGAACTGTTCGCAGCGGCGCAGAAGCAGGTCGAGGACAACCTTCGCATCGTGCAGGAACAGATGGCCGCCACGACCCAGCTCATGCTATCCGTTCTCCCCTTCGGCAAGGGTGGAGAGAAAGCTACTGTCGTGTCCGGTCGCGGCGAGGCGGCGATGGGTGAACGGGAGGTCGGTGGCGCGGCAGGCGGCGGGGAGGCTGAGTCTGACACCGGGTTGCAGGCAGGGTCCCCGGGCCCACTCGCTTCCCGGGCCGGGTTGCAGGCCCCATCGCCGGGGACCGGCAGGCAGCGTAAGGTCCGCCGGCGGAATCGGGTGTATCGAGGCAAGCGCAAGAAATGATGGAAAACGGGGGCGTCACTTCGCCGAACATCATCGGAGTAGCATCCTCTCGACATGGCGGTTATGGTATCCCAAACCCAAGACACAGAGAGGAGTGTTGCCATGATCAGTCCGTTTCGCTTTCTCGTGCTCTTGCCCCTGGTGGCCGTGTATGCCGGGGAAGAGTGTCCCACCGGCGACGACGACACCCCGACCGCGACGCCGGCCCCGTTCGTCGATTGCAGCGACCAGGCCCGCGATTTCTGGGCCTATGACTTTTCCGTCATGCCTCCGGGCTCCCAGCAGGTTTCCGCCACCTGCCGGCTCGAAGGTCCCCACGCCTACGTCTACGTCGCCGACGACCAGTGGAATGTCACCGTGACAGCAGACGATGTCGAGGTGTTCCTCGACACGTTCGAGAATCGTGCCCCGGATGGGGCGCTCGATCCGTTCATCGGCCTGTATGGCAACGACGTGGTTGTTTTTGGTGAACCGCCGGACGCCCTGGACAACGATCCCAAGGTCTACCTGTTGTTGATGGACTTCGAGGACTACGTGAGCAGCGACGGGGAGGTATTCCAGTTCGACGGCTACTTCGGGTCCATGGACCAGTACCCGGACGAGGAGATCCAGCGCCAGACCCTCGGGCGGTACCATTCCAACGAGGTGGAGATCGTCTACCTGAATTCCCGGATTCGGCCCATCACTTCGGCTCCGACGCTCTCGGTCCTGGCCCATGAGTTCCAGCACATGATCGCCTGGAACTACGACGAATCCGAGGAAGCCTGGATGAGCGAGTCCCTGGCGGAGGTGGCGATGATCATCAACGGGCTGTATACCGACGAGCCCTGGGTCAGGGACTATGCGAGCTGGCCGGGCTACCCCCTGGTCTACACCGGGTCGCCCAACTACGGGGCCTGCCTGTTGTGGGGGATGTACCTCTACGAGCAGGTGGGGCAGGATTTCATGCTCGAGGTGGAGTCGGAGCAGCGCGACGGTATCACCGGACTGGACCGTGCACTGGCATCCTTCGGGATCGACGAGACCTTCCAGGGCCTGTTCGCCGACTGGATGATGGCCAACCTGGTCGACCAGCCGGACAGCGGTCGCTACGGCTACCAGTTCGCCGACCTGCCCGAGTTCGCTCGACAGGACCTGCTCATCAATGCTGGAGACAGCTACGACGGCGAAGTGTACCCGTTCGGCGTGGACTACCTGGACATCTTCCCTCGCCTCGATACCGCCACCCTGGAGATTGCAACCGACGCGCCCCTGGCCGACCGCATCTGGCTGGTCCGGTGGGAGGCCGGGCAGGTCGCCGACATGTCTCTGCTCGGCGATGACGACTCGAGCGACCCCGTGACCATCGACCTCGTGGCGGACTCGAGCAATACCGCCTGGACAATCGCCATCAGCTTCGTGGACGAAACGGTTGCCGGCGATACGAGCCAGACCATGGGATACAGCGTTACCTTGAGATAGCCCTTCCCGGCGGCCCGGACACCGGGCAGCGGCGCCGATGCCCCTCGCTGCTCGAGTACACCCGGTGCCCGTCGTTCTGGCCCACCGCCACCTTCCTTCCGCCCCCGCGGCAGGCGCCGTCCTCTGCCCGGTCTTTCAGGAGCGAGAAGCAAGAATCATTTCCCGTCGCCAAACGCTGCCATTGCTTCATCGGGCCAGGGGGTCGGAACCGGGTGCCCGCGGCCGTCTCGAACTACCCACACCAGTTCCTGAGCGCCATGGGCGAGGTAGGTCCGGCTTCCGTCCCGCTCGAGGCGGAAGAACTCGAACGCCATCCGCACACTCGAAGCCCTCAGGACCTTGACGCCGACGGTGACGAGCACCACGTCGAACGGCATGGCTTCTCGGAGATGGTCCACGCGGCACTCCGTGATGAGGAGTTCTCCGGATTCTCCCACGCCCCGGAATCGTTGAGGCATGACCCGGTAGAAGAAGCGGTCCCGGGCCTCTCCCATCCAGGTGTGGTAGTGGGCGAAATAGATGTTGCCCACGAAGTTCGCGTGTCCCTGCGCGGTCTCGACCCGGTGCTCGTAGAGGACCGGGAAGGCGTGTGCGCCGTCGGAGGTGCTGAGCAGGACGGGCTCGGTGCCGGTCGCGTCGTGGATGGCGGCAAACGGCTCGGGAAGCGGCTCCCGCTCGGTCTCGCTCGTCCATTTCGGCATCATGTCCTTCATGAGCTGCCAGTAGTAGTCGGGATACTCGTCGGGTTCGACCATGCCATGTTCCAGGACCCTGACCCAGGTGGTCTGCTGTTCCATCCAGGCGATGCGCTGCTGGCTTCCATCGGGCAGGCACTTTCTGAAGTCGAAGGCGAGGTCCATGGTCGAGTTCTTGGGTCCTCCGTTCTTGATGGTCCACATGCGCGCCTCCACGGCGTCATGGGTGACGGCCTCACCGTAGAACTTGATGACGGCCCAGTTGGTGACCAGTCCCACCTTTCCGGTGGCCAGGTCTCGAGTGAGTTGCTCGTGGACCGGCCAGGCGGACATTTCGCGCACTTCCCCGGCCCAGTAGAGCAAGCTGGTGTAGTGGAGATGGCGACTGAGTTCCGCGCACGGCTTGAAGGTCACGTGGAACCGTTCCATCATGACCGGCTGTCCCTGCGGACCGGCGTCCTCGAGCAGTTCCGCCCTGGGTGTAGTGAGGGGTTCGTAGGCCTGCTTGGCCGCGAGGCTGAATTCGGTGGTTATCTCCTCGGCCTCCTCGACGGCCGTGGCCAGGATGCGCGGAGGACCCCAGGTGAGTTGGACCGGAAGCGTGAGCACGAGGGCTTCACCGTCCGGGCCGGGATGGGAGAACAGGACAGCCTCTCCGGAAACCCGGGCGATCTCCAGGGCTTTTTCCGTGCCGCGCCCGAGCTTGCGCAACACCTCCGTGCACGCCCAGAGGCGGGCCCCGGCCGTGTCCAGATCGTCGTTTTGCTCGAGCAGCGCGTCCAGCGTGGTGTCGTGGCGTCCACCGAGCAACCGGGACCATTCCGGGCGGGTTCGCCTGGCGATGGGCGTCACATCGCAGCCCTGGACGAACGGACCCGAGACGAACATGCACAGCCGGTCGTCGTGGGAGAGCGAAACGTGCATGTTGAGCCGTTCGAGCCCGCGAACGATGGGCTTGCCTGTGTCTTGCCAAGTGATTTCGAAGGCTTCGGAAGCGGCGCCCATGCGTTCGGCTGCCTGCGCCACGACCTCCATGATGAGCGGCAGTTCGATACGGTGGCGTTCTTCGGTGGCGCGTTCGTGCAGGTTGTGAAGGTATCTAAGGATGATGGCCGGGGGCTCGAGGTTCAGGGCGCTGCACACGGCGCGCCATGTTCGCACGACGGTGCGGGTATCCCGGTCATGGGGGGAAACGATGTCGGAAGCCCCGGGAGCGTCCTCCCGGGGGCGCAGGATGCTCAGGCTGTATCCCTCGAGGCGCTCCAGCACCCGGTTTTCGGCATCCACCGCGACGACAGATGTCTCGATTCGTCTGCCTTCGATCCCTTCCAACGCGATCCGGCCCGTGGTTGTGCAGGGGTAGTTGGCTGCATGGCAGGGGAAGATCTCCCACCGGTCGATACGAGAGGGGAGGCTGTTCTGTTTCGGGACCAGGATCAGAGCGGCCTGAAGCAAGGTGTCACGGAAGAAAGGGTCGCCGAGCAGCAGGCGGGACGCATGCTCGGGGAATGCCATCGCAGCGGCCTGCTCGCTCGACAATCGGTCGATGTCGAAGATGGCCTTGCGGCCCACGTCACCGTCCGCGTCGATCGACCAGATGGACGCCATCCGATGGAACAGCGGTCCCTGGAACAAGAGGTCTTCGCGGTAGAGGTCGAAAACGGGTTCGATGGGCAACGGGTTCTCCGGCCGCTCCAGGGAGTCCTCGGTCTGTGACCAGGGCGCATCGAATACGAAGGTGGCGGTAAAGGCCTCCTCGGCCCCGGCGGCACTCGCTGGCGCCAGGCCGGTCCGAATGGCCAGCAACCCGTTTTCCTCTTGCAACTCGAGAGCTTCCGCACGAACGATCACATCCGCGCCGGACGACCGGTCCACAATGACAGGCCGGCGCAGCACCACGTCCTTCATGACGACGTGTTCTATGTCCCATCTTCCAGCGAGATATGCGGCCGCCTGGGCCATGGCCTCGAGCCCGAACACCGTGGGAAGCAAGTAGGCTCCTTCGAACCGGTGGTGCTCGAGGTAGGGGTCGGACTTCAGCGCCAGGTGGACCTGGAAGATGGCCTCCACCGAGGGGGTCGCGCGCACGGGCGTCTCGAGGTACCTGGCGTCGTCGGGCGGCGTGGGGAAGTCCAGTTTCCAGGTATCGAGTCCGCCGACCTGGGCGGTCACGATGACCTGGTGGCACCCCGGGTCAGACAGGCAGAGCCGGACGAACCGGTCGACGCCCTGGCGGGTCTCGATGGGTTCGATTCCCATTTTCCTGAGCCTGTCCACGCTGCCAAGCTTGACGCCGAGCCCGGTCTCCTTCCAGATGCTGAATGCGACCGAGACAGTGGCCGTTTCCGGGTGCCGGGCCGCGAACCTGCGAATGAGCACATCGAGAATCTCGTTGGAGTAGCCGTACCAGGCATTGCCGGGCATGCCCGTGACCCCGATGATGGACGTGAGCCCGGCGAACAGCTTGGGTGGGGCGTCTTCGACGGCTTCCATGAGATTCATGGCGCCGATGACCTTGGGACCGATCTCCTCCATGGCCGCATCGACGCTCACCTGGCCGACCTGGCGCGGGCGATTGAGCCCCGCGCCGTGGACGATTCCGGCGATAGGGCCCAACTCGGCGCGGATGCTCTCGAAAGTCCGCATGACAGCGGTCCGGTCCTCGACATCGCAAACGTGGTAGCTGGCTTGCAGCCCGTGGGACCGGAACCGTTCCATCGTTTCGAGGATATCCCGGCTCGAGTCCCGGTCCGGCGCCTGGTCCGGGTGGGGAGAGCGCCCCAGCAAGGCGACTCGAGCCCCGGTGGCCCGGGCCAGTCCCAGGGCGCAGGCCGCGGTGATTCCTCGACCGCCGCCGGAAACCACCACGACATCGTCTTTTTCCAGGCGAGCCGCCCGGGGAGTGTACCGGACGGGCTGCAAGAGACGGGGCTTGAGGACGCGTCGTGTCAAGTCGAAGTCGAAGCCGACCGCGGCGAAGGGGGCGGGTGTGTTGATTTCGCCGATCACCGCTCCTGCTGCGCGCTCCGGGTCCAGGGTGGGCGACAGATCGATGACGCGCACACGCAGATCGGTGCGCTCGAGGTGGATGCTGGCGGCAAGCGACTGCGCTCCGACGCGGTTGACGTGGGCGAATTCGGGACGTGTCCCGAAGTAGCCACCCCCGAACTGCACGTAGACCACCGTCGTTCTGCGGCGTGGCGCCTCGGACGCCGGCGGGGGCGAAGCAATGCTGGCCAGGCGTGCCACCGCCTCGCGCAGACTCTCCCTCCCCGGCGCTTCCGCGCGCATTTGCGGGAGAACGGCCATGAGGTGGGAGAACGAGGCATCCCGGCACAGTTCGCGATCAGCAGCCTCCTCGTATGTGGCGAGTTGAACCTGGGCACCGTACCGGAGCAGGGCATGCTGCAGGGCTTCCGCGTGGTCCGCCCCCGGGCCGTTGCACAACACGAGGACTCGAGAGGACTTCCAGTCATCCTCCTGCCGCTGTCCCCACCATTCCGGGAGAGGCGGCCGGGGTTCCTCGACGAGTTCCGGCTCGTACTCCCGGACCCAGGTCGGGGGCGCCACGTCGGGCGCCGGACTGCCAGGGGATCGAGATGTCACCATGCGTGAGAGTATGGACGCGACCTGGGCCAGGCTGCGCTGCGCGAGCGGTTCCAGGTCCACGTTGAAGTCCGACTCGAGTCGCTTCGCGCAGGCGTCGAGAAGCTGCTTGAGCAGATCTTGACCGAGGCCGAGGTCCTTTTCGATGGTAGCCGACGAGTCCAGCGTCTCGAGCGGATACCCGGTGACTCGAGATGCCTCCTCCATCACGATGGCCAGGACATCCACCGCCTCTCCGGGTTCGCGTTCCGGACTTTCGGGTCGCCCGGCGGATGGGCCTTCCGCCTGGAACCTGTCCGGCCGCTGCTCGGCCAGGATCTGCTCGAAACGTGCGGCTGCTTCTGCCAACGTATTGTTTATGAAGGCGAAACTGTCCACCCCCTCGATGCCCAGGCTCCGCGCGACGTTGGACACGAACTCGCCGGTCCGCAGGGAGTCCATGTTCAGTCCATCCAGGAGGCGCGCTTCCATGTCGAAGCTGTCCTTGGCGAACCCGGTGAGTGCCTCCACCTCGCGGACGACGAGCGCCTCGATGTCCTCCCGCGTCAGCGTCTCCGGGGTTTCGGGCGGGGCCGGCACTGCGGGTTTGGGGACGCCGGCGCCTTCGGCTGGCAGTTGCACGGCAGGTGCCTCCGCCGAGACGGCGCCGATGGATAGCCCCGCCGATCCGGAAAGGTTTTTGATATCAGCGCGAATCACGTCCGCGATGAATGGCCCGCGAGCGTCGAGGTAGGCCTCGAGTTCCTCGTCCGACAGGTCCAGGCCGTCGGGGACGAGATCGAGAAACGGCATGGACATGCCGTTGCCGGTCGCGACATCGATGTGGTCCGGGACCTGGAATGGCCGTTCACAGGGGTTCTCCACGAATACCCGCTCTTCGGCCGGGACGAACTGGCGCACGAGACGGCGTTCGTAGAGTGCGTCCCAGGAGATGGGGACGCCTCGAACGAACAGGGCAGCAAGGGCCGTGTTGAGGTCTTGGTCGTTTCCCGGCGTCGATTCCACGGGGAGACATGCCGGGCCGTCATCCCCGGCGATGACCTCGAAAAGGCCTGAGAGAACGCGGCCGGTTCCCACCTCGAGCACCACGTCGCATTCGTCGATGAATGCGTGGGCCAGGGAGACGAAGTCGACCTTGGCAAGCACCTGGTTGGAAAAATGCTGCCGCAACGACAGGCCGGGCACGACTTCCGAGCCGTCCAGGCTCGAGAAGAGACGCGCGGCAAGGCGGTCGAAGCTCTCCGGAAGCGTCTTTTCGCTGGCCAGCATGCGCGCCGCGCCATCCATGAGGCGCGAATGGAAGGCGTTGGAGACCTTGAGCCGCCGGGTCTGGATTCCAGTCTTCGCCGCGACCGCGACGGCTTCATCGATCGCGCCGGGTTCCCCGGATAGGACCGTTTGCCGGGGTCCGTTGATGTTGGCGAGCACCAGGTAGCCCGAGACCTGGGAGAGGATTTCCCTGGCCTGGTCCTGGCTGCAGAACAGGGATACCATCGTCCCCGCCTGGTCGCTCGGGGCAGCCATGGCCTTCCCGCGAAGCGCCGCCAGGCGCATCAGTGTCGCGAAATCGAAGGCACCTGCGGCATAGAAGGCCGTCAGTTCGCCAAGGCTGTGGCCCCCGACCGCCACGGGATCGATGCCGAGGTGGGAGAGAAAAGTGAACCACAGTGCCGAAGAAAGACAGATGGCTGGTTGTGCATTCTCCGTCTGGGACAATGCGCGGAACCAGTCGTCCAACTGCTGGGGGGTCACGGCACGGTCGGTGGCGCGAAAGATCAGGTCGCTCGGTTTGCCCGCCCCCATCTCCTCGGCATGGTGATCGGCGCCGGCAACCATGTCGCGGGCCCAGGGATGCCTCTCAACGAGAACTCGAGCCATGTTCAGCTTCTGACTCCCCTGCCCCGGGAAGAGCATGCCGACTCGAGTCGACACGCTTCCCCGCCCCGCCCAGATACGCCTGGACTTGTCGCTGACTGCCATCCCGGGGGCCGGAGGGACGTTCTCGACCATGTCGGCCAGGGCTTCCAGCCGTTCGTCGAGATCATCAGGCTTGCTCGCCACGATGGCGCAACGGAACGCGCTCCCGGATGGCGTTTCCCGGTTGGACGCCGCTGCAAGATCCGCCATCTCCCCGAACGCAATGCCTCGAGCGCGCGAACGCAGCCGCTCGATGGCTCGACCCACCTCCTTGCTATCGTCGCCGGCAACGGTGAACAGCTCGGTATCCTGGTGAGATACCATGAGCGCTCGCTCTTCGATCGACGGCTCCAGCCGGTCCGACGGCGGCCCGCCAGACTCGAGCGTCGCGTGGCAGTTGATACCGCCGAACCCCATGGCCGATACACCTGCCCTGACCACGGCCGACCTGTCGAGCACCGACCCCTGGAGGACGGGGTAGAGCTTGCGCGCAGCGTCGTCGAACGCCGGGTGGGGCGTCTTGCAATTCGCCGTCGGAGGGACGACACGTCGATTGAGGGCAATCACCGTCTTGATGAAACCACCGATACCGGCAGCCGCCTTGGCATGACCGATGACCGACTTGAGAGACGTCACCCCGCAGAACCGGTCCGGCAGACCCGGCGCGTCACCGATGGCCAGGGCGATACCTTCCAGTTCCGCCTTGTCCCCGGCCCGCGTCCCGGTTCCGTGACCTTCCACGAACGCCAGCGTCGACATCGGGTAGCCGGCCCGGAGATAGGCACGCCGCAATGCCTCTGCCTGTCCCGACGGACTGGGCGCGGTCAACCCCGTGCCACCACCGTCGGAGGAGACCCCCCAGCCCTTCAACAGGGCGTAGATGCAGTCCCCGTCCCGTTCGGCATCCTCCAGCCGCTTCAGCACGACGAAGCCACAGCCTTCGCCGGGAATGAAGCCGCTCCCGCGCCGGTCGTATACGGTCATGTCCGTCCGGGTCAGAGCCATCGTCTTCGAGAACCCGACAAGCTCTAAGGTGTCCAAGCTGATATCGACCCCGCCGGCAAGGGCCAGATCGAGGTCCCCATGGGCCAGTCCGTTGGCGGCCGTGGCCACGGCCAGGAGGGAGGACGAACAGGCGCCGTCCACCGTGTAGCCTCCGCCGTGAAGATCGAGGAAATTGCAAATCCGCCCCGCAATGGTGTTCGATAGTCCTCCCGCCAGCGAATCAGAACCAACTGGAGGAAAAACCGACTTGTAATAGACTTCCAGCCACGCCTCGAGTTCCGCTATCTGCCGCTGCGACCGTCCCCGAGCCGCCAGGGTGGTTCGCAGCGCCCGTTTCACGAACGGCCACCGAGTGCGCAGCGTGTTGGCACGGGTCTGCTCGCCGGTCAGGCTGTTGCCGACAATCACCCCGGTGCGATCCCCTGGGATGCTCTCCCGAGAGTACCCTGCATCCCCGATCGCCTGGATGGCCACCTCGAGCGCGAGCCAGTGGGCGATGTCGGTCGCATCGAACGTCGACTTCGGGATGCGCCGGGTCGACCAGTCGAATTCGAAACCGTCGATCACCGCCGCAAGCCGTCCGTAGGTTTTGTCCGGTACGCTCGGCTCCGGGTCATAGTACTCGGACAAGGGCAGGCGCACATCGGGGATCTCACGGAATTGCCGACGTCGAGCAAGCACGTTTTCCCACAGTTGCCTCGGCGAGTTGGCACCGGGGTACCAGCACGCGAGTCCAACGATTGCTATGGCCTGTTTTTCTTTCGTGCCCACCGGCAATGATCTCCTTCTACGTTCTGGCTCGAAGGCATGCCCAGGAGCCAGTTGGTCGTTTGTACATGTGGTTCACGCGAGCATTCGGCGTCAACGTCAGGCGCAGCAGGGCGAAAGCACCGGGAACGAAGGCACCACGAACTTCGGAGTTGGGATCGGCAGCTTGGCGCGCACAGATGAGCCATTTCGAGAAATGGCATGGGCTGAGCAACCGGATCGCAACCCCCATCAGCTAGTTGGGTTTTGTTCGCCGCCGTCGGTGGCGGGGAGACATGGTACCAGAAAACTTCAGGAAGATCCAGCCACTGGCAGGGTCGAGCATGTTTTTTTTCCAGAATCCGGCGTAGTGAGGCGGCATGGGTGGCACGGAATGGGCAAAATGTTGTATTATCATGCGAGGATTCGTCAATTATCTACTGGAGACGACTGGGCGTAATAGATTCGAAACGGGCGGCACGTGGGTTGATACCGATACGGGAGACGAGGATGAACGCACCGCCAGGCTACCGGGTTGTTGCAGAACTGCTCTCAGACACCTCGAGCCGCCTGCTTCGCGTGGCGAGAGAAGAGGACGGCGCACCGTTCCTTTTGAAGTCTCTCGTCGCGGACTATCCGTCTCCGGCGGAGTTGGCGAGGATAAAGCATGAGTACAACCTGCTGAGAGACCTCGCGGTTCCAGGAGTTTGCCGGACTGTCGGCATACTGGATGTCGAGGGGCGGCCGGCGATGCTCCTGGAGGACTTCGATGGGGAATCGCTCGACCACATCCTGGCGCGGAAGAAGCGGTTCACGATGGAGGAGTTTTTCCGCATCGCCATCGGCCTGACGGACATTCTTGGCGGCATCCATGGCGCCAACATCATCCACAAGGCGCTCACCCCTACGAACATCCTGCTCAACGCAACAACCCATGAATTGCGCGTCGTCGAATTCGGCCAGGCGGTGGTGGCCAGCCAGGAGGATGCGAGTATCGCGAGGTCCGCGATTCTCGAGGGCAAGCTTTCCTTCATGGCGCCGGAGCAGACGGGGCGGATGAACCGCCAGATCGACCACCGTTCCGACTACTATTCGCTCGGTGTGATTCTCTATCGGATTCTGTGCGGGCAGCTCCCCTTCGAATCCGATGATGACCTGGAGCTGCTGCACGCCCTGATTGCCTTGCGGCCGGTGGCCCCGGTGGAACGGGTTCCCGAACTGAGCCAGGTGGTATCCGACCTGGTGATGAGACTGCTGGAGAAGGATGCGGACAGCCGCTACCAGAGCGCCTGGGGCATCAGGCACGACCTCGAGGAATGCCGGAGGCGACACGATCAGTTTGTCCATATTGCGCCGTTCAAGCTCGGGCGATACGATCGTTCCGATAGATTCCGCCTCGTCCAGAGGCTCTACGGTCGCGACGAGCAGCTCGGGCAGCTCATGGGGGCCTTCGACCGGGTGTGCCAGGGCTCGAGGGAGATGTCGCTGGTTTCTGGCCCGGCTGGCATCGGCAAGACGGCTTTGGTTCTGGAGCTGTACAAGCCGATCACTGTCCGGCGGGGGTTTTTCATTTCGGGCAAGTTCAACCAGCTCCAGCGCAACAATCCCTACAGCGCGGTGGTCGAGGCGCTCCGTGGGCTGATCCGCGAGATTCTCGCGGAAGACGAGGCGACGCTGGAAACCTGGCGAAAGCGGCTTCTCGAGGCGCTCCGGCAGAATGGACAGATCATCATCGACGTCATCCCGGAGGTGGCGTCCATCATCGGGACACAGCCCCCGGTTCCTCCCCTTGGGCCGGTGGAATCCCAGAATCGTTTCGAGCGCGTGTTTGCAGACTTCATGCGCGTGTTCTGTCGCGCCTCCCACCCCATGACCATATTCCTGGACGATCTCCAGTGGGCGGATTCAGCGTCGCTCGCTCTTGCTGAACTCCTCATGACCGACGAACACACGAGCCACTTCCTGATGATCGGCGCCTACCGGGTCAGTGAAGTCGGCGAGGGACATCCCCTGGCGCAGACGCGGCGGAAGCTGAAAAGCCAGGGTTGTCGTATCGAGGAGGTGGTTCTGGGCCGGCTCGAGTTCGAGCACGTGGCCGAGCTGATCGATGACTCGCTCCGTACCGGCTTGCAGCGCGCTGAACCTCTCGCGAGACTGGTCGTGGAGAAGACCGACGGCAATCCTTTCTTCATCGGGATGTTTCTCAAGGCCATCCACACCGACGGCCTTCTGGGGTTCGATCGTCAAGCGCTCGAGTGGCGTTGGGACCTTGACAGGATCCGGGAGGCTAGCACGACCGACAACGTGGGGGACCTGCTGGCGGCTCGACTCGATCGGTACGCGGTGGAAACGCGGAGGCTGCTGCAACTCGCGGCTTGCATAGGCAGCCAGTTCTCGCTGCGGCAATTGGCGACCATCAGTCAGAAAGAGCAGACAATCGTTGCCGAGGCGCTCCGGCAGCCGCTGGAAGAAGGTCTTTTCGTCTCGCTCAACGAGGCCTACAAGGTCCAGGAACTGCCGGCCGAACGGGGTGACGAACGGCACCTCGTGAGGTACCGTTTCGCGCACGATCGGATCCAGCAGGCGGCGTACCGGGCCGGCGGCGAAGAGGACAGGGAGGCTGCGCACCTTCAAATCGGGATCCACCTGCTGGCAAGTACCGCCCCGGAACGCCTGGAAGAGTGCATATTCGATATCGTCAACCAGCTCGATGCGGCGACATCCCTGCTTGACGAGCAAGACCAGCGGGACCAACTCGCCTGGCTGAATTTGACCGCTGCGCGTCGCGCTCGAGCAGCCGCCGCCTTCGGCGTGGCCTACGACTATCTTCGGACGGGGCTCGATCTCCTGGGAGACGGTGCATGGCGGAGAGACTACTCGCTCGCGCTCACCATGTACGTGGAGGCGACCGAAGCGGCCTACCTCGCTACCCGGTACGAGGACATGGACGCCCTCGCCGCTGTCGTGCTCCGGGAAGCCAAGCACCTTCTCGACAAGGTCAAGGTGTACGAGATTCAGATCGACGCCGAAAAGGCGCGCTACCGCCTGCACGGTGCCATCAACATGGCCTTGCCGGTGCTCAAGCTCCTCGGCGTGTCCCTGCCATCCGAACCCGGACTGTTCGATCTCGCCCTCGCGATGGCGGACACGCGGATGGCGATGGGCAGGAAGTCGATCGAGAGCATTGCCGAATTGCCCGAGATGACCGAGCCGATCGTGTTGGCGAGGATGCGGCTCATCACGACGCTCTCGTCGGCAGCGTTCTTCGTGAAGCCGGAGCTGCTGCCCATCCCCATTTTCAGGGCGGTGAAGTACTCCGTCCAGTACGGGAACGCTCCATCGTCTGCTTCGATCTACGCTGCCCACGGCCTGGTCCTCTGCGTGATGGGCCGGATCGAGCAGGGTTATCGTTTCGGCGAACTGGCCCTAAGGCTTCAGGACGAGTACCTGGCCGGCGACCACGAGGCGAGGACCCACGAGGCCAAGACGCATTTCCTGGTCTATTGTTTCATCTCGCACTGGAAAAGCCATCTCAGGACCACCATAGACCCCTTGCGCAAGGCATTCCAGGACGGCATGGAGGCGGGTGACAACGAGTATGCGTCGTTCTGTGCCCTGTGGACTTGCCTGCATACCCTGTTTTGCGGCAAGGAATTGATGGATGTGGCGGCCACGTTTCGGGCATACGCGGACACGGTGCGTGGCTTGAAGCAGACGATGGCCTACCAGAACTACTGCATGTATCAACAGGCGGTCGACAACCTTCTGGGGGGGGCCGAGGATCCCTGCCTGCTCGTTGGCGAGTTTTTCGACGAGACGGCGAAGTTGCCGAAGATCCTCGAGACAGAGGACTTCACGACCCTGTTCCTGTACCACATCGTCAAACTGATGATGCAGTTCCTGTTCCAGAATTTCGAACAGGCCGTCGAGCACGCCCGGAAAGCTGAGGAGTATGTCGACGGGGCCGGGTCGTTCTACACGGTGCCCTTGCTGCGGTTCTACGCATCCATGGCCTACCTGGCCGTCTACGCCCGTTCGTCGCCGGAGAGGCAGCGCAGGATCTCGAAAACGGTTCAGAAGAATCAGAAGTACCTACGGCTCTGCGCCCGGCACGCCCCGATGAACCACGCGCACCGGTACCACCTGGTCGAGGCGGAACGCCTGAGAGTCCTGGGAAACAAGAACGACGCGATGGAACACTATGCGGAAGCTGCGGCGTTGGCCCGCGAGCATGGCTACACCCACGAGGAGGCGCTGGCGCACGAGCTTGCGGCACGGTTCCACCTGGCCAACGAGGCCATGGAACCAGCCCGTCGCAAGCTGCGGGAAGCTCTCCTCTGCTACCAGCGGTGGGGTGCCGAGGCCAAGTCGGGCCAACTCGAACTCCGTTACTGGAACATCATGCACGCCGACATGGCGAGACCCGACCCTGTCGGCAGCCGCCAACTGGACCTCGAGAGCGTCCTGGAGGCGGCCCGGACCATCTC
This sequence comes from Myxococcota bacterium, assembly GCA_024278455.1. Taxonomy (GTDB): domain Bacteria; phylum Myxococcota_A; class UBA796; order JAJRTE01; family JAJRTE01; genus JAJRTE01. The sequence goes on from JAJRTE010000243.1 coordinate 17,436, forward strand.
CGAAGAAATCGTGCTGGACCGGTTGCTCGAGCGGTTGATGAAAGTCGTGGTCCACACGGCCGGAGCGCAGCGCGGATTCCTCCTTCTGGAGACCGATGGCAAGCTCTACATCGAGGCGGCCTGCGGGGAGAATGGAGACGGCGTCGACGTCCTCCTCGGGGAGCCGTTCATGGACACGCGCAGACTGTCGACATCGATCGTCAACTGGGTGTTGCGTTCCGGGGAAGACGTCGTCGTTTCCCATCCGGCCATGGACGATCGATTCAGCAAGCGCCACGACCCGTATCTTCAGACGCGCCGCCCCAAATCGGTATTGTGCCTTCGGGTCATGCGCAAGGCCGAGTTGTGCGCCTTGCTCTATCTCGAGAACAACCTGACCGGGAGCGCGTTCAGCGAGCATAGCGTGGCAGTGCTTCACTACCTGACGGCTCAGATCGCCATCGCACTGGAAAACGCCCGCATGTTTTCCAACCTCGAGCAGTCCGAATTGCGATTCCGGGAATTGTACGACAACATCGCCGACAGCGTGGTCCTCGTGGACGGTTCGGACCGCATCGTGGTGGCCAATCCCAGCTTCTACGGAATGGTCGGCATTCCGAGGCGGGAGGCGGGAGAACTCACCTTTAGCCGTTGGATACACCCGGATGACCGGGAGGAAGTGGCACGTCACCTGTGGGAGCCGCTCGAGGCCGGCGCGGAGGTTCGCAACGCCGCTTTTCGCTTGGTGGGTGCCGGCGGAACCCCGTACCAGGTCGAATGCAGCGGCCGAGTCATCCAGCGAGACGGGGGACGGAACGAGTACCAGCTCGTGATCCGCGATGTCACGGAGCGCAACCGATTGCAGGAAAAGGTCATTCAATCGCTCAAGGACGTGCAGAATGCGCGCTCCGGAATCATCCTGGGGCTGGCCAAGCTCGCCGAATACCGCGACACGGACACCGGGGCACACCTTGAGCGGATGCGCGAGTTCGCTCGAGTCCTGGCCATCGATCTGCGGCGGGTCCCTAAGTACCGCGAGCACATCACCGACGCCTACATCGAGGACATCTATTTTTCCTCTCCTCTCCATGACATCGGCAAGGTGGGCATTCCGGACCACATCCTGTGCAAAAGGGGAACGTTGACCCCGGAAGAGCGGGAGCACATGGAGCGGCACGCGGAGATCGGAGGCAAGGTGATTCGTGCCGTGGAAGAACGGGTGGGGCACCAGAGTTTCCTGCGCGTGGCCATGCAGGTCGCGGAGTGCCACCATGAGAAATGGGATGGCAGCGGGTATCCCAAGGGCCTGGCCGGGGAGGAGATACCACTGTCGGCCCGGATCGTGGCCCTGGCGGACGTCTACGACGCCTTGACCTCGCAGCGTATCTACAAGCCTGCATTCTCTCACCAGAAGAGCCGGGAGATCATCCTCGAGGACTCCGGGACCCACTTCGACCCGGAGGTGGTGGCGGCGTTTCTGAACCAGGAGGAACAGTTCCAGCAGATTCGCGCCGAGTTCCACGACGATGCCGGTGTGCTCCTCCCCGAGTGATGGCCACCTCGTCGTCCCGCCGCCTCTCTTCCCCCCTCCCCCCTCCCCCCTCCTCACTCCTCATTCCTCATTCCTCACTCCTCACTCCTCACTCCTCACTCCTCACTCCTCACTCCCCCTTCCTCACTCCTCACTCCCCCTTCCTCACTCCTCACTCCTCACTCCC
>JAJRTE010000016.1 GCA_024278455.1 Myxococcota bacterium
GGGTCCGCGTCGTGGGGTGATATCCCGCCGAAAGAGCCGGCGTGAGCCTCGCGGCTGCCATCCTCTGGAAAGAGCGCGCCGGTTCCGGCGTTCTCCGGCTGCATGCGCCCGGCCACCTGGGTCTCGATGGCCTTTCCGAGTGCGTGGTCGGGCGTGTCGCCAGGCCGCGGTTTGGCGTCCTCCTGGTCCCACGCGGAGGCACTCCCGGCAACGGCCTCGAGGATACCGGCCAGGTTGTCGGCCATGGGGTCGAAGGCCGGTGACGACGCTCGTGCGTTCGGGGCACCGGGATCCGAATTCGGCGGCAACGTCCGCTCGCTGGGGGTGATGACTTCCTGGTCCTCGTCCCCCAGTTCGGATTCGCGCAAGAACGCACTTGTGGTGCGCGCGCGGAGCAATTCGCCCCCCGGACCAACGACTGCCAGCTCGGTCACCACGTCGTCTTCGTCGAATTCCGCGTCGTCGTCGAAGGCAACGCCGTCGTATTCGTTTGGCGCGAAGAAGTCGAGCGGGGTGTACGAACGGGCCTCCCCTGCCGCAGGCTCGGACGCCCAGCCGCCGGTACGCTCGACACGATACCAGGAATCGACACGCCCATCGATGCGTTGTGCATTGATTTTCGGCTCGATGACGATGACCTCGTCGTCCTCCCGGGACACGTCGAGCTGCTGCTGGAGTTCGACGTCGAGGGACAACGCTCCGATGCCATGTGGCAAGATGTAGTGTTCTGCCGTCAGCCCCTCGATCTCGTCCTCGACCTCCATGTCGAGCAGGTCGTCGCCGTCGGCGGCGGCGATTTCTCCCATGAACACGGGCTCATCGGCCGTTCCGGCTGGTTCGAGCTGCGCGTCCGGTTCGGGTTGCGAAGGCATGGGGTCGGTCCGGCGCACGTCGAACGGCACCTCGGAAGGCGTCGGCGGGGCCTGTTCACCGTTCCGCGCGGTGGACACGTGTCTCGAGGTGTCGGGGCCGGCGGTGTCTTGCACGTCCTCGACGCCCGGACCGGCCGGTGCTTCGGGTGCCCGTGCCTCGCGGTGGCGCCGTTCGTTGGATAAGGACGCCTCGTGGGCGGGGCGCAGGTTCCTTTCCGGCTCCTCGGCCGTGTGGGAGTCGTCAGGATGAGCCCCCTCCGGCGAAGCTCGCTTCCTCGCCATTCCGCCTCCGCGTGCAAGCTGGATTCCTGTTGGACAAGTAGATCTCTTATCACGGAATCCCCAAGGATTGCAAACGGTAACCGCCTCGAGCCGCCGAATGCAGACGCCGGGAGGCCCTGTTTTCGGAAATGATCGGGGAATGGTGCAGGAATCTTCCTGGACTGCAAGGGGGGAGGAGATACCGGTGGCGCGGCCGATCGAGAACAGCGCCGCGGCGTCTCGGCTAGCCGACGACTTTCTTGAACTCCTCGGCCATCATCGGGGCGGCCTGGAAGAGGTCACCGACGATGCCGTAGTCGGCGATCTGGAAAATCGGCGCATCCGGGTCCTTGTTGACGGCCACGATGACCTTGGAACTCCGCATGCCGGCCACGTGCTGAATCGCACCGGAGATGCCGAAGGCGATGTACAGGGTGGGGTTGACGGTCTTTCCGGTCTGTCCGACCTGCCAGTCGTGGGGAGCATACCCGGCGTCGACGGCGGCTCGAGACGCGCCGATGGATGCGCCGATCGGTGCGGCCACGTCCTGGATGACCTTGAAGTTGTCCGCGGAACCAATGGCTCGGCCCGCGGCGACGATCCGGTCGGCCTCGGTGAGATCCACGGTCGCCGTTTCGGCCTTGATGACCTCGACGACCTTGGCTCGACCATCCCCGTCGCAGAGTTCACCCTCCACTTTGACGACCTCGGCGGTCCTGGAAGCGTCCGGGGTACCCACGGCGAACGAATTCGGGCGGGTGGTGAAGAACTGGATGCCTTCCGGAATGGCGACGTCGACGATGGCCTTGCCGGCGTAGACGGGACGACGAGCGGTCAGCCGGTCGCCATCGGCGGCCAGTTCCGTGCACTCGGATGCCATGCCCGCCTTGAATCGTGCAGCCACGACAGGCATGATGTCCTTGGCGATGACGCTCGACGCGGCGACCACGGTCCTGGGGTCCGCGGCCTTCACGACGGCCTCGAGAGCCCTTGCCCAGGGGCCTGCCTGGGGCAGGTCCAGGGAATCGCCGGTGGCATAGAACACCTTGGTGGCGCCGTAGGACGCCAGTTCCGCGGTCAGGTCCAACCCGGTCCCGCCAATGACCGCTGCCATCACCGGTCCGACATCCAGCTCCGTGGCCTTGCTCAACAACTCGAATGCGGTCTTCTTGGGCCGCCCGTCCTGGTGCTCCACGAGCACGAGAATTCCTGTTGCCATGTATTTGTCCTCCATCAGAAAACGATAGCCTTTCCCGGGAACCTCGTCAGATGACCTTGGCCTCTTCGTGCAGAAGCTTTACCAGTTGCGGTATCGTTTCCGACAGCTCACCCTTGAGGACCTTGCCCGCGGCACGCACCGGGGGCGGACTCCACTTGGTGACCTTGACCAGAGCCGCTCCGGCGCCCATCTCGGCGGCCGGAATACCGAGAGCATCCGGGGTCTTGACGTCGATCTTCTTCCGCTTCGCCTTCATGATGCCCGGAAGAGAAGCATACCGCGGACTGTTCAACCCCTTCTCGGCGGCAACGACCGCGGGGAGAGCCGACTGGATGACCTCCTTGGACCCGCCACCGATGGCACGCTCGACCTTGATCGTGGTGTCGTCCACCATCTCGAACGTCTCCACCGGCCCCACTTCGGGCCAGTCGAGGAATTCGGCCACGAGTTGGGGGACCTGGGCCGAATCGTCGTCGATCGCCTGCTTGCCGGCGAACACGATGTCCATGCCCTCCGCCTTCACCGCTGCGGCCAGGACTCGAGCGACGGCGTAGTTGTCACTGCCCTCGAGGCCGGTGCCGTCGACCCGAACAGCGCGATCGGCGCCCATGGCCAACGCTCCGCGAATCGCCTCGTCCGCCTTCTTGGGTCCGAACGAGAAGATGACCACTTCCCCGCCCTTGGCCTTCTTGAGTTTCAGCGCCTCCTCGACACCATACTCGTCGAAAGGGTTGATGACGTACTTGATGTCCCCGGTTTCGATGCCCGAGCCATCCGCCTTCACCTTGATCCTGGCCTCCGAGTCGGGAACCTGCTTCAGTAGTACTCCGATTTTCACGTTCGACCTCCTTCTTGGAGTGGGACCTTGGCGGCGGTTGCTGATATCCGCGTCATCCCGCCTCCACGGGTTGCACGTACTCGGGGAGACACCGTCCCCAGACGGACCATTCCCTGATAACTGCTGTCTTCGCCCTGTCGGCCCTCGGCCACCTCGATGCACCGAGCCGCAGACATCGTAGTCCGGGGTTCATACCACGACGCTGCCCGCCGTGTCAAGCGAACTGTTCCGGTCGCGACTCCGGGCACTCCCGCCGCCCCGCGGCCTACAACAGCTCCCGCCGCATCAAGCGAATCCGGCGATTCAGCTCCTCGGACGTCATCACGCGATACCTCTCGGGCACCATGCTGCGCGACGAGCACTCGAACACGGCGAGAAGTTCCATGTACTCGATCATGGCCGTGTCCCGGGAGGGAATGAAATCCTCGACGGCTTTCACCAGGTCCGCCTCGCTCACGGCATCCCGGCCGTCGTCATCGGCGAAGGCGAATGCCGCCAGCAGGATGGCTTCGATCTCCGCCCCGGAATATCCCTCCGTGGCCTCGACCACTGCACCGAAATCCTCCACTCCATGGGCAATCCGGTTCTTCTCCAACAACGCCCGGAAAACCTCCTCCCTGGCTTCCGCACTCTCGGGAAAAAAGAACGGTATCTTCACATCCACCCTGCCAGAACGCTTCAGGTCCGCATCGAGCTTGTCGGGACGGTTGGTCATCACCAGGAAGATGATACGCCCCCGGTTGGACGTGTCGCTCATGAATTCCTTGAGCCGTGCGATCACCCGGCTCTCGGTGCCGCCCTCCTTCTCCCCGCCCGCCCCGCTCAGACTCCGATCCGCCTCGTCGATGATGACCACCACGTTCCCCAATGCCTTGACGACACCGATGATCTTCTCGAGGTTGGCCTCGGTCGTCCCCACGTAGGAACCACGAAAGTTCTTGAGCTTGATACAGGTCAGCCTGCTCTCTCGAGCGAACGCTTCGGCCACGAAAGTCTTTCCGGTACCCATCGGCCCGACGAACAAGATGCCCATCGGTACGCGCCCGGCATTGCCCGCGTGGATGGCCTTGATGATTCTGTGCAGCGTCCGCCTGGTCTGCTCCATGCCCCCGACGCTGGAGAATCCATGACCCGGCTCCACGAACGCGACAAGACCGTGACACTCCTGCTCGATGATCGCCTTCTTCCGCTCCCGCACCAGGTCGATCGATACGGCATGACGACTCTCCCAGGCCTGCCGAAAGATACCTTCGATCTGGTTCCTGGACAGGCCCGCTGTCATTGCAACCAGGCTATCGTCGTGCGCCAGATCGTATTTCCTGTCCAGATGGGCCAGGAACGCCGCTCGCTGCTCCTCGTCCGGCAGCGGGATGTGAACGAGCGCAATCTGGGGATTGGTCACCAGGCGCCGGTGCACGTCGGCAACACTCTCGGTCACCAGGATGACGAGACTGTCCGAACGCAGGAGTTCCGGATCGGTCGCCCACCGCTGCAAGGTCACGAGGTTGGTCCGATCCTCGGTCCCCATGAAAGCGATATTGCCTTCCGGAACGACCGTCTCCACGAAATCGATGACGACCGCACTGCGGGACTCGGGCAGCCGCATGTGCTCCTCGATCAGCTCGAGGGCCTCGAGGGCACCTCGAGGCAGAGGAAGGGCCACGTCGGGCTCACGCCTCAGCATGCGTCCGGCGTTCAGTGCCCGGACGAACTGGTCATGCATTTCCCGTGTTGGAAACGTGAGTCCTTGCGAATGGTTGTAGAAGCCCACCACTTCCTTGGTGCGGGCGAGGAACCGGTACAGGAACTCGCGGAGCGGCACGAAACGCGGCTCCCCCTCGGGTGCCGCCTCGAGGTCATGCACGTTTCCGTGCAGGAGGAACAGGGTGGCTTCCCCTGAGAGGTAACGCCGCCGCAGGGTTTCCGCCCAACCAGGCAGCGTCCCGGAGCCGGCGTCAGGCGACCCGCGCGCAAGGGTTCCGCTCGTACCGTCGATCCCGGCCATGTCGATGCTCCTCGAGATTGCCGGCGGAAACAGCCTGCCGGTGGGTTCACCGCGGCACGCGGGCCAGATCCCGCGCCTGGGCGGCGCCCAGTTCTCGTACCGTCCTGCGCGTGGTCTCCACGCTCGAGACGAGCGCACGCACGTCCACGTCCAGCCTGGTTTTCACGTCCATGGTGGGCAACTGCTCCTTCACCAAGTGCAACGTCTGCTCGATCGTGTCGAGCTGAGCGCGCAGGAGGTCGGCCTGGGAGGCGAGTTCCTCGAGGCGTTCGATGCGCTGGGCGAGGAGGTCCCTGGCCTGGGCTCGAGCCTGGTCTCCAGAACCTGGATCGCCCCCACCGTCCCACCGGGACAACTGCTTCTTCAAGGACGCGACGGGACTCTTGTCCAGGGTCTCGCGAATGGTCTGCAACGCAAGGCAGAAGTCGAGCGCGCCCTCGAGAATGTCGTCCAGGGTCTCCCGGTCCACCTCGAGAGGGACTTCCGCTCGATCGCCGAAGGTCTTCAGCAACCCCACCACTTCCTGGTGGAGCTTCTGCACACGCCGGTATCGTTTCCGCTCGCCCTTGCGCAGGGTCGCGGCGCGTGTTGCCCGGTCCTTGCGGCGCCGGGCTTCAGCCTCCTCGACCGCCTTGAGACGGACACGGCGTCGATAGGCGGAGGAACGGGCGAACATCCCAAGATAGAGCGCCTCCACGGCTGCGCCCGCCCCGAGGGCGATACTATGCTGGTCGGCGACGATTGCCGCCACGAGCCACACGACGAGCCAGACGAGGTGCAGCGGTTCGGTGAAGGCGTATCGATAGGGCGATGGGCTGTCAGGCATTGTGCAGGACTCCGCTCGAGTTGTTCCTGTTCGCGAGGAGGATGCCATGAGGCGGGCCACCAGGGAGACACGCGATCGGCCCTCATTCGAGGAGACGCCGGCTCATGGTGTCGTGATGCGCCACGACCTGTCAGGACTTCCGGGCTGGAACCTCCCGGCAAGGAAAGGGCGGTCGCAAGGCGCCGAATCGGCGGGACCCGGCGCTCGAAGCTCAGAGCGTCTTCTTGGCCTCTGCCGCGACAGCCTGGGCAGGGGCTGCTGCCGTTTCCGCGACGGCCTCCTTGCTCACCCGTGCCTTCTTGAGCGCCTCGAGCTGTGCTCTCGCGGACGCCGATGCTGTCTTTTTCTTTATCTTTTCCAGCTTCTTGTCGAGGCTCTGTTCGCCAATCTCTGCGCCCACGTCGGCCTGGGCGGACATCTTCTGGATACTCTCCCGCACGCCCTCCAGCGCCTTGAGGTCGGCGTCGGTGGACAGGCCGTCAAGGGTCTCCTGGATCCGGATACGCGCCTTGGCGTTGGCCCGCTTGGCAAGCATTTCCTCTTTTTCGGACTTCAGCTTGTTGATCTCCGCCTGGAACGAAATCAGGCTCGACTTGGCTTCGTCGGCCTGGACTTCGGCCCTTTCCAGGTCGGTCTTCAGGCCGGCGATTTCCCCGGTCAAGCTGTCCTTCTTCTCGATGAGGATCAAGGCCACGTCGTCCTCGCCGGATTCCACCGCCACCGGGATCTGGACCTGTACCTCCGCGAGTTCCTTGGTCTTCTGCTCGAGTTCCGACTGTAGCTTGTTCCGCAAGTAGACGAGCCCGGACACCGCCTTCTTCAGCTCGTTGTACTGCTTCGTTCGTTCCTCGATGGCAGCCTCGTAGACCGCCTCCGGGTGCTCGGCCTCGATACCTTCGATCCAGAGACTCAGAAACCCCCGCCAGAGGTTTCGCAGCCGAGAGAAAAAGCCGACGCCTTCAGCCATGATGACACCTCATCTCGAGACGCGGGCCGGACCCGAGCCCTACCTCGAGCCGCCCCATGCGTCACTCCAGTATTGTCGAAAGAAAGCCGAATCGGGAACCCATGTTACTCGAGTCGCACGATCGCTTCAACCAGAAATCTCGGGTTGCCGCACGAAACGGTGATCACGGCTTGCCGAGCACAACGACGTCTCCCTTGCTGATGTTCATCTCGGCGGCCAGGTTGCCCCGGTTGGTGGCGAGCTGCATCTCGTCGTGGGAGCTGCGCCTGGCAAGGAACGCCCCGGCAGGGACGTCGCCGTAGGTCTTGACCCACCTCACCCTGAACCGCTTTCCGGCCACAGCGACCTCGAGGTCGTTGCCAACGGTGAGACCGAGCTTCTCGAGCTGCTCCGCCGGGATATTCGTCTGGACGTTGCCGAACCCATCGATCAGCCTGACAGAACCGTAAACGCGACCGTCCCTGACCACGGCGGGCGGGGAGGCCAGGAGGTAGAGAGACGTGTGCGCGGGACCCAACGCCGGAACGGTCACGGCGCCTCGAGCCAAGGCCGCGGCGGCGGGCCCGTATACGTCCCGGCTCATGAAGGTCGACTCCGACGGGTCCGTCACGACGATCTCGCGATTGGTGATGCGGTGCACACGCTTGACCCGGTAGCGAACGGCCACCTGTGTGAGGACTCCGTTGTCCGGCCCGAGATAGATCTGGCCGTTCTCCGTCTCCATGGCGATCGGGGTACGCGGTCTCCCCATGCCCGGGTCGACGACGACGACGAAGATCGTGCCAGGCGGGTAGTCGGCAGAGGAAAGCACCAGGGTCTGGGCCGCCTCGTCCACGTCGAACTTCCGGATGTCGTTCGAAATGCTGTCGATGCGCGCGCCCGGGAAGTGCTTGTAGATGGCTCCCTTCAGGCTGCCCAGCATGTACCCGGTGGACCCGAAGTCGGTCAGCAACATGATCAGTGGAGTCGGGGCAGGGGGCCCGGTCTCCGCCCCGGCCCAGCCCGCCCAACTCCCCAGAGACAACACCAGGAAGCCCAATACCAGGGCAGCCCGGGCCTTCCTCGAGCACCAGTGCATTGTCACCTCCGGTATCGAATGGCATGCGTCCGGACCGTCGAGACCGTATCGAACGGGGACGGCGGCTCGAAACGCACACGACTATATAGCGGCGCGCGGGAAGTGGCAAGTGTTCCAAGCCATCCGCGCTGTCCAGAACCTGAGTAGTGTCGCGGCGAACCGAGGCCGTTGATACAAGATTGCCCCAGATTCCACGCCGAAAACGCCCTGGAAGGCGGGAGCCACAGCCTATTTGGAGCGGATTCCACTTCAGACCGACTGCGACGCAAGTGGAGGAGAAAGCAGACAGTGGAGCCTGTCGTTGGGCTCATGGCCGGCGGAGAGTCAGAAGGCATGGCCGCGTTGGCGCATTCGGTGAGCGGAAACGGACGCGCGCACGCCCTTCTCGCTCGAAGTATTCCTGCGCACATCCGAGTCGGCCAATGCCCCCCGGGGCCGGGCTCCGAACTCCACCGGCTCCGCTGCCCACACCACGCTCCCTCGAGAGGTCTGAGTGACCAGCCGTGCCCGGCCCCACCTGGAAGCCGGGCCCTACAGTCCCGATCAGCCCGCCGGGAATGAACGCGGAGCGCGCACAGGCAGCGCCGGGCACTTCCTCGTGACCCCGCTCGGGGCACCGGGGGGAGCAGGTGCCCGGTGCCGCTGAACACAACATCTTGACATGACCAGGGCTGAGTCGTACCCTGCTCTTGAACGGCATCGGCGTAACCGTTCGTTGGATCCGGCCCGGGCCGCGCACAACCTGGCCAGGAGACATTGCGCGGCCCGATTCGACCACTCGACGGCGGAGGAATGCGCCGCCCATCCGCAGCGCACGGCACCGTTGACCGCCGCCAGCCCGACGGGCCTCGCAGTGGTTGGGCAGGCCAGCTTACGGGACGCATACACGGGGTCCCGGATTATGTACAAGTCTCCATGATCCCCGAATGGCTGCGTTGTGGATGTGAGCCGACGAGTTTTCCCGCGAGAAGTGGTGAAGCCGCGGTTTCCGAGATCTGGGGATGAGGGTAAACGGAGATTTGTCTAGAATGACGAGTTAGGCAATAATTAAGAAATTGGGTTTTGACAAATGAAGACCACGCAATATTTTGAGTATACAAGGAAACGTCCCGACCATGCTCAGATCAAAACGGAGTGGATAAAGGCCATTATAGAGAATCCTGAAAAAGTTGAGATTCAATCCGATGGAAGGATCAGAAGATGGGCCAGAATATCAGAAGTTGGAAAATACTTGAGGGTTATCTTGCTCGAAGATGGTGAAACGGTTCATAATGCTTTCTTCGACAGATCATACAAGGAGGAATAGAGCATGAAAGTGAAATATTTTTCTGATACGGATACTGCACATGTCGAATTCACTGCAAGAGGGGTTCATGAGACCAAAGAGATAAGTGAGAATATCTATATTGATATTGATGAAAAGGGTAATATTGTGAGTATGACGATTGAACATGCAAAAGCCAATGCAGGACTCTGGGAATTTTCATATCAGGAAATGTCCCGCCAAACTGCATAGGAATGCCGAACATCAGATTGGAGAAGGATGCTCATTTCGCTACGCTTCATTCCCACCTCTCAATCTGGGCGTTCGCTGGACGCTGCGCGTCCAGCGAACGGCGCTGCGGGCGTGGTCGGCCGAATTCAGGGACGCGCCATGCGCGCCCTCGAACAAGCGAATGGAGGGCATCGCCTCCTCGGGTGAGCAAGCTCACCCTGAAGGCTCGCCCTCATACGCGGCGCCGTTATACATAAATGCAGGCAAAACTCGGCTTTACAATAAACGAGAAATATAAACAACTGTGCTTACACCCTCTATTGGGCGATATATATACAATTGATTATACACAGACGTTATGCAGCAATTAAGAGAAACAAGAATGAGATATAGAACAAGAATATTGATACCAATTATCATTCTAATAATAGTTGGAAGTTGTAGAGCGAATAAGGAAAGGACATTGAAGGATATTGCAAATTCAACATTTGAAATTAGACAAATCTCAAAAGGAAATAATAATCCCAATATTGATATTTCAAAAGACAACCTTGACTTATTATTAATTGCTTTGCACTATAGAATTCCGATAAAGGAAATAGAGGAATATTTCAAATGGGATAGCTCTGTGACAAAGAAAAATACAGACTTATTAGTAAGAAATGGATTGCTAAAAGAAAAAGGCAATGTATTTATTCCAACAATGGGTATATTTCCAATAGAAACGGGAAATATCTTAGTTGAGAAATCGCAAAATATTGCAAATGAAATTGCTGACAATATTAAGATAATGATACCAAAAATTAGGGAGATTAATTCCAAGATGGATATATCGAAAAGCATTTCATTCCACGATTTGTCATTTTTCTATACAAGTGATATATTATTGGATATGGGACAAATTGGAAATGTTGAAAAAGAATTCTTAAAAGAGGAAAGACCATTAAGAAATGGGAAACACTATTATCTCGCCATTTTAGAAAAAGATACTACAAAAAATACCGAATCTTTTGGAATATACGGAAACCAAGGTTTAGAAAATAGCGACACAATCTATATCGGTGTATATGGAAATACAAGAACAAAATCCAATATTGGTTGGCAAGATTATGAAAACAAAAATGTACACTATTTTAACAAAAAAGATTTTGATATTTTATATAAGCAAATGCCAAGAATATTTCTACCAGTATTGATTGATATTCTAGAGAAAAACAAACCCTATTTTAAGAAGATTTATAAGGAATTAGGTTATGAGGAAGAAATAGCATTCAATGAATTCTTTATTTGGTGGTACCACATCATATACTCAGAAGCAACAAATATATTGATAAAGGACAAAATAATCAAAAGACCCAAAAATGGCCTGTTTTATTATAAGATAGAGAAGTAGTCAGTGCATAACAAAACCTATGCTAAAAGGAAGGTGTCCAAATTCTTGCAGAACATCTTGGCGATGTTGAAGCAGAGCGATTTATTGCTCTCACTCAAAGAGAACCTTTCGATTATACAAAATGACGACTAGGCTTAGACGAGTCTCTAACTATAGAGGGCATTAGTCAAAGGGCAATGGAACTAAGAAAAAGGGAAATCGCCGAACATGGCGCTGCAGGTGACGCCAAATAGCTCGGCGGTTTTTGAAAGGCTGTGCCCCGCATCAAGGTAATAGCAATTTGCTGGTTAATTGCCCCCCAATTTGGCGCACATGAGCGTGGTCGGCCGAATTCGGGGACGCGCCATGCGCGCCCCCGAACAAGCGAATGCAGGGCATCTTCCTTCGGACAGTACCCCCCTCACGAACGACGACTACCGCCAACGTCAGGTCATGGCATGAGTGTCCACCGCCGGCTACTCCCTACTCCCTACTCCCTACTCCCTACTCCCTACTCCCTACTCCCTACTCTCTACTCCCTACTCTCTACTCTCTACTCCCCACTCCCCGCCCCTTCCCTCACGTCGTTCGTGGGAGGCCTACTCGTCACCATCATGAACCTCTGGCAATCCGGGGGCACCGGGGTCTTTCATCGTTGGGGACCGCTTGATCAGGGGTCCGGGACCTGCGATTCCGATTGCACGCGGCGGGGAATGTGCGCTATACGATCCCCATCCCGCCGCTGCGGGCACGGCGGGACACCTTGCCGGTGCGGGCCGGCAAGCGACATGCCCGGGCTGTCCCCTGGCGCCAAAAGCACCTCCATGGGAAACGACCGTGATGACCGACGCACCTGGCCAAGAAACCACCAGTGGTCCACCGCGCACCCCCGGCCGGACCGGGCAGGCGCCGGGAGCGCCCCCCGCAGGCTTCCGCCGGCACTTCCGGCGCCTGGAGGGCCTGCTGCGCTACCTGCCGCTCGCCGCGACCCCCCTCCTGCTCTGGTTGCTCTCGAGGGACCAGGTCAAGGTGAAGCCCACCGTGTGGGTCTCACTCGGCTACGTGGTGGCGTTCGCCCTGCTCACCGCCTGGGGATCGAGGCGACCTCGCTGGATCGACTACGTCCTCGCAGCGCTGGCCGGAGTCGCGGCGACACACGTCCTTTTCTACCCCGGGTTTCCACAGGGTCACGACATCACGACCCACCTCTGGGGCACCTACGGGTTCTTCGAGACCATCCACGCCGGCGTCCCCCTGCCCCTGTGGGTCCATCACCTGGGCCTGGGCATGCCCTTCCCCATGTTCTATCCCCCCCTGGCGTTCTATCTCATGCTGCCGTTCGAGGCGTTCCGCCTCCCGGTTTATGATTCGTTCAAATACGGCTTCGTGCTGTTCAACGTGCTTTCCGGGCTCTCCATGTACTTCGTGGTCCACCGCTGGACTTCCAGTCGTTCCGGCGCGCTCGTGGCCGCCGCGGCCTATTGCTTCGCGCCATACCACCTGCTGGAGAGCCAGTACCGCGTCGCCGTGGCGGAAGCAGCGGGCATGGCCATCCTTCCACTCTTCTTCTACACCATGCACCGGGCCGTTGCGTCTCCCGGCAGGACGACGTGGAGAGGGGCGGCGACGTGGACGGCGTTGCTGGCCGTGACCCACCCCCTGAGTCTCTCGATGGCCGGGGTCGCGATGGGATTGTGGACACTCGCCACGTGCCGATTCCGGCCGAGCAAGCTTCTGTTCAAGCGCCTCGGGATGCTGTTCCTCGTGGCACTGCTCGGCCTCGTGGCGGCCGGCTACTACACCATCCCGGTGGCAGCGGAATCCCGGTATGCTTCGATCACGCATACGCTCGGGGGCAGGAAGCCGTTGTATGGCCGGTACGGGCTGAAGCCGTCGGAGCTTGTCGTCCGGCGGGCTTGGAGCAAGTGGCAACGGGCCGAACCACGCGGGTCCAAGTCGGAACACAACGAGATGCCCTTCTATTTCGGCATTTCGCTCCTGGCGATGCTACCCCTGGCATGGCCCCGTCGTTCGAGCAGGACGGGCGCGCCCGAGAGTGACTATCCCCGCCCGGACCTCGAGTCGCCGGGTGCGCCGCGAGGTGCCCCGGAAGACCCGAAGGCGGGCCGCGCGGAGAGCGGGAAGCAGGAGGCGACGGATCCCGGGTCAGACGTCGTGCCGGGGCTCATGGTCGTCACCCTGGGCGCGCTGGCCCTGACGCTCTACCCGATGGACGTGCTTTTCGCGCGTTTTCCTCCCATGACCATCCTGCAGTTCCCCTGGCGGTTTCTGGCCATTGCCACCTTTGGCGCAAGCGCTCTCGCCGGGTTCGCCACTCGGACCACGGTGGCAGGCGCCGGCAAGTACCGCTGGGGACGGCTCCTTCCGGCGGGCTTCGTCGCCTTGATGGTGTTCGACTTCTTCCCGTACCAGGGAGCCGCGTCCTGGCGAGCGCCCTTTGACGGAGTGTACCGGATGGCGGAACGACGGAAAGGTATCGACAAGCTCCCGTTCCGCGTCGACCACCTGAGCTTTCCCCCGTCGCACACGGACATCGACCTGTCGCTGTTGCGCCGGGTCTATCCCGAGTACTTCACGCCGACCACGCGGCGTGCGTTCAAGAATACCAAGAAGGACAGCGTGCTCGAGCGGGCTGCCGTGGGCGTGACGTTCAAGAAGCGGAAACGAACCCTCCATCCCCGGCCCTATGCGGAGTTCTTTCCGAAGGACGGCGGGAAACCCGTTGGGCTGGCGTTCGAGCGGGCCGGGGAGCGCATTCGTGTCTCGCTACCCGGGCGGGCAGGACGCCTCGAGATCAAGGAGCAATGGTTCCCCGGCTGGATGGTCACCCTCGGAGATCGGCATTTCGAGGTCGCCTCGACCAGCGATGGTCTCATGGTCATCCCCCTGGCGGCGACGGACGGCGGGACAGTCACCCTTCACTTCTCGAGGACGCGCTGGGACCGCCTCCTCGGCGCCGTGGTCACCCCGCTCACCCTGGCCCTGCTTTGGTGGCCCGCCCCCTGGCCGTTCCGCCGGAAACCTCGACACGACGACAGGACGGACACGTGACCGGTGTCACAACACGACAGATGACGCCGCTCCTTCTCCTCGGGTGCCTGCTGCTTGCTGAGGATGGTCTCCTGCCCCGGCAGGCATTTGCCACCGAACGGGAGCCTGAAGAGGCTGCAGAGGCCATTGCCGCGCTCGAGGACCAAGACTTCGACTCGGCCCAGCAATGGATCGACCAGGCGCTGGGAGAAAACCCGGCAGCGCCGGGGCCGCGAGCCATGCGCCAGTGGATGGCCATGCTGCGCGACCCGGACGGATTCATCGCGTCCGCCCGGCTTCCGGGCAGCCAGGGAGACGATATTTCCGCACCCGGCGTGTTCGAAGACCTCTGGCACGCCACGTTCGCGCTCTACCGGGAGCGGAACCTGTACCGGGGAGACCGGGAGGAAGACGCGGCGGCCTTCATCGCGCGCGTCGAGCAGCGGGCATCCGGCGTCCTGGACCGGCTCGAGGATCTCGACGGCGTGTCGGACCTGGCGCCGTGGCAGGCTCTCCTGGAGGAACTGGTCCTCGCCTTCCTGCACCAGCCCCGGTCTCGAAACCCGGAGACGTTCTGGGAAGCTCTCGAGGCGCCCGAACCATGGGGCGCATGGCTACACCTGTTGGCCATCGACTACGGACTCGTCCCGGACCACCTGGCCATCCACTGGCTCATCACGAAGGAGGAATCCCCCGGCGACACGCCGGAATCCCTCTTGCCGCACTGCTTGCTGACGCTGATGCGATTCGCTCTGCCCTACGCGACCTACGAGGAGATGCTCTCGATTTTCGAACAGTTTTCGGCGAAATTCCCGGAGGGCCGGTACCGGGACGACTACGACCTCGAGTGGGGACGCGCACTGGCCCGCAGCCGCATGCGGGAACGCCGGCTGGCAGCGGTCGCACGGCTCCGGCCCCTGGCGGAAGGCCCGTGGCGAAACACGACGCTCGAGGCCACCCGCAAGCTTGGCACCGTGCTGCGCCGCCTGGGCCGCCACGACGAGGCTGCTGAACTCTTCGAGACGTTCAGGAAGCGGTTCCCGGATCGGCCTGACCAGTTCTGGCGGGAAACCGGTCGAATCGACTACTTCAAAAAGCGCTACGAGCTGGCTGCCGATGCCTTCCGCAGGTCGGCGGAAGGGCCTCGAGGCAGGGGCAGGGACTACCTGTTCATGGTGAAAGCCATGCGATTCCTGCCAGAGGTGGACCCGGAGCGCTTCGACCGGAATGCCATGCGCGAGGAGGCGATGAAGCTGGCCGACTTCGCTTCCGATGCCCAGTGCCGGGAGAAGCGCGTGCAGGGCTGGATCTTCGAGACGCCCGGGCAAGTCGTGGAACTGCGGTGCCGCCTGGTGGAACTCGATGTGCTGTCCCGGCATGCACTGTTGTTCCCACTGACCTTCCTCTCCATGGCCCTGGGGACGTTCCTGGAAATGCTCGCCGTGGCCATGGGGTTGGTCGCCTTCGTCTCGTACCCTCGGCTGGCACGCCAGACCTGGAAGGGCGTGGCCGTGGTCACTGGCGTGGCCCTCGTGCCGTCCATCCCGGTGCTGGCAACCGGGCTGTCGGGGGCCGGAGACCTGGCGATCCACGGCGCATGGCTCCTACAGGCGGGTGCGCGCATCTTTTTCATCCTGGCGGGCACGGTGACGCTCAGCCCGGCCGTCCGGACCCAGGGTCTGGCCACGCTTCGCGGGCTGCTGCGGAGCCTCCGGAGAGGAGATGCACCGCGGTGGCTGCTCCGCTCGTGGCCCCTGCTCGCCGGTGCAGCGGTGCTCGCCGCCATTGCCTTTGCCACGACGGTCACCGCTCCCGTCCCCTCTCCGTACCTCGAGCGGTTTCCCGCCCTGGTCTCCGTCGCCGAACTGGGTGCGGCGCCGGCGCATGGCTCGGGAGCCGGCGCCTTCCTCCTGGGCATGTTTTCGGTCGTGCGGCAGGAGATCCTGGCTCGAGGGCTTCTCTTGACCATCCTGGCGTTCCTGTTTCGTGCCCACCGCCACGGCCGGCTCGTGGCCATCGTCGCCGGTGCGTGTCTGTTCACTCTCGTCGTGTCCGGAACCATGGAGCCGACATGGGTGCACGTCGGTGCCTGCCTGCTCCAGGGTCTCGTACTGGGCGCGCTCCGGTTCCGTTGCGGCGTGGACGGCGCGGTCCTTGCACACCTGGCGGCATACCTGATTTCGGGAGGCAGTCCGTGAACGGTCGACCGATTGCGATTGAAACCGGGGGGTTGTCCCGAAGCTTCGACGGCCGGCCGGTGGTGCGGGATCTCGATCTGGCTGTGTTCGAGGGGGAATGGTACATCTTCCTGGGGCACAACGGGGCCGGGAAGACCACGACCATCAAGATGCTGCTGGGGTTGCTTCGCCCGACCAGGGGCTCCGGACAGGTGCTCGGGCTCGACATCCGGCGGCAACGCACGCAGATCCACGCCGTGACGGGCTACATGCCGGAGAATCTCAGTCCTTACGAGTACTTGACCGGCTTCGAGTACCTCGAATTCATTGGAGACATGCACCGTCTCGGACAACGGCAAAGCCGCCGCCGCATCCAGGAATTGCTCGAACTCCTGGAACTCGAGGCACAGGCCCGAGAACTCATCAAGGGCTACTCGCTGGGGATGAAGAAGAAGCTGGGGTTCGCTGCGGCGTTGCTGCACCGCCCGCAGGTCCTGTTCCTGGACGAACCGACCGCGGACCTGGATCCGAAGGCGGCCGGACTGGTCCGGAAGCTCATCCGCGGATTGTGCGACCGGGGGACCACGGTGTTCATGACCACCCACATCCTGAGCCAGGCGGAACACCTGTGCGACAAGGTGGGCATTCTCCACGAGGGCCGCCTCATCGTTCAGGAGGCGCCGTCGTCGCTGTCGGCACGCCATGGTGGCGCGGCGTTGGAGCAGGTCTTTCTCCAGCTTACGGGAGAGGTGGAAGAGGATCGGGTAAGGAGGTTTCTCGGCTGATGTCGCTGTTCGCCCTGACCTACGCCCGGTGGAAGCTCCGGATGACCCGCAACCTCGTGACGGAGAAGCGGGAATACGTCGCGGTGGCCACGGGACTGGGGCTGATGAGCCTCGTGGGGCTCGCGGCACTCTGGGCCAAGGGCTCGAACGCGCTGGCTGCCATGCTGATAGACCACTCGCCGGACGAGATCGAGCGGGTGCTGGGACTCCTGGCGGCGTCGATCTATCTCGCGCTCGCGTTCATGGCGTTTGCCAATGTGACCACGCGGTTTTTCGGCAGGCAACGGATGGATGAACGGGAGCACCTGCTGGGTCCGATTGGTCCCAACGCGCTGTTTGCGACAGAACTGGTGGATACGCTGAGGTTTCCACTCCTCGTCGTGGGTCTCGCCGTGATCGTCCCGCTGGGGGCGGCACTGTTCCGGGCAGGCCACCCGGCCTGGTTTCTCTTGCTGATCTCGCTGGACCTCGGGGCGCTCGCGGCACAACCGACGCTGGCGGTGATGGTCCTGTATATCGGTGTCACCCGGTTCCTGCCGTCTCGAGCCCTGGGTAGTCGCATGCTGCTGTTCGCCCTGTTCATGGTCGCCACGCTGGCCGGCGCCGTGGCGCTGTCCACGATCCGGGACACCTTGGCA
>JAJRTE010000244.1 GCA_024278455.1 Myxococcota bacterium
ATCCAGCGGATACCCGCCGCGAACTCTATTCCACACCAAGCGCTTTGAAAGCAGCGTCTCGCGGATCGGAATAGAACCCCGTCTGGAACTTGGCAAACAGCTCACCCGGTCATGTTTCCCGGGACCGCCAACTTCGGCTGGACAGGTTTGCCTAAGACCGCCGAGCAGAGGGTCACGAAAGCACAAAGAGTCAGGACCGGCGGGGGCCCGGTGTTGTGCAACTCAATGATGTGCGAGTGATAGTCGTGGGTTCCCGCTTTGACTGAGGCACTGACTCCGGCGACATTGGCCTTGTAATAGTCGAAACCAACTTTGAGGCCTTCCTTGGCGGTGCTGCTTGATCGTGGCCTTTCGCCTGGAGGCCTTCCGGCCTCCAGGCTCTCCGTTGGGCGCTCCCGGTTGCCCGGCAAGAAGCGGGCGCGGGCCGGAAGGCCTGCACCCAAAATCCGTTCCCCGGGACCTTGCTGCCACGACAGCAGGCTTCGACGTTCTCGTCGGTCGCCCGTGCAGGTTCAGGTGTTCTGCAAGCCGGTCCGCAAGAATATTGTGCTGCTTCGACCGCTTCTCCGTGACCAACGCCTCCAGGGCTTTCCTGAACAGCTCCTGATCGCCTTCTGCCCCGGCCTTCACGATGTCGAGTAGTAGGTCTGCGCGTGCCATCATCGCCCTCCGTGTTGTTGGTGCCCCACAAAGATAGGGGGCGATTTCGCGACGGAAGAGACGCCTGTGGAGGGCCAACTCCACCTGGGCGGGTCGAGGGGCCACCAGTCGCGCACGGTGCCGTCCAGGAGGCCGTCCACGGGCACGCCCACCAGTCGGATGCGCACCTGCTGCTTGGCAGCGGACGGGGCGAACAGGAGCGACGTGGCGCGATGGGGTTCGCCCGTTGCGAGCGGGTGTAGGAGCAGGACCTCACGGGGCTCAGCCATGCTGTAGGACAGGCCGTACGCGGTGAGCTGGTAGAGCTCCGCCGAGAATGGCGGATGCTCGTGGCGATTCTTGTACTTGGCGTCTGCGACGGCAACGACCTTTCCGCGGCGGCGGAAGACGAAGTCGGGACGGATGGTCGGCTGTTTCCAGTCCCCCGCGTTCTCCAAGTAACTAAAAACGTCGGAGCGGACGTCCTGTGCGCTGATGCGGACATCAGCCGGCGCGGTCTCACGGAAGTACCGGCCAAGGAAACGCTCGAACACCATGTTCATGTTTAGCGTGAAGCTGGACAGAGGCATTTCCCCTGCCTTCTGGTGTTCGCCGAGCCGTGCTCCCTGGTGGATCAGCGCGATGAGCGTCAGGGCTGTTCGGTAGTGACTGGACCGTCGGTCGAGGTCTTCGAGGACGGCGCGGAGCCTGTCTGTGTCCAACTGGATCCGGGTAAGATCGCCAAAGAAGCGGTCTGCCGCACGGGCGAGATCGAGTCGGAGGTCGTCCGACTGCATCACGTACGACGCAAGGCGCAGCCCGGCGGCGAGCACCCGGTTGATGCGATGATCGACGGTGAGGTCGTCGTAGCTGCACCGAAGGGTCGCGCGGCGCGGGTGCGTCGCGATGTGGCGCATGTCGAGGCGCCCGCGTGGCGTAGCAAGATCTTCGCTCTTGGACTGGTAGTTGGGGAGTAGCCCGCCACGCGCAACGCGTTCGACCGCTCGGAGAAGCGAAACGCCCAGCAAGTCGATGAGCCCTTCGTCCGCCGTCGCATACTGGGTGCGCGTCTCCGTCACCGTGAGATCGGACAAGTCGAAAGCGTAGGCCACGAGGCGCATCAGGTTGTCGAGGCGGATCTTCGGCATGATGACGATGCGAAGGCCGGTCAGGCTGACCGTGCCGATGTGAGGACCGACGGAGATCGACAGGCCCTCGCGCAGCTCGGTGAACCGCAGACTTGAACGGCCCTTCAGCTCCGCGAGCAGCTCACGGTCATCTGCCGTGAGGCGAAGACCACGCAGCAACGCGCCGTCACCCGTGGCTTCGGGCGAGAGCTTGCTCCACTCGCGAATGCGTATGGTCGGCCGGGTCATCATTCCGAGGCAGCCTCCGTGATCACAGGTTCCTCGCCGTCATCGTCATCGGGAACGTCATCCTCGAGCAGCGCGTCGTGCCTCTTGTCCTCGGGGGTCACGATGGCCGTCAGCGCCGTAACCAACTCGTCCTCCCGACCGGGCTCGAACAGGTCGAACTTGAGATTCGCGGCTTCGCGGTCGTACACGCCACCCTTGTCCGCCGCGAGAATGTTCCCGAGCTTGTTTGGGTCCTCGTAGCAATACTCTTGGAGGAGTGGCCATAGCTCGTCCCGCACGATCTCACCGATGCGAGCGAGGGTCGCGGCGGGCTTCCCGCCGGGCATGAGGTAGGCGTGGCCGACTTGGAGATTGCGGCCGTCACGCCCAAGCTGTTCAACGATGCGCCGGTTGAGGGCGCGCAACCAGGTGCTCAGCGAGATGTCCGCGATAAAGCCAGACCGAAGAAGATGGGGCTCTGGCAGGAGTTCTTTGAAGGCGAAACGGCGCCGCAGCGCCGTGTCGAGAAGCAGGATCGAACGGTCGGCCGTATTCATCGTCCCGATGACCATCAGGTTCGGAGGCACGGTGAAGGGTTTCTTCGAGAGAGGCAGGAGGCTGCTGGTGGTGCCACGCTTCGAGGCCTCGATGAGCGTGATGAGCTCGCCGAAGATCTTCGGGATGTTGCCACGGTTGATCTCGTCGATGATCAGGACAAAGCGCTTGTTCGGCTGCGCCCGCGCCGCGGTCGCCATCCGCTTGAAGATCCCCGGTTCCAGTTGAAAGCCCTCACCATCCGGACGGTATCCCTCGATAAAGTCCTCGTAGGAGTACATCGGGTGGAACGTGCAGGTGGCGACGTAGGGGTCCGTGCCCCCCCGGCCGTACACGGTGTCGCGCTGGCGATCCGAGAGCTGCGATGGCAGGCAGTTGAAGTTGTTTCTAGCCACGACCTCAAGAGCGATGCGCTCGGCATGGTAGGTCTTCCCGGTCCCTGGGGGACCGTAGAGGATCACCTGCCGTTTGCGGTCGAGCATATCGACCACGTGTCGAGCGATGCCCTCCAGCGGCGGAGGGGCAAACTTCTGGCCGCCGGCCGCCGCGGGAACGACACTCGCTGGCCTGGCCCCCGGTCCGCCGGCACCATCGAAGGTCGAGAAGTTCTGCCAGGGGCCAACCCCGTTTGCCAACAACGACGCTTCAATATCGGCAACGACCTCGTGGGTCGGATCAAGCATCAGAAGCTTCGTGCCGACCTGGACGGGCATCGAAGTCTCAAAGCTCTCTTTGTGGTGCCAGCGTACGGGAAGCTGGTGAGGGCGCTCTGCGCCCTTCACATAGCGATAGCTACCGGTGACGCGCCCCACCGCGACGATCGTGGATGCGTCCTGGAAGAGGGCCACGATGCTGCCCTCTTTCAGACGATAAGCCAGCTCGGTGAGATCTCGAACACCATGGAGTTGGGGGCTCAGGTCAGCATCTTGGAAGGCCGTCTCGATGGCCGTCCGAATGTCTCGCTTCTTGTTGAGCGCGATGACCTCAGACAGATTGCCAACCTTCGCTGGACCTAGCGCGAGGTGCTCATGCGCGAGCATCTCTTTCCCTGCCGAGAGTTTGCCGGCCAGCCCCAGGCACCAGTGGTCCCGTGGTGCGAGTCCCTTTCCGACGCGGTATCGGAGCTGGGTCGGCAGCTCGGCGAGGGCCGGAAGGCTGTTCCAGAATCGGATGATCTGGATATCCTGCGCGTATAGTCCGGTGCCGAGCGGGACCACACCGACGCAGTAAAGCTCAGCCTCCGACCAAGCCTGGGTCGCGTTCCAGGTCACGAGGTCCGGGAAGTTCATGTGCAGGTATTTGTGAAGCCACGCGCTCGTGTTCCAGCGGGGAGCCGCAGCCTCAATCGCGCTCTGAATCGCCTGTAGATCGACGTCTTGAATGGGCTGGCCGTGAAACGCCTTCACCGCATCGACCGCCTCGAGCAGCTCCGTGCGCCGCTCCTCGAGCGCCAGCAGGGCCTCATCCTCGGAGATGTCGTGGATCGAGCGGGAGCCCGGCTTCTTGGCACGCCACGACCCCGTCTTCTTCTCCTGCCAGGGGCCGTACTTCGCCGCGGATCCCCCCGAGATACTGCCGAACAGACGGAAGTTGAACTCAGCATCGTTCTTGAACTCCAGCCAGTAGTCCATCGGCTGGTCGTTGGATCTGTTGTGCGGGAGCTGCCGCAGCAGCTCCGGGCCGCTCATCTTGGCGAGCTGCTCGGGTCCGAAGCGAGCGAGGAAGCTCGCACGCTGGCGCGAGATTTCGCCGACGTCAGGCAGCACGAAGGAACGCCCGAGCTCCGCCTCGAGATACCGATTCAAGATGTCGTGGGCCTTCTCCCGCATGCCTCTCCTACTCATCGACCTGAAGGTACTCATCGGTCCGGAAGAGGTTGAACAAAGTCTCCTTCAACGTGTCCTCGATGAGTGTTGGGCTGAACCCGGCGTCCGAGGAAGCCTCGATCTGAATGTTGATCTTGATGTTGTCGGCGTTCCGGCCCAACGAGTTGATGATGCCGGTGTAGAACGTGTGGAAGTCCGTGAACGGAATCTCCACGTCGAGCCGGACCCTGCGCGGCTTCCCATCGGCTGTTGGCGCGACGCTGCCGCCGCCTGGTTGCACAACCGACGGGCCCCCGGGCATCCCACCGCCACCTGGCGGCGGGGAGACCACCCCGCCCGCCCCCGTGCCGGGCTGGGCGACTCCAGCGACTCCACCAACTTCGACTGTGGCGACCGCGGCCTCCTTGGCGGCCTTGGCCTTTTCGGCTGCGATTCTCTCATCGGCAAGCGCCTGACGGATGAGCACGTAGCCGTCTTTGAGCGCCACGCCAGAGATCGTGATCGACTCCTTGTAGTGGAGAATCCTGGCGTCGGCGGCGCTTGTACCCTCACAGAGCGCGAACTGCCCCGAACGAACACCGTCCACGATAGCCTGCCGGAGCACGTCGTCGTTCTTGAGAATCGGCAAGTGTGTGAAGTTCCGGAAGTGGCCGGGAAGCACGCTGAGGCTAAGCGTCCGCTCATCCTTGGGCCACACCTGCAACTTGGTGGGGTGAACCAGGAGGATGGAGGCGATCTGCTCCAGGTACTTCTGCTTCTCCTTGAGGAACGCCACGACCAGATCCGTGAGACTCTGGTCGGTGGTCATGGGGGGCTGGCCCATGTCGAGGACCTTCAGTGGGTCGCCATTGCTTCCGCCCCACGCAACGTGCCGGTAGGTCCTTAGAACCTGCTGGCGGACCCCCTTGGCCGCGTTCGTCTTCTCGCCCTGGAGTTGGGTGACCTGGCTCTTGGAGAGGTTGTGGCGCTCCCGGTTCGTATCGACGTTATCAGCAGCCAGAAGCGTGCGAACGCGCTCCTTCAGAACAGTGACCTCATACTCGTCGGCGACGAGGAAGACGAGGGTGTTGCGGTGCGTTCGATGGGTTGAGCCGCTCTTGTTCAGGATGTCGAGTACACC
>JAJRTE010000245.1 GCA_024278455.1 Myxococcota bacterium
CACCGGGATCTCGATCCGGGTCCTCCGCCGGAACTGGCGGGGAGTGCTTTTCCCCTGAAGCGTGCCTATCTCCCCGAGTGCCTGGAGGGGATTGGGGGCCGGCCGACCCCTTTGGTGGTTCTGGAGCCTTTGGTTCTGAAGGACACCGAGGCGCTGAAGGAGCGTGCGCCTCGGTGGCGTGAGGCGTTGGCTGCCTTGAATCTTTCCGCAAAAGATCGTAGATTCTGGATAGAGCTATTGCAATACGCCGTGTTGCAACGGTTCGCGACCATGGGGCTGAAGGAGGTAGAAGATATGCTGCAACTGACCCCGTTGAAAGATACGGCTGGCGGCAAGGAACTCATTGCCATCGGGCGACAAAAGGGGCTGCAGGAAGGGCTGCAGGAAGGGCTCCAGAAAGGGCGACAGGAAGGGCGACAGGAAGGGCTCCAGAAAGGGGAACTCATCGGAGAGATCCGTGCCTGCCAGCGGGTGCTCAAGATGGTGGTGACGCCCCGAGAAACGTTGCGGGAAATGTCCCTTGCGGAGCTTCGCGACCTCCTTTCGGAACTCGACGACAAGCTGTAGCATTCAGGGGCGCGGAGACCCGTTTGCAGCCTCAAAACTCCCGGAAGCACGGAGCCGCAAGTACTCCCATCTCCCCCAAGAGCCTTGCAGCGCGGATCGCTCAACCGCACCACTCCTGTTGCCGGGCAGAAGGGTCCGTGGTATTGTGACACCCGCCATGGCGCCGCCACCTCGAGGACGAGCAGAGCAGAGCAGGCGCTGAGCCTTCCGGAACGGCTGCCGGAGTGGGCCGTGAGCCAAGGAGCAGGGACATGTTGGGACTGACCCTTCGCAAGGAATTCCAGGGGCGCCGCCTTCGCGGTACGGCGATCGAGCTGGCGAACCGGAACAGGACCGGAGCCACCCAGATCGCCGCGAGCGAATTTCTCCGGATCACGTACCCATCCGGCGACGTGCTCAAGGCGATCGAAGCGATCGGGCCTGAGCGGGGGAGACCCCTTGTTCTTATCGGCGAGCGGGGCCAGGGCAAGTCACACGTGCTGGGACGACCGCATCCCCCTGCTCGGCCTGCCCGAGACCCCCGCCAAGCTCGGGGAGCGCCTGGGCCGCTGGCTCAAGGACCACCTCCAATCCGACCGCAACGCGGTACGATTCCTTCTTCCGCAGAACGACGCCCCGAACGTCTTCCTCGACCGGAACGTGCTCGTGCTCGCCCGGGCCGTCTACCTCGCCTGGGAGGACTGCGTCGCGTTGGTCTCCTCAGGTCCGTCCTGGGTCCTCTGGTACCACTGGCCTGACGAGTGCGTGCACGACCTCGACGGCCACGCCACGGCAAGGGGGCGACCTGCTTGTCGACGAGGCCCGGGAGAAGCTCACTGGCGACGCCTTCTGGAAGCTCGTCGAGCGGCTGACCACCGGACGCAGGCTGGTCATCACGGCGGACCATGGATTCGCCGCGAGCGGTCGTTTTCCCGACATTGCCGACGCCGATCAAGTCAAGTACCTCAAGCGCTTGTACGAGGCGGGACGATTCACCTCAGACGTCGCGGACGAGAGCGCCTTGGGGCCCCCCATCGACATGGTCCTCGACACCCCGCACGGGCGGCACCGCTTCGTGCTTGGCCAGCGCAAGTGGAAGGTGCAAGGCGGCTACCCGACACTCACCCACGGCGGTCTCTCGATCCTCGAGTTCGACACGTGGAACTCACGGACATTCCACCCTTCTGCGTCTTCGTCGGCGCGAACGGGTCGGGCAAGACCACGCTGTTCGATGTCTTTGGCTTTCTGAAGCACTGCCTGACCCACAACGTCGAGAGCGCCGTACAGCAGCGCGGCGGTATGTCAGAACTGCTGGCCAGGGGTAGGAATACGCGGTCACTGGAGATCGAAATCGAGTTCCGGATGAACATCGCGGACGTCGACCGCCTGGTCACCTACCTGCTTCGCGTGTCCCAAAGGCGCCGTGGTATCGCCGTCGAGCGCGAGATTCTCCGCTACAAGCGCGGCCGTCACGGGTCCCCCTGTTACTTCCTGGATTTCAAGCATGGGGAGGGCTACGCGATTTCCAACGAAGAAGACTTCGACAAGCCCGACGAGGAGCTGACGCGGGAAGAACAGTCGCTGGTTGCTTCAGATATCCTTGCCGTCAAGGGTCTCGGGCAGTTTTCACGGTTCAAGGCTGCCAGCAGTTTTCGTCAGATCATCGAGAACTGGCACGTCTCCGACTTCCTCATCAACGCCGCCCGCGGTACCAAGGGCGCCGCGGCATACGACGAGCACCTTTCGGCCAGCGGCGACAACCTCCCGCTCGTCGCCCGGAATCTCTACGAGAACCACCGAAAAGTCTTCGACAACATCATTGCAGCGATGAAGCGGCGTGTGCCCGGCATCGAAGACGTGGAGCCCATCCTGACCGAGGATGATCGCCTCTTGCCCCGTTTCAAGGATCGTTCGTTCGACAAGCCCTTCATCGACCGCCACGTCTCCCGCGGTACCATCAAGATGTTCGCCTACCTGGTGCTGCTCCATGACCCTGCACCCCATCCATTGCTCTGCATGGAGGAGCCGGTAAACCAGTTCTATCCGTCGCTTCTTCACGAGCTGGCCGAGGAGTTTCGCGACTACGCCCGCCGTGGCGGACAGGTCTTCGTCTCCACCAACTCTCCCGATTTCCTCAACGCCGTGGAACTCGACGAGGTCTTCTGGCTCACCAAGGGGGAGGACGGCTTCACCCGCACCCACCGGGCACGGGACGACAGGCAAATCCGCGCCTACATGGAGGCGGGCGACCCGATGGGCTACCTCTGGAAGCAGGGCTTTTTCGAGGGGACCGATCCGCGATGATCACTCTCGTCTTCTTTCTCGAAGAGTCCTCCGCACAGGCGCTCCTCGAAGCCCTGCTGCCACGCTTTCGACTTCTCCGTCTCACTCCCTCTCCGAGTCACCGCACCATCACGTATCCGAACAGCTTCTTGTTGACGGACGCCTCGCAGGTCATCCAGTTTCCGGCCGAGATACCCGCGTCGGTGGTCCCACAACCCTGTCCGTGGCCCCCGATTCCGATGTAGGAATCGCAGGAATTGCAATCGTTTTCCTGGTTGGCGGTGATCCCGATCCGCACCCTGGAATGGTTGAGGTTACCCGGCGCGTTGAAGCCCCGGTGGTTGCAGTTCGGCTGGAGGGCGGGGCTGGAGACCAGGGTGCTCCAGGTGTCCCGTGACACATCCACGAAGTAGTACTCCCCGGTGTGAATGATGTCGTAGAGCGAGGTGGCGGACACGGGAAGCGTGACCCAGCGCAGGGAGCCGTCGATCAGGCCCACCCGCACCTCGGTGAAGGGCACGGTGTGGAAGCTGGCGAGCTTGGCCTGGGTCAAGTCGAAGTCCGGCGCGCCTTCGTTATAGGTATCGGTGTTGGTCCAGATGGGCTGGTCGTAGGCGAACAGGTCGCTGTCGCCGTCGATCTTGATCACGAGCGTCCATCCGCCTCCGTCCAATGTCATGTCGCAATAGACCTCGAAGGGGTCGATTCCGGTACCTGCCCCGTCCGGGTCGATGGCGTAGACGCCGCTGGGTGCTCCGGGGTTGGCCTCGAGCAGGGCCAGGCAGTTTGCGAAGTAGACTCCGTCGTCCACTTCGCCGTCGCAATCATCGTCCAGACCGTTGGGCGTCTCCTGGGCCCCGGGGTTGATGGCACTGTTGCCATCGTCGCAATCGAAGACCATCTCGCCTGTGAGGGCCACGTACCCGGGCGGAGCTTCGCAGGCCTGGACCTGGTTGTCGGACACGCCGTATCCATCGCCGTCGTTGTCGGCGTAGAAGGTCAGGAGCACGTCCTCGTCGACCTCCCCGTCGCAGTCGTCGTCCAGGCCGTTGCAGGTCTCATCGGCCCCGGGATGGATGGACGCCGCGTTGTCGTCGCAGTCGGTTGCGGTGTCCGACGCTCCGGCAGGCAGGGAGCACGCCAGGACCACCGATTCCGCGTCACCGTAGGTGTCCCCGTCGTTGTCGGCGTAGAAGGTCAGGAGCACGTCCTCGTCGACCTCGCCGTCACAGTCGTCGTCCAGGCCGTTGCAGGTCTCATCGGCCCCGGGATGGATGGACGCCGCGTTGTCGTCGCAGTCGGTGTTATCGGCGACAAGGGGGGTCGAGGCGGAGCACGCCAGCTCCGGTTGGCCGGGGTCGCCGAACCCGTCCCGGTCCCCGTCGACGTAGTAGGTCTCCCGGTCCACGGCGTCCTGGTCGACCACGTCGTCGCAATTGTTGTCGATCCCGTCGCACACCTCGTCCGCGCCGGGATGGATCTCACCGTCGGCGTCGTTGCAGTCCGGCCCGCCCACCGCCACGCTGTCGAAGCCATCGCCGTCTACGTCGGCGAGGTCGGTCCCGTTGCAGTCCTGGTCCACCCCGTCGTAGGGCACCTCGAGGCCTCCTGGGAAGGACAGGGCGTCCTGGTCGTCGCAGTCGGAGCCGCCCGGGCCGCCCGGGAAACCGTCGCCGTCCACGTCGGTGAGATCTTGCCCGTCGCAGTCCTGGTCCACCCCGTCGTAGGGGACTTCGGTCGCCGTGGGGTGGATGCTCGAGTCCTGGTCGTCGCAGTCGGAGCCGTCCGGGTCGCCCGGGAACCCGTCGCCGTCCACGTCGGTGAGGTCGAGGCCGTCGCAGTCCTGGTCCACCCCGTCGTAGGGAACCTCATCGGCCCCCGGGTAGACGGTGGGATCGTAGTCGTTGCAGTCCCCATCGGCGTCGGCGTAGCCATCCTCGTCGTCGTCGGTGGTAGAGAGGTCCTCGTCCACCAGTCCGTCGCAGTCGTTGTCCTTCCCGTCGGCAAACTCGGACGCGCCGGGGTAGGTGTTGGCGTCCTGGTCGTCGCAGTCGTCGCCGTCCACTTCCGGAGCCTGGAAGCCGTCGGCGTCCACATCGGTGAGGTCGAACCCGTCGCAGTCCTGGTCTACCCCGTCGTAGGGGACTTCGGGCCCAGCCTGGTAGATGCTCGCGTCCTGGTCGTTGCAATCCGGGCCGGCCGCTTCGACTCCGTCCTGGCCGTCGCCATCCACGTCGGTGAGGTCGAGCCCGTCGCAGTCCTGGTCCACCCCGGCGTAAGGGATCTCCTCGAGCCCGGGGTGGCGCGAGTCGTCGGTGTCGTCGCAGTCGGTGCCGTCCGGCCCACCGGGGTATCCGTCCTGGTCGAGGTCGGTGAGGTCGAGCCCGTCGCAGTCCTGGTCCACCCCGTCGTAGGGCGTCTCCGGCGCGCCGGGCCATGCCGAGGCGTCCGTGTCGTCGCAATCGTCGCCGTCCGGCCCGCCGGGGAAGCCGTCGCCGTCCACGTCGATGAGGTCCCCGTCCGCACAGTCCTGGTCCACCCCGTCGTAGGGGATCTCGGTCGCCCCGGGATGGATGGCGGCGTCCTCGTCGTCGCAGTCCCCGTCGGTTTCGGCGTATCCATCGCCGTCGTTGTCCACGGTGTCCACCCCCTCATCCACCTCACCGTCGCAGTCGTTGTCCAGGCCGTCGCCGATCTCCTGCGCACCGGGGTAGGAATCGGGGTCCTCGTCGTCGCAATCGGTGCCGTCCACGACCAGGGCGTCGTAGCCGTCACTGTCCATGTCGGTCAGGTCGGAACCGTCGCAATCCTGGTCGATACCGTCGTAGGCCACCTCATCGGCCCCGGGGTGGACGGCAGGATCGGTATCGTCGCAATCGCCCTCCTCGGCCTGGTATCCATCCTGGTCCAGGTCACCCGGCGCCACCGGCGTTGGGGTAACCTCGAGGAGCGGGACATCGGTGTAGGTAACATCCTCGGTGCTTTCCGGGTCGGGACAGGAGAACAGGAGAACGACCGGCGAAGCGAGGAAGGGCAGAAGGAAACGGAGAGAACGCATGCCAACCTCCGGTACAACGCATGTAACACAACCGCGACCACTCGACATGAAACAGTTTACCGTGGTTCCCGCGATTCGTCACCAGGGACCGGTGCGCCGGACGCTACCGGACGGCTGTGCCTTGCGGGATTGGTTGGGTTCGACGTTACGGCGTCGTGCCACCCCACCCGTCGCAGGACGCTACGCCCCTTCTTTCGTTCTCAGACACAGTCGATATCGCGAACCGTTCCCGCGTCCTCTCGGCATCGAAGCGAGGCTCAGACCGCGCGGCAGTGCCCGTGGGGCCGCCCGCCGGAATCGAACGGGGCGCCTGCACAGCCCCGCGCTGCCCCGTGAACCTCCTCCGCCGGGCTGCACGAGGGACCGGGTATGGCCAGGTGGCGGATTTGGGAAGCC
>JAJRTE010000246.1 GCA_024278455.1 Myxococcota bacterium
AAGTCCAGCCGCGAAATCGATCCAGTGGCGGCAGCGAAAACTCGAAGACTGCAGCGCGCCTTCGGCGTACTGGCGGAACTCTTCGGCCTTCACCGTCAGATCCTTCCAGGGAAACCTCTCTGCATCCGCCAGTCTCTGCAGGCCGGTCTCCAGATCGTCCAACAGGGCTTCCTCGTTCCAGACTCCTGCCGCATCCGGGCAGTGCACCACGGCCCGATAGTCGGTGCCCCACGACAGAGCCACCTCGGGGTTCTGGTGAGCGAGGGCCCTGAAAGCACCGAGCGAAGCAAGGAAGCCCAGGAGGTTTCGCCCGTCCAGGCCCGGCAATCTGAGTTGCGTCATCGCCCCCCTCCGTTCCGGTTGCCAGGCGCTGGGCCACGGCTCTCCTCGTGCTCGCTCTGCCGGTGGTCTGCAAGGCGGAGGATCGCCTCGAGGTAGGGGAGGCCGAACCACCCGTAGCGTCGCAGCAGGCGCCAGAAACGCGCCGGCACCCCCGAGTCGAGCCGCGCCGCGCCGGTGGGGGTTGACGCGACAAGTTTCCAATCGCCGTGCTTCAAAAAGACATCCACCTCCTCGTCGGATTGTACCGGCGCGAAGGGGCGACAATACCCGTGGTGGCTTGCCACGAGGTGCAGCACAAGGTCCGGATCGTGAGCCCGGCTCGCTACCTCCTCGCAGTTTTGGATCATGGCCAGAGACAGGAGTTCGTGGCGTTCACCCTTGGGGTACCCTGCGGCACGGCGTGCGCGCTCGCGTTCGTCTCGCCCCTGCATGCCCGACTTGGCCCAGGGCTCGGCCGCCAGGGCCTCGGCGACTTCGTCACCTCCGTGCAGCATCACCTGGAAGCGGGGATCGGCCTTGCCGACGTCATGCAACCAGCCCGCGAGCGCCATATCCTCCACGAGTTCACGCCGAAGACCGCAGCGCTCCGCAAAGCGCCGGGCCAGATCCTCGACTCCGCCGCAGTGCCGGGAGAGCGAAATCGCCGTCGTGAAAGAAGATGAGTCGTCCTCGGATGTGAACTCAGAAGACCGATCGGCAGAGTCGTCTATCAGCGGCACCCGCCGGCTCCCGCGTAGAACGACTCCTTGTCCGTCAGGATACGGGGTCACACTGCGGTGGGGATCATCGAACAACACATGTGCCGCACCTCGGACCCAGTCGGGCAGCGAGGTCTCCGAGGTAATCCAGCAGAGGAACTCGTCGATACGCTCACGCTGATCTGATTCCTCTACCTGCACGTCGGGCCAACTCGGTAGTGGTGGCCGATTCGTGGCCGAGCCCTCTGCAGCGATCGATGCAAGCCAGCGCGCCACGACGCCGTCATGCAGGCGCAAGATCGCCCGGCCACGCTGTTTCCACTGCGCCTCATCACCTAGATCCTCGACCACACCATTCGCATCAGCCTGCCATCCGAAGCGATCCGTCCCGCCGTACGAAGCCGGAACCACAATGGTGTCGCCCGGTCGCAAGTCCTGTGGGTCCCTTACGACCTGGGTTTCATCGGTTTCATCCCCGCGCCAACGGAGGAAAGGGCGGGCCGGCGCCCTGACCGCGGTGGCGTCAATCCGATCTGCCAGATCCTCGGCTGCCACGGCCTCGACGTCTGGCACATCCTCAGCAGGAGTTCGCGCCAACCACGCGCGCGCCGCGTACAGGGGCACGGGCAGCGCCTCCATGGACGCCGGGGGGCACAGAGAAACGATCCTCGCCCAGAGGTCAGAGTTGTCGACCGCGAGATCGGCCCTCCAGACGATCTGGACGTCAGCACCACCTTCCGGTCGGCCGTGGAGCCAGAGGGCCACTTCAGGTTCCACGGCCGGTTTCGGTGCAGTCTGTGCCCAGGCATCGAGATACGCGGGCAGTAGAAGTGGAGCGTTGCGTCGCGGTGCGAGCAGTTTTCGTTTGGCTTCGGCGCTGAGTGACCGTTCCTTTTCACTGAATGCGCGGGCACCGAAGTCGATGACGTGCACCGCGTGCCTGCCCCTTCCCTTTTTTTCAGCGACCCTTTGAAGCCAATCCCAAGTCTCTCGCGGAGCATCTCCGTACACCGGATCCGGCTCAGCTTTCGTGTCGATAATATCTTGTCTAGCAATGATTACGGCCGGGGTCTCCTCCCTGCTACCAATCCTGTCCAGCCTACCGAACCGCTGCTTGAGTGCGTCGAGGCTGGCGCAGTCGGTGACGAGGGCGTCGAAGTCCAGGTCCGCGCCGACCTCGATGCACTGTGTTGCAACAACCACCAGCGGCCGGTCGCACATCACCGAAGCGCCCGGGTGCAGGATCGGCAAGATCTCGTCGAGGATGCGATCCCGATCCAGGGGTCGGATGCGCCCGGTGAGCAGCATGACATCCGCGTCGTCGTCCTGCTGGAGAGCCTCGAATGCCCGTCGAGCGAGGCCGACACGGCTCAGAACCACGCCTACTCGCGATCGGCTGTCCTTGAGCAGATCCCGCACGGCCTCGACGCATGCCTTGGCAAAAGTCTCGTCACGTTCGGGGCGGCCCTGGTAAAACCGCCGCCAAGTCGCACGATCATCCTTTTTCTTGGGCGGAGTTTCCATCTCGACCAGCTGCAAGCGAGTGCGCTTGTGGGCTTTGAGGCGGGGCTCGAGGCGCCCATCCACCCCCTGTTCGTCCTCAACCCGCCCAAGTGAGAACTCGGCCTCTCCGGCGAGCGTCGCGGACATCCGCACCACCTGGTAAGGCGTAGCGATCTCCGATTCCGCCCATGACCGTAAAGTATCGATGGCGGTCAGCGTGTCTTCGAAGGGGGCCGAGATGTGCGCCTCGTCAAGTATGATCAGGCTGTCGTTGGCGAGCAGTCCCATGTGTATGGGCTTCATCCGGTCGCCCACCCCATAGCCACGGCCCAGGAGACGTGAGCCCACCTGATCGACAGTGGAGACCGCCAGCAATGCCTGCGAAGGAGTGCACGCCCAGTTGTCCTCACGGTACATCCCACCGCGCAGAATCGCAGTTGCAAGTGGGGTGTCCGTCCCCGAGAGCGCCCTAAGCCGGTCCGCGACCCTACTGAGCACACCATGGGATGCAACAGCCAGAGCACGGGCGATGTGGCAGGCGCGCTCGTAGGCCGAGTCAACGACGACGCGGCGATCGACGACGAAGAAGCAACGCCGAGGCGCTCGGCGAGGTTGCGCTGAGTCGGCGGCCATGGCGAACACGGCGATGTCTAGCACTGCGGTCTTTCCCGTCGCGGTCGGCATTTCGATCGTACCCGGCCAACCGCGGTTATCCACACCATCGTGAGGCTCCTCGTCCTCCGCAAACGCCCCGAGCACGCATCTCGCCAGCGCTTGCTGCCAGTCGAAGGGCTCATGGCCATGCAGGGCTTTGAAGAAGAGAACAAAGTCATCCGGCCCGAGGGCCGTGCTGGCGGTCGATTTCATTGGTTTTGCTCCGTGACGGGAGCGCAGAGCCCGAGCCCCAGATAGCGGCCCGCCCCGACCAGGACGGGGCCTTGAACAGGCACTCCAAAGTCTATGATGGCGTGAACCGCCACCCGTCTGGGCCGCGATGGCTTCGGCGCAGGACGATGGAATCGCATCGCTGGCGGTAGACCCTGAAACGGAGGGAGCGCCACGAGTTCGATCGTTCGGGGGCGCGGAAGTCCTATACGCTCGCAGGCACGCTTGATGGTCTCTTTTGCCTCCGCCTCCGCACGCGAGGCTGTCTCCGGGGCGCGCGAGCCGAGGTTGCCAGGGAAGCGATCGAGGAGGATCGGCGTGACGGTGGCCCAAATGAAAGCGCGCCGGCACCATCGAGAGGACTGAAGGCTGAAGGGCCGAGCTAGCGCAGGTGTGAGACGACGAAGGGTCCACTGCAGCCTTGGACCGATCTTGAGTGTTCTTACCTGCCCGAGAGCGGCGAGGACGGTCCTTCGTTCCTCTGCGTCCATCGAGCACGGGAGGATCGCGGCCACGCCCATGAGGTGACCGTCGGCGTGAGCGTGGTCGACGAACGGGAGTGCTGCAAAGGCAACATGCGGACGTTGCAGTGGCCGTTGCTCGCCTGTGAGGCCGGACACTACCTCCGGGACGGGATCATGAGGATCCAACGCGTGCTCTTTGATGAACTCGGGGCGGCGGAACACCTTGGCGAGCGCATCTTTCATCCCGGATGCAACATGCACGGCGCGCTCGATGGGAAGGGTAAGCCTGCCCTCATGCTGGAAGACGATCCAGTTCGTGTCGAAGTACCCGCGGCTCGCGTCATCCCTCCGGTCGTCGTTCTTGTCGGCCACGTACCGGTAGCGCTGCGGCCGGTACGGAAGTACCCGCGGTTTGAGCCCGCGGTGCAGACCATAGGCGGCTTCGAGTTTGGCGAGCTGATCCGGACCGGGAACTCGCAGCACCT
Source organism: Myxococcota bacterium (assembly GCA_024278455.1). Taxonomy (GTDB): domain Bacteria; phylum Myxococcota_A; class UBA796; order JAJRTE01; family JAJRTE01; genus JAJRTE01. The sequence continues at coordinate 4,378 of JAJRTE010000246.1, forward strand.
CGCTCCCAATCTCGTCCGGCACCCAGGTCGGCGCACACGCTTCGTCGACAAGTGAGCAACGAACCAGCGAGGAAGAATGGCCAAGGTACGACGCCCGGGACACGGCCTTCTGCAAGGCGGCGCGAATGGCCTCGCCCGGGCGAGCGTCCTTCCAGACGAGCTGCACCCGGGCATCATGCGGCGTCACGCTGGGGAACCTGCGCTCCTTGCGGGGGCGGTACAGTGGGATCGAAGCACGAGCACGCGTCACAGTCGCCCGCCCATAGGAACCGGGCTCAGAGAGGTACTTCGCGCATTGTTTCCTCAGGGCATCGCGCCGCCTGGCTACATTCTTCTCATGTTTGGCAAGATCTCCCGGCGTCCCGCCATCGCGTAAGGTCGATTCAAGCTCGCGCTCAGCCTGGAGAAGTACCAGTTCCTGTTTGGCAGTAGAGGCATGGCTCGTGTCGTTGACCGGCACGAAAACACGCACAACAGTACGCTCAACAGCCTGGCTTGCCACTATGGTAGGAGGTGGCAGTGCCTGGAGCCACTCCAACGCTTGCCGCTCAAGCACGTCCGGTCCGCCCGCCTCCCAGCAGGCGGCTACGATCGCGGAGAACACCCGTGCCGGGTGCGGGGGCCACTCCGGTTCATCCCGATTGTTCCAACGGCTCGCCACATAACGGCCAGCGAGGAGTTCGATCTCGATGGCCAGCATCAAGCACCCTCCGCGCTACCCGCCTCCTCGTTGCCCCCCCTCTCGCGACTGACCCGCACGAGCTTGACCAGGCTGTCCGTGGGTAGCAGCTCGACCTTTTTCGTGTCCCATTTGAGCCCGTCGGGGAGGTCATCACAAGCATCTTTGAGGAGCCGACAGGCACCGGCCGCGTCGAGCACGAAGGATCGGGTGCTTCCATCAGTTGCAACGATCTCGAAGCTGGACCGCGACTCGGGCACTAGGAAACAGCGCGATCGCAGATCGTAGCCACCCTCTTGCTGGGCGGTGATGGCGGCCAGCCCGAGAGCGGCCAGCACCGTCCATGCCTTGTGGTCGTCGTCGTCCGAGAAGTCCGAGGAGCCAGGCACCGGAAACCGCAGCTTGCGCAGGCCCGCAAGCGAGAGGACGACGGTGTGCAAGGCATAATCCACAGTCACGCCGCCGGCGATGGGTGCCCCTCTGTCGTCACGCATGATGTCCGGTGTGACGTTACCGTGGTTGATCTCGGACGGCTTGCCCTTGCTCTGGCTTTTCTCCTTTTTCGAGTACCGGATGGGCTCTCCTTTGGGGTTCTTCTCAGCATCTTCCTCGACGGCGGTCCACTCGCACTCGCCCGGCGCGTCCTCGCGGCGCTGGTAGATCGGCACGCTTCCGATCTGTAGCGGATCGATCCTGCTAGCTGTTTTCTTACCCACAACAGCCCCAATACCGATGATCTCGGATACGAGTGTCCGTGCGAACTTCGTCGCCACCTCGGCGCTGACGCTACCCGTCGAATCCCACACGCCGAAGATCAACGCCGTCGGGCACACCTTGAACACGCCGGTCGCGTTGGCCAGGCTGGCGCGGCGAAGCACCCCACCTTCGGACGTTTCGGGGAACAGCCTCTTCTCACCGTCAATCTTGCGGTAGCTGTCCCGGAAGATGGCGTCGGCGAGGCGGTGCGGAGCGTCGAGCACAGTGATCTCGCCGAGATTCTCGAAACCCGGGATTCGGTCGAAACGCACCGACAGCATGGGCAATTCGACCTTCTTACGCCGGTAGGCGTCCAGCAACGCCAGTTCCATGCGATTCGCCTG
>JAJRTE010000247.1 GCA_024278455.1 Myxococcota bacterium
CGGTTCGATGATTCCACACTCTGGATCATGGCCTGTTCACGCAGAACTTCGAGAACCTCGGGTTTCTGTCTGATCCAGAGTTCCTGCTTTCCCCGGGCTTCCATACACGAGCCGAGAAGCCAGCCCGTACCGACCGGGATCGACATTTCGGTCATCTTTTTTGGGTCCAACGACAGCATCGTCGCTCACCTCCTTTCGCAATTAGCCTAATAATAGCTTATTTGGCGTCCAGTAGCCGATTGTTTTCACAAAAGCAGAAGATTCCTCTGGCTGGACAGGAAAACAGGTTCTTTCCAGTGATTGCCGCACTCGAAACTCAGCCTCCTACTGCCAAACCGACGCTTCTCCCCCCGATAACCCGCAGAGCGGGCTTTCCCCGCCACACGGCGCGAATGTCGCGCCCTGCCTGCGCCGCTGCGCAGCGCGGCAGGCAGGCACAAGGGCAAGAAACAGAGAGGACCCTGGTGGAAAAGGGAACCGACCCCCAACCCGCCGATTCGCAAGCGCTCAACAAGCCCCACCTACCGCCCGACTATCGCCAACGGAACCATGCAGGACAACCGGAACAGCATACGACAAGGAGGTTGTCCATGAAGCAGGATCGAAGTCTTCCCATGCCTTTCGAGCGCATGTCATGGCAGGTCCACGTGGACCGGTGGCGAGCCAGCGGCCTTGGCCGGGCTGAGTACTGCCGTCAACATGAGCTTTCGTATTGGGCCATGAGTTACTGGTACAAGAAGCTTCTCTATTGGTTCGCCTTATGCAACCGGAAGCGGGACATACTGTTTTGCGAGCCCGGCTGTACGGGCGAACGAGCGAGAAGACTGGCGTGGAAGGAGGGGAGAAGCAGTTGTGCCTGTTCGACCTTCCGAGCCGGAGGAAGGGGAAGCGGGAGTTCGAGGAAATGGTGAAGGCGCAGGGCAAGAACCGGCGTCCAGGGGGAGCGGACAAGGCGCTGAGGGACATCACGAGACTTCACAACCTGGAGCGAAGCTGGCGGTCAGGAGGGCTTGGGCCGGAGGGGCTCGGCGAGCGCCGGCGGGAGCATGCCCGTCCGGTGCTTGAGGAGTCCCGACAATGGCTTGAGGTTCGAGAAGGCCGCACGCCGCCGAAAGGGCTTCGCGGAGAACGCGATTCGGCCTGCTAGAGTGCTTGCCGCTGGCGACGAGCCTGGAGGACTACGAGGCGCTTCTGCCGCGGCGCGTGACTCTGAGCCGGTGAGCGGCGGTGTATCTCGGCAGGGGTTCGGTGTGGTGTGCTCGTGTCCCCGGAACCCGGCCTTCGGCCAAACATTTCTCCCCATGACCCCCCTGATGTATGCCAACGACCACGTATCCCATGCGTGACCGGGCCAGTCTGGCCCGGCCCCCCACGAAAGCCCAGGCACCTGACACACTCCCCCACTACCAAGACACAGGAAAAGGCAAGGGTGAGGTTTATTGAGCGCTTACGGATCTCAAGAAGATAGAAAGTGGATCGCTGGGGCGGGATCGGTGACAGCTATGGGGTTACCCAGGGAGTCCCCCGACCGACTCGAGAAGCACCTCGAGACATCCCAGGGAATCCCCCGCTCGACGCGCAACTCGGCCCCAACGATACCGAGTTCCTGAAACGATGGATGGAGGCCGGTGCTCCGAAGGGCGCGACGTCTCCCGGCGGGAACCAGTAGAGTCCGGACTTGCATGCGCCGAAAGACGCATCGCCAGCCAAGTCGTGCAGGCACCTGAGCGACCCAGGCCGCGCGATACGACCGCCCCATCGCACGCTGCCAGGTAAGGCCATCGTGCAGCATGAAGGTAGCCGTTCCGCTTTCTCGATTCCACTTGCGAGGGGTACGACGAGGCAGACACGCCTCTCCTGGTCCGACATCACAGGATGACTCACCCACATCTATTCCGTGGTGGCCGCTTGGCGGCCCTTGGAGACCTGGCCCAACGCCAAGAGCGCACGCGTGTTTCGCTCGATGGCCAGCAAGGCCAGCAGCCAACCGACAACTGCGACGGCTGCAAGCGTCACACCCATGGCGATGAGTCCCTGATGGCGAATCTCTCCCTTCCTGGCAACCGCCGACTGGTAAGCACGCTCAAGCCTTTCTTCCTCTTGGCTGACCCGAGCCAGCGCGACCCGATAGTCTTTCTGAGCGCGCTCGGTTTTCTCCCGGAAAGCCCGCCGAAACTCGATCACCGCCTGCAAACGGAGTGATTCCTCGACCTGCCCCACCAACGTCTTCATATTCTCCACGACCGCGTCTGGCATGGGAGAACCTTGCACCCCCCCCACGATGAAACGTGCGGTCAGCAACAAAGCGTCCGTTCGATGATCGTCCGGGACCGTCGCCGCAACGTCTCGCGCTCGCTGAAGCGCGGTTACAAACGAGCTGGTAACCAGGCCGTCTGAGAGGGATTTCACGAGCCCTTTCATCAAGTACAGCGTCCAGGATTCCGGAACGAAAACCAACAGGCGCTCGAGTTCGTTCGCAAACTCGGTCAGTGTCGGCACATCCCCCGAGACCTTGAGGTACCTGGAGAAGAACTTTTCCTGCTTTTCCGCGGGGACTGCCGAAAGCAGGTCGAACACAGCCTCGAGATACCGGGTCCGCGCTGTCAGTGAAGCGCCTCCCATCTGGCCGCGCAGTCTCGTCTCGAACCCCGCGACGGTCCTGCTCCCCCAACGGGCGCACCCACCGCCCCAGTAGTTTTTTCGCGCACAGAAGGAAACCCTGCGGTCCTTCCAGGGCGCCTTGGCCCCCGGGAAGAATGTGTGAATCTGTGCCCAATAGGGGACCAACGGGTCGCTCTCGCCCTCCGTGGAGGAACCTCCCACGACTGCATTCTCTTCCGCTGCCGCCTGAGGCGTGGACCCCTCCACGTGTTCCGGCTCTTTTTCCTCCTCCTTGGGAAGGCGGGCGCGAAGTTCTCCCTCGGAAACCTGGACCAGTTGCGGCATGCTCGGCGGCGGTGGGCTCTCATGCTTCACTGCGGGAATCAGTCCATACGCGAAATAGAGGACGGCTACAATGGCAGCAGTGAAACTGAGTCCGCCCAGGCCGAGAAGCAACCCGCGCGAGGAGTTGAGCACCAACTTCCTTTCGAACCGTTCTGTCACGTTCATTCTGTTCTCCTTCCTCGATGCTGGTCGCCACGCCCTTGGCCGAGCCATCCGCGCTGTCCAGAAACTGCCCAGTTTCGCGGCGAACCGAGGCCGTCGATACAAAACCACCCCGAATTCCACGCCGAGACACCCCCTGGGAAGCGGGTCACAGCCTACCTGCGGCGGATTTCACCCCAGACCGATTACAGGGGCAGACGGGGGAGCAGGTCAACAGTGGGCGCTGCGCTCAATATGATAGTGGCGGTCTGGAAATCATGGTGCTCTTTCCTCGCCTACGACCACAAACAAAGGGTCACCATGGCAAGCATATCACAAGCGCACCATTCTTGTGGAAAGAACTTGAGGTTGCGATCGACCTGTCGAGGCTGCACATGGTACTCAAGGCCATTCCCGACGAAAAACGGGTCCTGTTTCTTGAGATCCACTCGGCGCGCGTCAGGCCCATTCCAGTCATCCGTCGTCAGGGATCCATGCCGCCAGTAGGGTATTGCTGCGCGGATGGCTCCATCGTGGCCAGAGACCGGTTGGCGGCCATCGATTGATGTGCGGCCACTATCCTGCCGTGCCCGAACCGACAATCATTGCTCAGCTTGGATCGTGGTGCATGGACAACCTCTCATTCGTATGCTGTTCCGGTTCTCCTTCACCATGGCGTGGGCGATGGCCGGCGGATAGGTGGGGGCTATCGAGCGCTTGCGTTGACACGCCGCACGTCGTGGTCTACGCTGACCCAAAGAGGCAATAATCTTTCGCCGCTTGGAGGTATCCCCATGTACCGGAAATGGAAAGGACTGAATGCGCTGGCTGCCGCGGCCCTGTTCGCCACCTGGATCTCGTGCCAGGACGTGCCCGAAGACGACACGTCCCCATCGCCCTCCCCCTCACCCGTGATCGAGGGAGAAACCGGCACGCCCGCCCCGGTGCCCGGCACGCCGACCCCCACCTTGGCACCGACCCTGCCGGTCACGGCAACCCCGGCCACCCCGGGCCCCACCGAGTCGACGCCGGCGCCGACCGCCGTGCCCGCCACCCCGACGCCAGGCCCGGACGCCGACCAGGACGGCTACCCCGCCGGACCCGACTGCGACGACTCCGACGCCACCATCCATCCCGGGGCCACCGAGGTGGCCTACGACGGCATCGACCAGGATTGCGACGGCGAAGACCTGGTGGACGCCGACGGTGACGGATATCCAGGCTCCGCCGCTGGAGGCGACGACTGCAATGACGACAGCAGCACCACCTACCCCGGCGCCACCGAGATCGGGGACGGGGAGGACAACGATTGCGACGGGTTCGTCGACGAAGGACTCGACGACACCGACGATGACGGCGATGGATACTCGGAACAGGACGGCGATTGCGATGATACCGACTCGAGCACCTACCCAGGGGCGACGGAGGTTCCCTACGACGGTATCGACCAGGACTGCAACGGGCTCGATCTCTCCGACCTCGACGGCGACGGCCATACCCCGCCCGCGGCCGGCGGCGACGATTGCGACGATGAGGACCCGGGGGTCTATCCCGGCGCACCGGAGGTCCCCTACGACCACGTGGACCAGGATTGCGACGGCTCGGACCTGGCCGACGTCGACGGCGACGGCGCTCTCGGGGGCGATTACGGTGTGGATTGCGATGACAACGACCCCGGCAGGGCACCCACCATCGAGGAGATCCCCTACGACGGCATCGACCAGGATTGCGACGGCATCGACCTGACCGACGTCGACGGCGACGGCCAGGACGGTGAGCAGGCCGGCGGCCAGGACTGCAACGACGAGGACGCCAGCATCTTTTTCGGTGCCCAGGATGTCCCCTATGACGGCGTCGACCAGGACTGCGACGGGACAGATCCCACCGACGTCGACGGCGACGGCTACATCGCCGTCCAGGCCGGCGGCGACGACTGCGACGACGACGACGCCAACACCTACCCCGGCTCACCCGAATTCGCCGACGGCAAGGACAACGACTGCGACGGCGAGGTGGACGAAAACCTCAGCACCACCGACGACGACCAGGACGGCTTCGCCGAGTCCGACGGCGATTGCAACGACTACGACGCCACCATCTACCCAGGCGCGACCGAGGTGCCCTACGACGGGATCGACCAGGACTGTGATGGGGCAGACCTCGTCGATGCCGACCAGGACGGCTATGCGTCCGACACCGTGGCCTCCGGATCCGACTGCGACGATACGGACGCCACCGTCTATCCCGGCGCGACCGAGGTGCCCTACGACGGCGCCGACCAGGACTGCAACGGCGAAGACCTGGTGGACGTCGATGGTGACGGCTACGTCTCGACCGAGGTGACCGGGGGCGACGACTGCGACGACACGGACGCCGGCACCCACCCGGACGCCATCGAAACCGCCTACGATGGGATCGACCAGGACTGCGACGGCAGCGACCTCACCGACGTGGACCAGGACGGCTTCGACGCCATCGCCGCGGGTGGCCCGGATTGCCACGACACCGACGCGACCATCTCGCCGGCCGCCGAAGAGACCTGCGACGGAATAGACAACAACTGTGACGGCGTGGTGGACACCGATGCCGTCGATCGCAACACCTACTACCTCGATGGAGACCATGACGGCTTCGGCGACCCGGACCAGCCACAACTCGCATGCTCCCCGACGGAACTCCTCGTGGAAGACGACACCGACTGCGACGACTCCAACGCCGCCAACCACCCCGGCGCGGACGAAACCTGCGACGAAGAGGACAACGACTGCGACCTCGAGGTGGACGAGGATGTCCAGACCACGTTCTACAGCGACGCCGACGGCGACGGCCACGGCGACCCAGCCGCGCCCATCCTCGCATGCACTCTCCCCGGCGACGCGGCAACCTCCGGCGACGATTGCGACGACGCCAACCCAGCCGTCAATCCGGACGCTGAGGAGACCTGCAACGAGATCGACGACGACTGCGACCTCGAGGTGGATGAAGGCGTCAAGACCACCTACTACCGCGACATGGACCAGGACGGCTACGGTGTCACCGAGAACGCCATCCAGGCCTGCGCCCCACCGGCCGGATTCGTGGAAACCGGCGGCGACTGCCGCGACACCAACGACATGGTGCACCCCGGCGCCGCCGAACGGTGCAACGGTATCGACGACGACTGCGACGGCCAGATCGACGAACAGGTCAACTTCACCTACTACACCGACGCGGATGGTGACGGCTTCGGCGATCCCACCCAGGCCATCCACGACTGCAACGCCCCCCCGGGAACCAGCGACAACGGCGACGATTGCGATGACTCCAACGCGGCCATCAACCCCGCGGCGCCGGAAACCTGCAACGGCATCGACGACGACTGCGACTCGAGCATCGACGAGGACGTCGTCCCCACCTGGTACTTCGACCGCGACCTGGATGGGTACGGCACGCCCGAAGACAGCGTCTCGAGCTGCGACGCCCCGGCAGGATACGTGGACAATGCCCTGGATTGCGACGACAACAACAATATCGTGTACGCCGGCGCGAATGAAGTGTGCGACGGCCTCGACAACGACTGCGACGGCAGCATCGACGAAAACACCGGCAACACCTACTACCAGGACGCCGACGGCGACCAATTCGGCAACCCGTCCTCCAGCACCGTCGCCTGCTCCCCTCCCCAGGGCTATACCGGCAATGACATGGATTGCGACGATACCAACCCGGCCGCCTATCCGGGCGCACCCGAAGTCTGCAACGGCATCGACGACGACTGCGACTCCCTCGTCGACGAGGCGGTCGAGAACACCTACTACCAGGACCTCGATGCCGACGGCTATGGCAACCCGAACGTGTCCACCCTCGCGTGCCAGCCGCCGCCCGGATTCGTCACCGACAACACCGATTGCAGGGATACCAACGACGCCGTCCACCCGGACGCTGCCGAGGTGTGCAACGACCTGGACGACGACTGCGACTCCCTCGTCGACGAGGGCGTTCGCACGGACGTGCTCATCGAAGGCGCCGCCTACGCCTCCACCAGCGGCGGGGGATGCTTCAGCGGAACGGTCACCACCACCCCCATCGGGAATTGCACCACCGCCTGTGGAAGCACGTGCTCCACAGGCTCGCACCTGGACTACAACCTCGAAACCCAGGGGGGCAGGACCTACGACATCACCGTGCGGGTGGCGGACTACTTCGAGAACTGCGTCCATACCCTGGCCATCAGCGTGTGGGTGAACGGCACCCGGATCGGCGGCTGGAACGGAGACGGCGTGGGAGACTTCGTCGAAGTCCCCTTCTCCTTCGTCGCCACCGGGACATCGAGCACGGTTCAGGTCTACGAGGACAACGACTACTGCTGCGGCTGCTCGAACAGTTGCAACAACACATGTACCCCGAATTATGGGGACCAGAACATGTACATCGACTGGATCCACGTGGTCCAACGGTGCAACTGACATCCCGGGGAACGCTGGCGCTCGCCGCTCCCCTGCTCCACGGGCGATTTCCGTTGGGAGAAGGACATGATGACTAACAGATACACTCTCGTCTCGATGTTGTCGGCCGGGTTGCTCCTCGTTGCCGGTGGCTGTCCCGATACCGGGGACGATGATGTCTCGAGTCCCCCTGTTTCCTCCACCCCCGAACCGGCGCCAACCGAGTTGGCGCCGACACCCACGCCTGGCATTTCCGCCGTCACCCCGACCATCACGCCTGCGCCAACACCGTCACCGCCAACCACATCGACACCGGCGGCTGGACCAACGCCAACCGCCTTGCCTTCGCCGGCGCCGGAAGGTACACCGTCGCCCGCACCAGTAGCGACCCCCACGCCCGCCCTGGAACCGAGCCCCACGGCGACCCCGGCCATCGAGCCCACCTCAACACCGTCGCCAACAATGACTCCGCCCGTCGACGGGGATCACGACGGCTTCGCCCTGGCCACCGACTGCGACGACAGCGACCCGGACCAGTATCCCGGGGCGGATGAAGTCTGCAACGGGGAAGACGACGACTGCGACACGGCGATCGACGAAGAGGCCATCGACGCGTGGCCTTCCTACATGGACAAAGACGGCGACAGCTACGGCGATTCGACGACTCTCCTGCTCGGCTGCGCCCTGTGCGCATCCTGCGTCCTGGACGGCGGCGATTGCGACGATACCGACCCCGCCGTTTTCCCGGACGCCGAGGAACTCTGCAACGGCACCGACGACGACTGCGATGCGGCCATCGATGAGGACTTCGACCTCGACGCTGACGGCTTCACCACCTGCGCTGGGGATTGCGATGACGCGGCGGCGACCATCAACCCCGCGGCCAGTGAGACCTGCAACCATACCGACGACGACTGCAATGGCGTCATCGACGACGGATTCGATACCGACGACGACGGCTTCACGACCTGCGACGGCGACTGCGACGACGACGATCCCGGCACCTACCCCGGTGCCGCCGATGTGTGCGACGACACCGACAACGACTGCGACGGCGCGATCGACGGCGGCGACGCCGACCAGGACGGCCAGGCAGCGGCGTGCGGCGACTGCCAGGACCAGGACGCGACGGTCTACACCGGCGCGCTCGAGGTACCCTACGACGGCATCGACCAGGACTGCGACGGCGCCGACCTTGTCGACGTGGATGGTGATGGCTACGACGGCGGTGTCGGCGGGCCTGATTGCGCCGATGACGACCCGTCGATCCACCCCGGCGCCCAGGAAATCCCTTATGACGGCATCGACCAGGACTGCGACTACGCCGACCTGGTGGACGTGGACGGCGACGGGTATGCCGGAGACGGTTTCGGCGACGACTGCAACGACCAGGACCCGGCGATCAATCCCTCGGCGCTCGAGGTGTGCGACGGGATCGACAACGATTGCGACGGCGCCACCGACGAGGACTTGCTTTCGGTCTGGTACCAGGACGCCGACGGCGACACGTTCGGAGATCCGGCGTCACCGGTGGCGGCCTGCGCCATGCCTGACGACACGGTCGCCAACGCGCTCGATTGCGACGACACGGACCCGAACATCTACCCCGGAAGTGCGTCAGAGTGCACAGGAATGAGCTGCCAGGAACTGGTCGACATCGGCGCCGCCGGTGCGACCGGCACCTACTGGATCGATTTCTCCGGGCAGCCGGTCCAGACCCTGTGCGACTTCTCCTTCGAAGGCGAAGGATGGACACTCGTCTTCTCGGACGATTTCGAGAACGGTGTCGACCCGGGCTGGTCCTACCGGGCGACCTACCTGTGCGCCGAGTGGAGCACCATCCTTGGCGGGTACGGCAACATCGCGGCGGGAGAGATGTCCATCACGATAGACCTCCACGACATCATCCACACGTCCGCGCGCATTCAGCTCCAGTACATCAAACTCGACTCGTGGGACGGGGAGCTGGCCTATGTCCGCGTGGACGGGCAGCCCATCTGGCAGGCCAACCTCTACTACTGGGAAGGGTCGGAAGTGTGCGGATGGTACCGGGATGGGTGGCTCGAGGGGGCCTACGACGATCGGCACGACATCGACGTGACCCTGGACCAGGTCGCCGGGACGTTGCTCTTCACCGCGGGTTCCCAACTCAACCAGAGCCCGGAAGATGAGTCGTTCGGGATCGACAACGTGAAGGTCTGGATCCGGTAGCCCGGCCGCACCGTCCCCCCGGTCCCGGTCATGGCGCGGCCGCGCGCGCCCGCTCACTCGTCCTCGAGCTTCGCCCTGGCCTCCGGGGTCGCTTCGGTCCACCGCTTGACGCCCGACATCATGCGCCGGATCTCGGAAATGTGGATACCATGTTCGAACAAGGGCTCCACGTCCAAGAGCTTCCGCATGGTGAAGCCCAGGCTGGCGAGATCCGAACGGCTCCGGTACACGAGCAAGGTGACGGGGCCCGGCCGCTCGACCAACCGCCAGCTCGCTTCGAGGCCCTCGAGGTCCCCCCCAGGCTCGGCTGCCCAGCCGATTCGGTCCGGCGGCGCAAAGGTGGCGGCCAGCGTGTACTCCGCATCGAAATCGATCATGAGCGGGATGGTGGATTCGACTTCGTATCGCGCGGCGGTATCGCCGATCTCGAGCACCTTGGCCGTGTAGAAGGGCACGGCCGCGGTGGTCCTGTCCAGGTGTACGATGGCGTCGAACAGGTCGGCTCGATCGCGACTCACGCGCGAGACGCCCGTGTAGAACCTGGGGCTGGCGTGCTCGACGAGGGTGACCGGCCCGCGCCGGGCCAGGCGGTCGAGGGTGCCGGCGAGCCGGGCCAGGTGGGCGGGAATGTCCGCCGGCACCGCCACCGGTGTCACGCTCCCCCCTGCCTTCTCGTAGACCGTCTCCGCGCGCTTCTTGACCGCCTCCATCATCATGGTCCCGGTGGTAAGGTTCACCATCAGGTCCAAGTCCGGGACTCGGGAGAACAGAGAGCCCAGGAGCCGATTCCGGGGCAGTGCGTAGGAGGTGTGGAGCAGCATGGTGCGTCCCGGTTGACCGGCGACCTCTACCAGTTCGAAAGCGCCGATATTCGCCTCGAACTCCCCCTTGGCCAGCGTCCAGTCGATCCGGTGGGGCGGCTGGTAGTAGTAGTAGAGCGAATAGGCGTTGGTGATGCTCGTCAGGAGGACATGGATACGCAGCACGAGGTCCACGCGGTCGATCCCGGGCACGACAGGGGTCGCCGATGCGGACGCCGTTTGCGGCATGAACTCGTGGTAGTGGGCCACGTCGGCGATCACCTGGTACACGGTTTCGGGCGGCGCATTGACGATGGTCCCGGAGGTCGTCAACCATGGCACGGATGACGAACCCGGGCGATAGTTGACCAGGATCAGGTCTCCGGCCTCGAGCAGGTGGTAGAGGGAAGAGGCCTCCACGGACAGGTTGGAGAACCGTTCGGCAAGGGTGGCCCCGAACAGTTCTTGAGGTTTGTCGAAGTTGGGGGGTACGGGTGTCGTGTCGTCCGCGTTGGCGGAGCCCGCCACCAGGAGCGCGAGAATGAGAGTCCACGTGGCGCGACCTTTCCCCGAGTTCGACATGGCTTGCCTCCTTTTCCCGCCCGGCGCCATGGCCGGACCGCGCCAACGGGGCGTCTTTCGGATTCAGACCAGGGAATCGTCAGCTTTCGCGAGCGCAGCAACGTGGAAGACCTGGCGTGGACTATCTATTTCGAGCACCCACCACTGGTCCCCGTCACCACCCTGGACAAGAACGCTTCGGGCGCGTCCTGGCTGATCTGAGTTGGGTGCCGAGCGTTTCGGACGGAAGCCACTCGACCTCGAAGATGCCGTGGAACCCGCACTCGTAGGTATCCAGGATCGCCTCGTCCGGGATTGCGATCAGGTTCAATTCGCCGTGATCCTGGGTGTATCGGCCTGACTTGTCCAGTGCCGTGACAGCGCCCGAGGCGAAGCGCGTGGTTCGGACAATCCGGGGCGTGTAGCGGCAGAAGGTTTCACAGGCCGAATCTGCGAGGAGCATCGTACCGTCGGGGAGATAGATCTCGTCCCGGCTGAAGGTGATTGCATCGTCCGGATCGTCCAGGAACGGTGCGGCATCGAAGACGTAGGTGGGAGGCTCCGACAGGCTTTGTCCGGGAATCAGCATCCCATAGGTGGCGCCGAATCCCTCGGGGTTCATCTCCCGCCAATCGGTTGCCAGTCCTCGAGAATGGCTGTACCAGATACGCCGTTCGCCGGTCACCGGGTCGGTTATCAGTTTTCCACCGTGGGGTGTGTTCAGGTACGGATCCTCCCCGGCGCTCGGGTCCGGGAACCGCCACATCTCCCTCCACTCCTCGTCCTCCCAACGGTACATCTGAAGCATCCCGCCCCCGAGCGGCCGTAGGGACGCGGAGTAGAACGTCACCAGCAGGTAGCGGCCATCGGCGCCCTCGTCGATCATCTGGACGGCGTTGGGAAGCGCCATTTTGGGCCACGACGGGTTCGTTGCCCCGAGCACCCAGTCGACACGCCCGACGGTGTTCCCCTCCGTGTAGTCCAGCGTGGCCTGGACGACGCGGCGGTGCAACGTGTCTGCCACGACCATGGTGACCGTGTTCTCATCAGGACGATCGTCGATGACCCTGAAGCCGTGGGTGAAAGCTATCTGGCAACGGGGGTCGGTCTTGTAGCCTTCCTCCCCTTCCGGAGATTCGACGCAATAGGCGCTTCCGTCCTCCACGCCGGAGAAGTCCAGGAACCTCATGTGCCACACTTCCTGGGCGGGATGGGTCAGCCGAATGCGCTGGATGATGCTGTAAGTCATGTCGGCCAGGTTACCGGCCGGGGGATCCGAGACCGTAATGGCGATATCCAGGTAGTCATTGTCGTGGTAGGTGACGTGACGAAACCCGAGCGTCCAGCAGACTACTTCCGGCTTCTGGCACACCAGGGGACCTTCCCTCTCGACACGGTAGTCGAACGCGATTGCACCACTTTCGGGATCCAGGAATCGAACCTTCGCGGGGGGGGTGTAGTCGGAAACGGCGAGGAGCCCGTCCAACGCCTCGGCACGGGCCACCGGCGCGACCCCGGCCAGACCCCACGTCCAGGGCATGCACAGCACCATTGCAGCCATTCCAACTTTCAATGCAAATCTCATGATGACCTCCCATGCGGCTTGTCGTCGGCCTCCAGGATACATATTGAGCCAGGTGACGCCGGCCGTCCACCGTTGATTTCGCACAGGGGTCCCAGCGACAAAAATCGCGCCTTGCCGCGGGAACGGCACGCTGCCGCACGAACGCGACCTCGCGACCCGGGCCGCAGGTGCTCCCACCGAAGAGGTCTGCGCTTCACCTGCTCTTGGATCCGTGGGTCACCGCGTGGTCCTGCTCGAACCCGAACCGTTCGAACACGTCCTTGAAGTCCTCGAGCACCTGTTCGGGTGTCAGGTCGATATCGGCGAGCGAATAGGAGTGCTTGCTCTTGTATGTCCTGGCCTTCTCCTGCTCCCTGGTGAGAAACGCCTCGAATTCCGGGGTCATGGAGATACCGAAGCTGTCGTAGATCTCCATGATGCACTGCTTCGGATCCGCGCTGAGTCTGTCGTAGGTCAAGAAGGTGGCCCGGGATTTGGGCCACTTCGGAAGGCGCTCGGCGGGGTACCGGTACCAGTGTCCGGCCATGTCCAGGATCAGGTCCCGGAACCTGTTGCCCTGCCGGTCGTTGTCGAAGCGATCGAAGTTGAACGAGAGGAAGCTCATGAGGGATGGCAGGGCCTGGTAGGGATTGCGCACGTTGCAGATCACTTTCGAATCCGGGAAGTAGGCGTCAATGCTGTCGATCTTGGGGCTCATCGCGGGGTTCTTGGACAGGAACCGCTTTTCGGTGCCGTGCACGTAGAGATGACGCTGGACGCATGCCTTGTAGAACGACATGATCCGGTGGCGGTCGTCGATGGGCGTCTCGGTGTCGAACCGGGCCAGGTGCCAGAGTTCCTCCGGGAATGGGAACAGGAAGAAGAGGAACATCGAGGCGAAGATGGGGAAGAGCACGATGTCGTCCTCCTCCGGCTCGAACAGGGTCACTTTGTGTATCTTCTGGACCCCTCTGAACGCCCACTCGTCGAGTTTCACCAGCGCTTCGTGGCCAGCGCCCCCCAAGAGCTTCTCGTCGAGCGCGGCCAGGCCCAGGATCAGCTTCCGTTCCACGATCGACGGCGCGATGACCATTTCCCACGTGGTCATGGTAGTGAAGTTCGTGGTGTCTCGGGCCATCAGCCGGTGAAGGTGGGTGGTCCCGCTGCGGGGCACGCCGAGGATGAACACGGGCTCCTTGACGTCGATCTGCTTGTACCCGGGAAACAGCAGGTCATCCAGGACGAAGGCAGCTCTGTGCACCACCTGTCCGAGAAACACGCCGGGGATCACGACGGACATCTTCACCGCCCGCCGAACGGTCAGCCGCCCGAACGTCCCGCGGCTACAGAAGATCGTCCTCCCCACCAGGCGGAAAAAGACCGGGAAACCTGTTCTCATGCTGCCTCCTTGGGATATCTCGAGTATCATTGGCGCGACGGCAGACTCGTCGCCGCCAATGTCACAGCGTTCTCAAATGTGACACCGGCACGGGCAACCAGCAAGAGACTCCTGTCTCGCCGGGTGCCGTGTCGCGCGGCAGAGGAGCGCCGGGACGGACGCGCAGCAGGGCAGCAACGGCGGACAGGCAACAGGAGGCAGCACGCGTGATTGGCGCTATCGCAGGAGACATCGTCGGCTCGACTCGAGAGAACTTCCGCACGAAGCGCAAGGATTTCGAGTTGTTCACCCGGTTCAGCACCTTCACCGATGACACGGTGCTGACCGTTGCCGTCGCCGACGCACTCATAACGGACAGGGACTACGGAGCAGCCATCAAGCGCCATGCGCGGCAGCGCCCGTTGCGGGGCTACGGCCCGCGCTTCAGCCTGTGGATGTTGTCACCAGGCATGGCGCCCTACAACAGCTTCGGAAATGGGTCGGCCATGCGGGTCAGCCCCGTGGGATACGCCATGGACACGGTGGACAGCGTGCTCGAGGAGGCACGGCGCACGGCCGAATGCACGCACGATCACCCGGAAGGGGTCCGGGGTGCCCAGGCGGTGGCCCTGGCCGTCTTTCTGGCCCGAAAAGGTCGTGACAAGGAAGAAATCCGGGCTGCCGTCCAGGAGCGGACCGGGTACGACCTGTCCCGAACCGTGGACGAGATCCGGCCGGGCTACCGATTCGATGTCACATGCCAGGGTTCGGTGCCGGAAGCCATCATCGCGTTCCTCGACGCCACATCTTTCGAAGATGCGCTCCGCAACGCCGTGTCCCTCGGTGGAGACGCCGACACGCAGGCCTGCATCGCCGGAGCCATCGCGGAAGCCCACTACCGGGACATTCCGCAGCCGCTCCTGGAGCAGGTCGCGAAGCGGCTGCCTGGGGACATCCGCCGGACCGTGCTCGCGTTCCATGAGCGGTTCGGGGTGCCCGGCCTGGAGGGGCGGCTGAGCGTGCTCGCGCGCGAAGAGCGGTAGTTCAGGCACCAACCGGCGGGCTATTCCACCGGGTGCCAGTTCCCCATCGTGAAATTGACCCCGGCAGCAATGTGGTTCTGGTCGACCGTCACGCCCTGGGGCGCTTGGCCGTCCGCCGAGTACCACCCTAAGACATCGTTGGGGTCCACCTCCTCCGAGAGGTCACCGCCGATGTCCAGCACCGCGCTCACGTAGAACGTGTGAGAGGTGGCGCCCATCTCCTCGAGCACTTCGTCCAGGTTGAGAAACTCGTAGGAGACCGGGAAGGCTGGCGAAGCGTACTGGCTCACCGCGGGCGTCCCGGACATGTCGGTGCTCGTGTACACGCCGATCACCAGGATGTCCTCCGACGTTGTCGTGCCCTTGTAGTTGATGACGCCGGTTAGTCCGGTCACCGGGTCGCCCGGAGCCTCGAGGGTGATGTTCTTGCCCCCAACGTTCGAACCCCCCAGAGAGAAGGGACCCAGGTCGCCGTGGGCATCCAGGACCGGATTGAGTTCGCCGTCCCCGTCGCTGTCGGTGATGGCCTTGAGCGTCACCTCCGCCAGGTTGCCCGGCACGCGGAGAGTGAAGTTGTCGGGACCGGACAGCGTGGTGCGATCGTAGACGATCTGGCCGTCAGCTCCCTCGAGGGAGACGTAGATCGGGGTTCCGGCGTAGGCGTCGTGTGGATAGACGGTTCCGGCCACCGAGATGTAGGGCAGTGGAACCGGGAGTCCGACCGGGCCGACCGTCTCGATGAGGATGTCAACGCCGGTGGCGCCGTCGGGACCAAGAGGATAGGGGTTGTGTTCCGGCAGCCCGGCCGGATCGCTCGGCTCGAAGACCCCGTTCTCGTCCTCGTCGGCATAGCCGACCAGGCTCGTCGTGCTCGACCACATGCTGATGCTGCACAGGTAGTCTCCCGTTCCCTGGCGCCGAGCCATGCCCCAGTACCATCCTTCGAAGTCACCCCTGAACGCCACCACGGCGATGTTCTTCGGCAAGGGCGAATCGTAGGTGACGATTCCCGCAAACGGCGCGTACCCCGGGTGGGGCCCGGAACCGCCGGTGCGAGCGGCCAGGTCCAGGATGATATCGACGTCCTCCACGGTCTCCGTCCCGACGGTGACCGGTGAGACCTCGGCCTCCCTGCTGAGGTCGTAGGGACTGATCACATCGTTGCTGTCGAGGTCCGCCACCGCCACGACGAAGATGTCGCCGATGTTCTCGGGAACGTCGAGCTGGTAGAACCCGGGCTCGGCCAACACCGCCTTGCTCAGGGGGTGCACCAGGTCGGCTGGATCGAGCAGCGCATACACCACGATGACACCGGCTCTCTCCAGGTAGGTGGCCGTGCTGATGGACTCCCCGGTGTACCTGTCGACCGCCCTGACCTCTCCGGTCACAGCCACGGGCTTGGGAGTGGGCGTGGGCATGGGTTCCATGGTCGGTGTGGCCGGTGGAACCGTCGGCTCCGGTGTACTCGTGTCATCATCGCCTCCGAATGGCGGACAGCCCACGAGCAGGACGAGGGTGAAGAACGTCGCGGCAGACAGGATGGCGCTGGTTCGCTTCCGCATGGGGTCCCTCCTGAGCATGAAGATTCCGGGAGCAGCTTCCGCGCAGACATGCAGCGTGCACACTAACAGCCTACAACCTCCCGTGAACCGAGTCAACTGCCGTTTTTCCCGTGTGTTTTTTTCCCGCCGGTGTTCAGCAGGGCGGTGCCCAGGTTTCCGGGCACGAACGGGGCTTCGGAATTGGCGCCGTTGACATGGCAGAGCCTGCCAGGCAAGATGACCTTGGCGATGGTCGTCACCACACTGGCACAAAACTCCCGAAACTGGAGGTCCCAACCAACATGTATGCCAAACTGCTTCTTGGAATCCTGGTGACCGTTCCCCTGGCCACAGCGGACCAGTGCGACCCTGGCCCCCCCGGCGATGACGACGATACCCCGCCCGCCTGCGGCCCCGAACAGGTCCTTGTCGACGGAGTCTGCGCCGCCGACATCCCGCAAGGATGGACACGCATCGAACCCGGCGGGGAGACGATATGCTCCCGGGGCACCGACTATGCGTTCTTCGTGCGCCGCGGTACGGTGAACAAGCTCGTCGTCGGTTTCGACGGCGGAGGCGCCTGCTGGGACACCATCAGTTGCAGCGAACAGTCCCCGATATTCAGCGACTCCGTGACCGCCGACGACAACCCGGCCACCATGTCCGACGGCATACTCGACTTCAAGGACCCCGAGAATCCCTTCTCCGACTGGTACGGCGTTTTCGTACCCTACTGCACCGGCGACATCCATTGGGGCGACGCCGTGGTCACCTACCCCGCCACCGGGGACTATCCAGAAGTCACAATATACCACAAGGGGTTCGTCAACGCGTCCGCGGTCATGAGTTGGATCTATGACCACTTCGCCGCCCCGGAGGTCATCTTCGTCACCGGTGTCAGTGCCGGTTCCTACGGGTCCTTGATGTTCGCGCCCTACTTGATGGACCACTATCCCGAATCCCGCGCGGTCCAGTCAGGCGACTCCGGCGCCGGGGTGATCACGCAGGAGTTCCTCGAGCTGGGCCTTACCAACTGGAACGCCGTCCAGAACATCCCCGAGTTCTTCACGGAGCTACACGAGACGCCCCTGTCCTCCCTGTCCCTGCCCGACGTCTATATCGCTGCGGCGAACTATTTCCCCGGGCAGGTCTATTCGCAGTACAACACGGCCTATGACGAGAACCAGCAGTTCTACTACGAGGCGATGGGCGGGAACCCGGGCGACTGGCACGACCTGATGGTCGAGAACATCAGCACGATCGCGGACAGCGCGCCGACCTTCCGCTATTTTACGAACTGGGGAGAACTGCACGGTGTCCTGCCCTATCCCGAGTTCTACACCTACCAGACCAACGGTGTACGCATTCGGGACTGGGTGGCCGATCTGGCAGCCGGTGTCGATGTCGAAAACGTGATGTGCACCGACTGTCGGACACCCGAATACTATGAGCCCTGATTCCGGGCGCCGGGCCGTGGCGGGGGCTGTCCTTCCCGCTCCGGCCTCCCCGCGGTGGGCCCCCCGAGGTATTTCCGCAGCGCGTGGACGACGATAACCGCGCCGTAGGTGGCGATCACCCTTGCGAATTCCTCGTGATTGCGAAGGAAGAGTCGCATGAGCCAGTCCTGCCTCACGTTGGTGTGGAACAGGTGGCAAAAAATGGTGTCCGGCCCCGCGGAGGCGAAGAAGTTCCCGTGCTTCACCTCGAGCCCGTTGAGCCGGGCATGCCGCCCGCGAATCCAGGTCATGGGCTCGAGGTCCGCGTCCAGGATCATCTCGTAGGTTCGGCTGAGCGGCCCCAGCCGGACGCGGTATCCCAGTTCCGTGCGCAGCCTGGAATCGGTACGCTCCACCGTCTTGCCCTTTTCCACGAAGGAAACAGCCTTGACCAGTGTCTGCGGATCGGACACCGCGTTCCACGCCGCCTCTCGATCCAGTCCTAGCCGCGCAGCACACGCCATGTCCATCACCTCGCCACGGCCGTCGAACCTGCCAAGTGTGACGTAGCCGTGCTCGAGCGCCGGGGCGAGCATCCCCTGCCCGATGGCGTCCCACAGGGATATCGAAGGCGATCCTCCCGCTGCCGGCGTCCTTCCCGCCCGCCGCTCCGCCTCCTCCACGATCTCGCTCGCGGGAATCACCCCGACGTTCGCCGCGAGCCCGAACTCGAGTTCGGGTTGATAGCCCAGGAAAAACCGATCCAGCCACCACAACGACCGGAAATCCGCAGTGAAGGAGAGTATGAACAACGTCCGGTCCCGCGAGAGCGGAAAACAGAACATCTCGTAGTGGGCCTCCTTGAACGAACCGCCCAGGTAGGCGTCGAACAGCACGGCCCCAGGAGGCTCGATACGCAACCGGAACCGCTCCTCGAGGCCTACCGACAGGAACGGCAGCCCGAAACCCTGGCGCAGCGTCACTTCGATGGCTCGCCCATCGTGACGATCCACCCGCGCACGCCGCCCGATACTGATGAACTTGTGGTGATTCTCGAAGTCGACCGCGGTCTGGAACACGATGTCCAAAGGCGCGTTCACGAGCAGAGCGCTCTGCGACACGACCGCCTTCTCGTCCTTGTCGCCGGTGTCGGTCCAGGTGACGAAGCCGTTCTCGACGAGCCTGGCGACTTCCTCGATGTCCGTACCTCCAAAGATGGCGGAATGGCAGGCCATTCTTTCCTCCCGCAGCCCGGTGAAAACCCGCGTCATGTCTCTCCTGTCAGACCGGCCCCGGCAACTACTCCGAACGTCGGCTACGAGTGATTGGAATCACGCGAACCCCAACCCTCTATCCACCATCTTGCCACCGATCACCGCCCTCTTGGGCTCCTACTCGTACCACTGCCTCGCACCACCCCGCGGCTGGAAGCCCCGCCCACCTCGCATCTCTCGTGCTCGTGCTCGTGCTCGTGCTCGTACCACTGCCTCGCACCACCCTGCGGCTGGAAGCCCCGCCCACCTCGCTTCTCTCGTGCTCGTGCCCGTGCTCGTGCTCGCACTCCTACTCGTACCACTGCCTCGCACCACCCCGCGGCTGGAAGCCCCGCCCACCTCGC
>JAJRTE010000248.1 GCA_024278455.1 Myxococcota bacterium
GGAGCTGACGCTGGTGCGGCCTATGTCTTCCGAGTTCCTGATCCCTGGACGGATCTCGGGAACGGCCTGTCTGGGACTCACGGTGTACCATTGCTCGAGGGTTGTGGCCCACTGGAAGCGGGATCGGACATCACGATCTCCCTCACCAGCGCCAAGGAGAACGCTGTCGCCGGGCTTGTCCTCGGCACTTCGACAATCAACATCCCCTTCAAAGGTGGGACGCTCGTGCCGGCCTTGGACAGGCTGCTGATGTTGTCTACGGACCCTACGGGCGCGGTCGATCTCCAGATAGCTGGACATGGTCAGCTAAAAGTGCCCCACTTGGTCAGCGAAAAGTGACCCACCCCGAGCCCTGGAATCCGGAGACTGATTGGGTCGAAAAACCAACAGTCGTCGGAGGAAAGGATGATCGAGGTGGATCAGGTCAGAGATTGTAAACGGTTGCACGCCAAGGGTCTTGGGATCCGTGCCATCGCACGGGAGCTGGGAATCGCGCGCAGGACAGTGAAGGGCTACGTGAGTGGCGTCCGGACCGCCGGGCAGTACTCCATGAGCCGGGATCGAGAGCAGCCCATCCGGGACCGGTTGCGGCCGCATGTTCGGGAGCTGCTCGAGGAAGAGCAGCGGCTCCAGACGCCCCGAAAGCAACGCCTGACGGCGGCCCGAATCCAGCGGTTGCTGCTTGGTGAGGGGGTCCAGTGCTCTGGATCTTCCGTTCGCCGGGTGGTCCGGGAGGTGCGTTTGGAGTTGAGGGATCCCCTCGAGCACGCCTACCTCCCCTTGGAGTACGAGCCGGGCGAGGACGCGCAGGTCGACTTCTTTGAGGCCGTGGCGGACGACAAGGCTTTGGGTCGCGTGACGATCTTCGTCCTGCTCGTCCGCGCTTGCTTCTCGGGCAAGACGTTCCTGTACGCGGCACCGAATCAGACGCGGGAAGCGCTTCTGGAAGGGCTCATGCGGGCCTTCGAATTCTTCGGAGGGGTCTTTCAGACGCTCTGGTTCGACAACCTGACCCCGGCGGTGAAGCGAGTGCTGACGGGCAGGAGCCGAGAGCTGCAGCGCGGCTTCGAGGCCTTCCAGGCGCACTATGGCTTCAAGGCGGAGTTCTGCGCACCGGGCAAGGGCAACGAGAAGGGCGGCGTGGAAGGGTTCGTGAAGTTCTCACGGCACGAGACGCTGTCACCGATCCCGGTGATCGGCGGTCGCGAGGACCTTCAGCAGATCTTCGGCGGATTCATGACCGACGAGGACGCCCGGACCATGGAGGGCCGCCCGCAAACCATCGGCAAGTTGTTCGATCTTGAGAAACCACATCTGATCCCGCTTCCAGGCGCTCGCTACGACGCATCTCGAGCCAGGACGGCGACCGTGCGGCCCAGGTCCTGGATCTCCGTCGCCACCAACGTCTACTCGGTGCCGGTGGAGTGGGTCGGCCACGAAGTGATCGTCAAACTGGAAGCCGAGTCGGTGGTGATCCTCCACAGGAAGGATCCCCCTGTGCGCCATCCACGAAGCTACGACCGCTTCCGGGCGGTCCTCGAGCTGGATCACTACCTGCCGCTTCTGCGCCGCAAGAGCCGGGGTTTGGATCGAAGCGTGCCGTTTCGGCGCTTTGTCGAGACCGCGCCGTCTTGCTGGATCCCGTATCTCTCCGCCCTCCGGCTGCGCCGGGGTGAGGTCGAAGGGACGCGAGAATTCGTCGACACCCTGCTGCTGTGCCGCCTCTGGGGCCAGGACGCCGTGAGTGCCGCGGTGGTGCTGTCGCTCAGGCAGCCCGAGGTGTCCGAGAGCGCGGTGCGCTACCATCTCTGGCGCGCCAGCGAACAGGACCGCCCAAAACCCATGCCGATGGGCTACCAGGGTCCGACGGTCGAGGTCGGCCGGACAGAAGACTACGGCGTGCTGTGTCGGCTGTCGGAAGGAGGCGGCCATGAGTGACGCGACCCAGCATGCGCGCATGGAACTGTTGCTGAGCGAGCTCAGGCTGCCCACAGTGCGTCGCATCTACCAAAAGGTGGCCAAGGAGGTCTCCACGGCCGGCGGCGACTTCACGGCATTCCTGAAGGCTGTGCTGGAGGAAGAGGTCCAGGAGCGCCGGTCCCGTCGGATCCAGAGGCGGATCAAGGAGGCTCGCTTCCGGCAGATCAAGTTGCTGTCGGAACTGGATGCGAGCGCCCTGCCCAAGGGCATCACGATGGACCTGCTGAACGAGCTGGCGTCCGGCGAGTTCCTGAAGAACGCCGCCAACATCATCGCCGTCGGGAACAGCGGGACCGGCAAGACGCATGCGTGCACGGGGATCGGCATGCGGCTGTGCCAGAACGACCAGAGGGTGCGGGCCTACACGGCCGCTGAGCTGGCCTCGGAGTTGGAGGCGGCGCAGGAGAACCACCAACTGCACCGGTACCTGAAGCGCTTCGCGAGCTGGGACGCCGTGTTCGTGGATGAGCTTGGCTACCTGCCCGTGAGCGAGCACGGCGCCGAGCTGCTGTTCCAGGCCTTCAGTGAGCGGCATGAACGCGGCAGCGTGATCGTGACCACCAACCTGCCTTTTGGTGAGTGGAACCAGGTCTTCCGAACCGAGCGCCTGGCGGTCGCCATGCTGGACCGGATCACGTACCGGGCTCACATCTTGGAGATGAATGGAGAGAGCTTTCGGCTGAGGTCGGCGCGGTCCGCAAGGAAGCCGAGCGTGAAGCAGGAGAGGGGGGAATCCAAATGATGGAAGGCGCCACCCCCATGGGGGTGGCCCTGCCAGAGGCAGGGCCGGGGCCGAGCCCTACCCAGGCGACGCCTGGGCAGGAACCGCTCGGCCTCTGTCCGATGTTGACGGTGTTGGACGGGCCCGGGGTGGGTCAC
>JAJRTE010000249.1 GCA_024278455.1 Myxococcota bacterium
AGCGGATTTCGCAGGGAGTCGGACATTCTTGCGAAGCTACGGGAACGAGGCGGGGAACAGACGCTGTTTCTCTTCCTGGTGGAGGTCGAGGACCGGCCAGGACGGACCCGTGTGTCCCGGGCGAGCCGGGATGAGGCCGGAGACGAGCCGGCTGGGAACAGGGAGGGGCGCAAACCGGTCTCGATCGGCGAGCGGCTAATGGTCTACTACGAGGCCCTGTGGACGCGATATCGAAGGGAGGGGCGCTTTCGGGGGCGTTCGGCGCCCTGATGAAGCCAGGGCGCTGGTCCCCGTGGCGGTTGAAGGCGGAGTGCCTGAACGCGATCGCGCGTTCAGGGGAGACACCAGCGACGAAGTTCCTGGCGCTGAACTGTGTGGAGACCTACCTGAAGTTGGACGAGGAGGGTCAAGACCGATTCGAGCGCCTACTCCGCAAGGAGGGCTACATGGAAGTGCAGAGAATCCAGAAGACCTGGGCCGACGAGATGATCGAAAAGGGGCTCCAGAAGGGGCTCCAGAAGGGGCTCCAGAAGGGGCTCCAGAAGGGGCTCCAGAAAGGGCTCCAGAAAGGGATCCTGGACGGCCGCCAGGAGATGCTGCTCAAGCTGCTTACCCTGAAGTTTGGGCCTGTGAGCGAAGCTGTCGGGGACAGGGTCCGGGAGATCGCGGACATCGCGGTCCTGGACGGCCTGGCGGAGAAACTCCTGACGGCCGGCAGCCTGGAGGAACTCGGTTTGGATCTTCCGGGTGAACAGTAGGGTCCGGCCCCTGTTTCCGCGTGGTCCGCCCGCGTACCTGCTCGATACCGGAATGCCGTCCAGCGAACGGCACGGTCCTTCGGTGCGTTCGTTTGGCGCCGACTCCTGTGTCTCCTCCATCCTGCCCCAAGAAAAGCAAATAGCCCGTTCGAGCCCCCATGTCAAGCGCACCCTTCGCACCCGAAGCGGCGAAGGACGCTGGACAGGGTGCAGCCATTTGAACAATATGAACAGGAATAGCAGCAAGGTGCTGGCATGATCCGAAGCATACCGGCGTCTACTGAAAGCAAGCGAGCAGCCCTCGCCGAACCGTGCGCCTGCGACGCCGGCGCGAAGGGTGCACACCCGCGCGGGAGGACACCTGATGGCTCGAGACGACACGACCTGGAACGGCAACGATCACCGGCTGTTCGATCCGGAATACGCCCGGAGGAAGGGCGAGTTCTTCCTGAAGTGGGCCCGGCGATACCTGCGCTACACTGTCCGCGGGTGGGAGCATGTGCCTGACGGACCGGTCCTGGTCGTCGGAAACCACAACGGCGGGGCATTTCCGGTGGATCCGTACCTGATCATGTTCGCCTGGAACGAGCATTTCGCGTACCGGAGGCCGCTCCGCGGGTTTGCCCATGACCTGCTGTTCAGGATTCGCCCGTTCGCACGCTTCATGTGCAAGGTGGGCGCCGTTCGCGCGAACCCGGAGACCGCCAGGCAGATCCTCGAGGAGGGGGGAAGCGGGTTGGTGTTCCCGGGGGGCAGCGAGGAGGCGTTCCGTCCCTTCCGATTGCGCTACCGCGTCGATTTCTTCCAGAGAACGGGCTTCGCCAGGCTCGCGGTCAGGACCGGGGCAGCCGTGATCCCGGCGGCATTCGCCGGCGGACACGAGACGTTCGTCGTGCTGAGTGACGGCAGAGGCGTGGCCAGGAGGCTCGGAACCCACAGGTATCTGCGTGTCTCGACGTTTCCCCTCGTCTTTTCCCTCCCCTGGGGCATTACCAGCGGGTACCTTCCCTACTTTCCCCTCCCTGCCAAGGTGCACGTGCAGTTGGGCGCTCCTCTAGTCTTCAAGGAGTACGGCCCCGAGGACGCCCGCGACCCCGTGGCCATGCGACGCTGTGCCGATGTCATCTTCGCTCGAGTTCAGCAATTGCTCACTGCCCAGGCGGCGTCGAGGAGATTCCCGGTCATCGGGTGAAGGCTGGCATACCGGCACGCGCTCCCGCCAACCTGGACCGCAGGCGGTCCAAGGGGCCAGTGTTGCGCCGTACTCGTTGACTTGCCCCTGTTCTGGCCGTAGAATCCTACCTCGACAACGAGCGACAACGACATCCATCCACCCGGGACAGGCGTGGGTCCACTCCTCCGTACCATTGAAACGCTTGGCAGTTACGTGGTTCGATTCCTCGAAGCCACGGGGCAGATCGCCCGGACCGGGCTCGGGTTTTTCAGCAGCCTGCTCAGGCCGCCCTATCGTATTCGAAACACTTTCGAGCAGATGGAATTCGTCGGCATCGGTTCCCTTGTCATCGTCCTGGTGACCGGATTGTTCACCGGAATGGTGTTCGCCGTTCAGCTCTACATCGCGTTGAGCATGTTCGGTGCCGCCGGGTTGACCGGGGCGACCGTGGGCTTGTCACTGGCGAGAGAACTCTCCCCGGTATTCTGTGCCCTGATGGTGACGGGGAGGGTCGGCTCGGCCATGGCCGCCACCGTCGGGACCATGCGCGTGACCGAGCAGATCGATGCCCTCGAGGCCATGGCCGTGGACCCCGTGCACTACCTGGTGGTGCCTCGAGTCATCGCCGCGGTGGTCATGATGCCCCTCCTGGTGCTGGTGTTCGACGCCATAGGTATCACGGGATCCTACCTGGTGGGTGTGAAACTCCTGCACCTGGACCCTGGGCTGTTCCTGAACAAGCTCTACTGGTTCGTCGACCCGGACGATGTGTGGAAGGGCATGATCAAGGGAAGCGTATTCGGCTTCATTTTCGCCGTCGTCGGGTGCAGCAAGGGGTACCATACCACCGGTGGCGCCGACGGCGTCGGGCGGGCCACGACCAACGCGGTGGTCATCGCGTCGGTACTGATCTTGATCGCGGACTACTTCCTGTCGACAGCGATGTGGTGACCCATGGCGGACGAAGCAAAATCGGAGTCGATTATCCGCTTCGAACGCGTCACCAAGCGGTTCGGTGACCAGGTGGTGCTGAACCGGCTGAGCTTCCAGGTGCCGCGCAACCGGATCACGGTCGTGATAGGCCGGTCCGGGACGGGCAAGTCCGTGATGTTGAAGCATGTCATGGGCCTGTTGAAACCGGACGAGGGCCGGGTGCTGGTCGATGGCGTCGACATCGGGACGCTGAGCGGTCCGGCCCTGCTGGGGCTCCGCCGCCGCTTCGGCATGTGTTTCCAGAATGCCGCCCTGTTCGACTCGATGACGGTCGGGGAGAACGTGGCATTCCCCCTGGTTGAACACACCAGGCTGAGCGCGCGCGAAATCCAGGATGTGGTCGCCGAGAAACTCCGTCTCGTCGGTCTGACCGGGGTGGCACACAAGATGCCGGGCGAACTCTCTGGCGGTATGCGCAAGCGGGTGGGCATTGCTCGAGCCATCGCGCTGGAGCCGGAAATCATACTGTATGACGAGCCGACGACCGGGCTCGATCCCATCATGGCGAGCACGATCGATGCCTTGATCCGCGAGACCCAGGAAAAGCTGGGTGTCACATGCCTGGTCATCAGCCACGATATCCAGGCATCGTTGCGCGTCGGCCATCGGCTCGCCATGCTATACGATGGTGGTATTCGGGCGGAGGGCACGCCCGAGGAGATGTTGGCCAACCCGGACCCGGTTCTGCGACAGTTCATGGATGGGCGGGCCGACGGCCCGATTCGCGTCCTGTGACAAGGCCTTTTCGATTGAACATGACGAGGTGGTTGTGCAGCGATTCAGCGCAGAATTGAAGATCGGGCTGTTCACCGTGCTGGCAGCCTGTCTGTTCGCCGTCTTCATGCTGAAGACTCGAGACGCCCCGTTCGGGCCGGGCGGGAGCTACTCCGTCTTCACGACCGTCCCATCGGCAGAAGGGATCCAACTCGGATCCATCGTGTCCATGGCAGGTGTGCAGGTGGGCCGCGTCGGCACCATCGTGCTGACCCCTTCCGGCGATGCTCGAGTCGAACTGCAGCTCCGGAGCACCTTCCAGTTGCCCAAGGACTCCGTGGCGACCGTCAAGAGCATGGGCATGCTCGGGGATCGTACCATTCACCTGCTTCCCGGACCCCCGTCCGGGGCCTACGTGCAGCCGGGCGACACCATCCCCTACGCGGAACCCAAGGGCGACCTCGACACCTTGACAAGACAAATGGGCACGATCGCAGAAGACATCAAGGCCGTCACATCGGATCTCAGGGTGGTCAGCGATGCGATCAAGACCATCGTCACCGAGGGGGACATGAAGGCGTCGGTTCAACGGGTGCTCAACAACCTCGAGGACTTCACGTCCTCTATCAACACACTGGGTAGGGCCAACCAGGACGAGTTGTCCGAAATCGTCTCCAATTTCAGGTCCGTCAGTGAAACCCTCAAGGGACTCATGGGAACCAGTCAGAACGTCCTCGAGACCAGTGGGCGCCAGGTGAGCGACCAGATCGTCGCTCTCCAGCAGGCGACGGCCAGGTTGAACGACGTGTTGGTGCGTATCGATCGCATCGCCGCCAGCGTGGAACGCGGCGAGGGCACGGTCGGAGCGCTCCTCAACGAGCGGACCACGGTCGACGCCTTGAATGCCACCATCGACGGGGCCAACCAAATCCTCGACCGGATCAACCGCTTTCGGACTCGAGTCACCTATCGCGGAGACTACTATGCGTTCGGCGGACCGTTCGCGGATTCCGCGATAGCAGGTTCCATGAAGAGCACCTTGGACATCACGTTCGCCGGCCGCAGCGACTACTACTATGTGTTGGGCCTCGTGTCCGACCCGGCGTATGATTCGTTCGAACGGTGGGTGGCGTCCGGGGACGACCCGTCCAACGTGACCCGGACCAGGGTATACACCGACGACTACCAGTTGACATTCCAGTTCGCCAGGCGCTGGCGCAATCTCGCGCTGCGACTGGGTGTGCGGGAGAACCACGGAGGCGTGGGAGCCGACTACTTTTTCGCAAAAGATAGGTTGGCCTTGTCGCTCGATCTGTTCGACTTCTCGACAGCCAAGGCATACCCGAACCTGGAAGCGCGCTTCCGGTACGATTTCTACAACCATCTCTACGTGTCCGCCGGGTTCGATGACATGCTGAACCGTATCCACGGCGGAGGCGTCAACCTGTTCGTCGGCGGCGGATTCACGTTCGAGGACGATGATCTGAAGTACCTCTTGGCGTTCGTGCCTTTCCCTTGACGACCCGCCTCGGTCCCTCGATGGTGGTCGAATCGATCCGGGACAGGGCGCTAGCGGGAAAAACGACCGGGAAAGTTCTTGAAAAGACATCCTCGGCAATGATATAACTCTATGGCTTCCATTGAAAAGTCCATCCCAGGCAAGCGGTTGCCGGAAACGGATCCACGGGGTGCGGTTCCGGGCACCCGGACCCGCCCACAGGGCGTGTGGGCAACGTTCCGCGGGAGAATCGTTCATGGCGCGCAAGAAGAACAGGAAGAAGAGGCAACCCAAGCCGGTCTCGCCGGACACCGTGTTCTCCGAAGTGGAGGATGCTTTTTTCTCCGCCGTGCCCGAGACGCCGGCGGGCGGTAGTGGCTCTCGAGCGGCCGCCCCCCCTCCGGGAGATGCTGCCGTCGCAGCGGCCCGCGCCGCGGACGAGGAGATGGGCGCCGGTGGTGAAGACGCTTCGCCTCCTTCTACCCCTGCCCCCCATGCCGGCCTGGACTCGGCGAGTCCCAGGGCGCAGGCAGGCGTGATCCACGGCGAAGCAGCCACTTCTCCGGCCTCCGGGGGAGCGGAACAGGGACCCGTTCAGGAGGGCGGGGAAGACCAGCCGGCTGTCGTCGAGGCCGGCTCTGCCACCGAACCGTCCGCTGGCCCACAGGACGGTGGTGATGGCGAGAGTGCCGATCTGGCGGAGGGGCCTTCCGGGGAGGATGCCAGCCGGGACGAGGACCTGCCGGTCATGCCGGCGTCCGGCGACGGCATCCCGTCTGTTGGAGGTGCGCACGAGGGTCCGGTCGGCGAGGAGGTCGAGGTCTACGAGTCGGACCTGTTCGATAGCCGCGAAGAGGACACGCTGGAGCAGATGAGCGATGAGGACCTCGAGGTGGACGCATTCGAGGAACAGCCGCCAGGGGCGATCGACGCGCTCGATGACGAGGCGGCCCTTGCCGCCCTGGCTGCTGAGCCGGACGGTGAGGTCGGCGATCAGGATGGCCTTCCGGGTCCCCTGGGCGGGGGTGCGGGCGGCGCAGCCGGGGCACCGGAACTCGAGGAAACGGCAGGGGCTCAGGATGTCGCGCCGTCGTCCGCCCTTGCCGAGGGTGCGAGCCTTTCCGGCCGTGTCGAGGAGGAGGATGACGGACGGGAGACCCCGGAGACCGGAGGTGATGTACCGGGGCACCCGGGCGTCAGCAAGGACGATCGCCAGGCAGAGGCCCAAGAAGATGTCGTGGTTCTTACCGAGGTCATCGATGCCGTTGTGCCCGGTGAGGAGGAATCGATCGAGCCTCCCCCGATTGCCCCTGACCAGGACGAGACCGAACGGGCGCCGGAATCCCACCGGGGGGTGCACTCCGCGCCGGGGGACGAGGAGACGACGCTTCCCGAGGAGGCTCTGTCGGCGCTGGCGGACTAAGCCACCGGCTTCCCCGTCGAAGATGCCATCGACGCCGCCGACCCCTCGCTGCTCGAGGCGGGCGATCCGGGCGATCTGCCCGAGCCGCCGGCCGGGAACGAGGTGTTGAAGCTCCCGGTCGCCGAAGTTCCCTCGGAGTTGGGATGGGACGTCATTCCGGCCGATCTGGATGGGCTGTCAGCCGGCGGAGAGGAGGACCAGCCGGTCGAGGGCGGCGAGGTGCCCCCCGAATCTTCGCCGGCCGGCACGGCAGACGGGACACGAGAGCCGTTGTGGACGGTGCCCGAGTTCGAGCCTGTGGAAACAGCAGAGTCCGACGACGCGATGGACCAGGTTCAGTCCGCCATCGCCGTGGACCTTGCGTCGCTCGAGGCCACGGCGAGCCGATTCGAGGACATCCCCGCGCCCCTGCCCTTTGTCGGCACGCGCGTGGTGACGATCGAGGAGCAGTTCGAGGAGGCGTTGGCCTTGCTTCGGAGCGAGGCCGAGCTTGTCAGTACGGAACTCAAGGCCGCCTACCTGCTGGCAGCGTCCAGGTTGCTTCTCGGGGAGGGACGCCTGGAAGAGGCCCGGCACGCCATCGACGAGAGCCTGGCCGCCGACGAAGCGTTCGGCCCTACACTCAGGTTCCTCGAGGACCTCGAGCGTGAGGACCAGCGATGGGAAGCGTTGCTCGATGTTCTCGAGACGATGGCGCTGGCCGCCGAGTCGGACGCGGAACGCGCCGCCGTCCTCATCGAGTGCGCCCAGGTCTGCATGACCAGGTTGGAGGCACCGGAGAAGGCAGTATCGTTCCTCGAGGACGCCTTGCAGGCCGCCCCTGAGGATCTCTTCGCCCTCAGGCTGCTCGAGCAGGCCCACCGGTAGTTGGGGCAATGGCGGGAAGTCTGCCGTCTCCGGGAGCGCATCGCAGCGAAGCTCCCCCGGGACGGGCAGGTGCTGGCCTTCCATGACATCGGGGAAATCTCCCTCGAGCACCTCGACGACCCCGACTCGGCAGTCAGCGCTTTCGCCAGGGCATTGGAACGCGATCCTGACTTCGCCCCGTCGCGCCTCGCGCTCGACGCGTTGTGGCGGAAGACGGGCGCGCTCGAGGCGTTGCGCGAACAGTACGAACGGGATGCACGGCGCCTGCAAGGATTCGCAGCCCTGCAGGCCTGGTTGTGCGTCGTGGACCTCTCGGAGGCGCTGGAGCAGCATGACGAAGCCGTTGACGCCTTGCGGCAGGCCATGGAGATCGATCCCGCCAATGCCGCCTTGAGGAGGGAGTACCAGGGGCGTCTGGCTCGAGCCGGCCGCTGGAAGCTCTATGTTCAGACCGCGTTGAACGAGTTGGAGCATTCGGACAACGACGAAGCCAGCGCAGCGATCTACCTGTTCATCGCCCAGTTGTACGAACTCGCCCTGGATGACCTCGAGACCGCCCACGGTGCCGTTTCCTCGGCACTCGAACTCAAGCCCGACTGGCGGTTCGCCCGTGACGAACTGCTTCGCCTGCTCGAGAGGCGTGGCCGCTGGGCCGAGTTGGTGGAACGGCTGGTGGCCATCGCCGGGAACGAGGAGGACTCGAGGTTGGCCGCCGCCCGCTACTACCAGGCCGGCATGGTGGCAGAGCGCCGTCTCTAGGACGCCGAGGCCGCGCTCGGCTGGTTCGAAGAGGCGTGGAAGGCCGACCCGGACGAGGCAATCTACGCCTGGACGGTGCGGCAGCGCCTCGAATCCGCCGGACAGTGGGACAGGTTGTACTCCAGGGAAGGCGATCCGCCAGGTTGGCCGTTCGCCGCCGAGGCCGATGCTGGAGCGGGCGAGTGGGAGCAGCGCGGCATGGTCGCCGAACTCCAGGCCGGGGACGACGCGTTCGCCCTCGAGTGCTACCGCGAGGCATTCCAACGGGGCTCCCGTTCCCCCATAGCGATTGGGGGGCAGCTTCGCATCCTTCGCCGGAGCGCCGATTGGCCCGCCCTGCTCGAGCTGCTCGAGGAGACCCAGGACCTGGTGACATCTCCGGGCTGGAAGGCGGCGTTGTCGTGGGACCGCGTGCGGATTCTCTCAGACCACCTGGATCGTGCCGCCGACGCTGCCGAACTCAGGGAAACCGTGATCCGGGAGCAACGATTCCTGCCCGCGCTGTGGGAAAAGATCGCCGGTCTCGTAGAGGCCGGTGACCTCGAGGCATTCCTGGCGGCCCGGCAAGACGTCCCGCACGGCGACGCCCTGTCACCGCTCGAATCCCTCATGGAAGCCATGTACTGGGCCCGTCGCGGCTCTCCACGGCTGCTCGAGGAGGCCACGTCCGCGGCGGATGACCGTTGGGCATTCGACGTGAAGGAACTGTGGCAGTGTGAGATCGGCGATCTGGACGCCCTGGTCGACACCTATGCCGAGCGGCTGGAGCACACCGGCGACAGCGACCAGGCGCGCTACCTCGGCCTCCGCATCGCAGCTTGGTTGGAAGTCCGCGAGAGGTGGGAGGAGGCATGGCGAGCCACCGCGGACGTGGTCCGTGCCGGCACCTTCGACCAGGTGACCCTCGACCGGCTCGAGCGGTTGGCTGCGGCCGCCGGGCGGCTCGAGGAACTCGACGCCGTGCTCTCGGAGGTGTCCGAATCCGCCGGCGCCGGGGTAGAACCCCTCTTGCGCGCGGCCCGACACAGGGAACGTCGCCTGGACGACCCGGAAAGGGCCCTCGAGGCTTACCAGGTGGCCTGGCGGGATCGTCCGGACGCCTACGAAGCCATGGATGGAGTGGCCCGGCTCGCCGACCGGCTGGACCTGCCCGAGTTCGCGGCGTCGGCCTGTGCCGCCAGGGCCGCGACCTTGAGCGAGCCCGCCGACCAGGCTGCCGACTGGCTGCTGGCCGGAGAGCGCTTCGCCCGTGTCGACGACGACGAAAAGACCGAGCAGGCCTACGGCAGCGTGCTCGAGCACGGCCTTCTCAAGCGCCAGGCCTTCGACCGGCTGGTCAGGTTGTACCGCACCCGTGCCGATGTGGACGGCCTCGAGATCATCCACGACAGGTGGATCGGTCGGGAGAGGGACCCGGTGGTACGCCAGTGCATGGTGATGGGGTTGGCCGACCAGCTCGAGGCCCTCGGCGCGCTCCGGCCGGCCGTCGTCCATTTCGAGCGGCTGGCGATGAGCGAGCAGTATCTACCCGCCAGCCTTCGTCTCGAGCGTATCCACTTGGCCTCGGAGGACTGGCCGCGGTACGTGGCCGCGTTGCAAGCCAGGATTGAGGCGGTCCAGTCGGAGCAGGCGGCCGAAGCCGCCAGGGCGTTGGCTCTCGAGGTGCAGGCCGGGAAGCTGCAGGAACCCTGGGCCATGGAGCAGATCCTGCAACGCAGGCTCGAACAGGGCGACCTCGATCCCGAGACGGTCGAAGCCTACCGAGTGCTGCTGGCCTCACAGGAGCGGTGGACCGATCTCACGGTGTTCCTCGAGGAACAGGCAGCGAAGGCCGAACAGCAGGATGTCAAAGTCCGCCACCTCCTGGATTCGGGGTGGATATACGCCAACAAGCTCGACGATCTCGATCTTGCCACGGACAGGTACCAGGACATCCTCGACCTGGTGGAAGGCGATCCTGAGGCCCTGGCAGCCCTGGTTGACATCAGCCAGAGGCGGCAGGACTGGAACGGCATGGTCGCCGCCCTTGCGCGCAAGGCCGTGACCCTGGACGACGCAGGCAAGATCGTCGCCTACCGGGAGATCGCTCGAGTCTGGGACGAGAAGCTCGAGGACGCCGAGACGGCTGTCCAGGCCTACCGGAAGGTTCTGGACCTTCGTCCCGACGACGCGATCGCGCTCGGCGCCCTGACCGATCTGCACCGGAGGCTCCGGCAGTGGCCCGAGTTCGTCGACATCGCGGATCGGTGGTTGAACGTGCGCAGGGACGAAGACCCCGCCCTGCTCAACGAGGTCGGCATCACCCTCGCCAGGAGGCTGGACGAACCCGAGCGAGCCGTGCCCTTCCTGTTGCGCGCGCTGGCTCGAGGACAGGGAGACCTGGAAGTGTTGCGAGGCGTCGCCGAACGGTTCGAAGCCAGGGACCAGTGGCTCGAGGCCGCCGAGTTGTATGAGCGGGTCGCCGAGCGTGTGGAGGACCCGGACGCCGTTATCGACCTGTACGAACGCACCGCGACCATTTGTCGAGAGCGGCTCGATGACACGTCTCGAGCCGTTGTCGCCTATGAGAAGCTCCTCGAGAAAGCACCGGACCATCTGCCTGCCATGTGGTCGCTGGGCAAGGTGTACCAGGAAGCCGGCCGCCGGGACGATGCCCTCAAGACGTTGGGTGACCTGATACGCCACCCGTCCGCCCACGCCTACCTCGAGCAGTTGACCGATGTCGAGCGGCTCGAGTTCCACCGGCAGTTTGGCAACCTGCTAAGTGAAGCCGGATTTCGGGAGGAGGCCGCCGCGCACTACCAGGAAGCGCTACGTATCATGCCCGGGCACCAGGAACTGCTCGAGAACCTGGCACAGTTGTACCGGAGCATGGGTTGGTGGGACCGGTACGCGGAGATCCTGCAGGCGCGCATCGATACCTCCCCTGACTTGAGCCGGGAGACGTTGGCCGAGCGGTACGAGGAGTTGGGGCGGGCCTATCGCTCGGCTGGGAACCCGGACGCGGCGCTCGAGGCGTTCTGGCAGGCGCAGGACCGCGCACCCAAGCAGGCGGAGGTCTATCTCCTGATGGCGGAAATCTACCTCGAGCGGGAAGACTGGAACACGCTTCTCGGGTTGTACAACAGCGTCATCAAGTACTCGCCGGAACCCGGCCAGGTCGCCGACGCCTACATCCGCAAGGGCGACATTCTCTACAATCACCTCGCACCGTTGGATCCGAGCTACGTGGGAAAGGCGGTGTTGCACTATGAAAAAGCCGTGACCTATGACCGCAGGAACACCTACGCCATGCTGCGGCTTGCGGAGATCGCGCTGGAAGGGAGGAAGTTCCAGAAGGCCCAGGAGTGGCTGCGCTGGGTGCTGGGAGTCGAGCCGGAGGGTCAGACGCTGGCCAGAACGCTGGTGCTCGGCGGCGTCCTCTGTGCCGAGGCCCTGAAGGATACGGACGCCGCGCTCGCCAATTTCAACAAGGCCGCAACCGCCTGGCCGGATCTGGCAGAACACCTGGACCGCCTCGCCGGCGAACTGTCCAGCGCCCCGGGCAACCTCGAGCAGTTCTTGCGTCTCTACCGGATGTTCCTGCCCTGGACCCCTTCCTCTCCACAGCCAGACGCCGGGTGACGGCCTGAACGCGGCCCGTCCGGCCATTTTGTCTTTTGCGACTCGCCACTCTGTCCTGTAGAATGTCTTCAGGGTCAACGGCCGGGTGGTGAACGCCGGTGCCACGGACGAGTTCGAGGTGCGCGCGGGTCGCGGCGCGATCGTTTGGGGGCGAATACGGCTGTGATGGACAAGTCGAGACGTCTCAAGGTCTACTCGGAAAAGGACTATTCCGAGCTTATCGAGTTCCCGGTCGAACTCGTCGGAAGGGACGGCGTGGTCCGCAGGTATTCCTACTCCGACTCCGTCAAGATCTACCGGAGGCGCATTGAGAGCGCGCATGTGCGCTACAGCGACTTGGAGGTCATCAACGCCGAAATCTCCCATTGTACGAAGCGGCTCGAGCAGCTCCATCGTTCCTGGAAGCAGCGCATGCGCCGTTTCGAGCGGGAGTATGTCCAGAACCGCCCGGTGCCCCAGGACAGGCAGCTCTACGAGCGGGGCAAGAAGTTCCTGCGCGTCTACCTCGAGCGTCATGCCCCGGACGCAGGTTTCGACCCCGAGTCGAGGGAACTCAACCTCGTACTGTTGGAGGACAGGCCGGACTGCCAGGTATTCTACGTGAATTGGCAGCTCTTCCATCCAGGCACCTTGCTCTATGCCTATCGCCTGGACGGCGACCAGGGAGATGCGCGGCGCGAGGAATACCATCAATATCTCACGCTTCTCAAGGCGATCGCCCACGCCCCTGATACGGAGAAGCTCCTTCACCACGAGTGCGGGCCGGAGATTGCGTTCATTCTGAGCGGGCCTCGAGCCACGCCGATGATGCCGAACCTGGATGGTGGCCGCTCGATGTTGGTCCAGTTTCTGGGGATGGTGGACGGGGTGGCCGGCGAACCCCCGGCCCTCGTCGCCACGCGGCGCGGGAGATCCGACGATGATGGAGACCCCTTCCGTGCGGGCCTCGAGGAGTTGCGGTGGAACAACTTCGAGGAGGCGTTCGATCAGTTCACCAAGGCGCTCGAGGAGAATCCGTTCTACAAGGAGGCCTACTGGGCGCTCGCAGACATCGCGCACATCCTGGACCGCTGGGACGATGTGGAGCCCTATTTGTTGATGGCGTTGAAGTACTTCGGCAAGGAGCCCAGGGCGCACTTCTACTGGGGACGGATGTTGTTGCACCGCAAGGATCTGGAAGGGGCGGAACGGGCCTTCGCGCGTGCCGTCCAGCTCAACATGAAGCAGGGCAGGGGGGTCGGTTTCCTGGCGTGTACGCAGGGGCTTCGCGGTCACCATGGCCGGGCGGCGGCGAC
The DNA here is from genome assembly GCA_024278455.1 of Myxococcota bacterium. Taxonomy (GTDB): domain Bacteria; phylum Myxococcota_A; class UBA796; order JAJRTE01; family JAJRTE01; genus JAJRTE01. Next base: position 13,106 of record JAJRTE010000249.1, read on the forward strand.
GCTCCAGGGCGGGCTGGGCGTGTTCCCCAGGGACGGCCTCTTGCTCCGGCTGGCCGGCCCCCTGCACCGGGCCCTGCGCCTGCACAGGTGGGTACGATTCGCCCTGCTGGCTTCCACGCTTCTGATGGTATCGCTCGTACTCGCCACGGCGTCGCCGGTCGCCTGGGCTGTCGTGGCCGCCGTCGAGGTGGTCATCGGTGCCATGGCCCTTCAGCGCAAGCGTCGCATACGTGCCGAACTTTGGGACTGGGCGCGGCAGGAAGGAGCGTCACTGGCTCCCAGGCCAGGTGAATAGTGCATGCTCCGGGCCGGCCGACCCGGCTCTTCACCGTGACACGCTCGCCAGAAAATGACGGTGGCTCCTGGCATCTCGGTGCCGCCAGGTCGGGGCCAGCATTTCGGCTGGCTCAGCGGCGATGTCCTCGACACCGGAGGCAGACCGTGAACGTATCCAGGTTGGCGGACGCGATTCCGCCGTTCATCGTGATGGACGTGCTCGAGCGGGCACAGAGCCTCGAGCAGCAGGGCGTGGACATCGTGCACCTCGAGGTGGGCGAGCCCGATTTCGACACGCCGCGGCCCGTGGTCGCCCATGCGCGAGAAGCGCTCGAGCGGGGGATGACCCACTACACGCATTCGTTGGGGCGCCTGTCGTTGCGCGAGGCGATCGCGGCCTACCACGAGGAGCGATACGGAACGCGCATCGATCCCGGGCGAATCGTCGTCACCAGCGGGAGTTCCCCGGCGTTGTTGTTGGTGTTCCTGGCCCTGTGCGACCGGGGGGACGAAGTCATACTGACCGATCCCCACTACGCCTGCTACCCCAACCTGATCGCCTGTGCCGGCGGGGTTCCCGCCTGTGTGCCGGTGCGTGAAGAAGACGGGTTCCAGCTCCGTGCCGGGGCCGTGCGGGACCGCCTGACCTCGAGGACTCGAGCCATCCTCGTCAACAGTCCTGCGAATCCCACGGGGACGGTGTTGTCGGGCGAGACCTTGGCCGAGATAGCCGGCCTCGGCATGCTGGTGATCTCCGACGAAATCTACCACGGGCTCGAGTACGGGGTCCGGTCGCGGTCGATCCTCGAGTTCACCGACGACGCTGTGGTGATAAACGGGTTTTCCAAGCTGTTCGCCATGACCGGCTGGCGTCTTGGGTATGCCATCGTGCCCGACTGGCTGGTGAGACCGGTGCAGAAGCTGCAGCAGAACTTCTTCATCAGTGCCGGTGACTTCATCCAGGCGAGTGCCGTCAGTGCCCTGACCCGGTGCCAGGACGACGTGGAGGCCATGCGCCGGGAATATGATCGGCGGCGACGGCTCGTGGTGCGTCGGGTACGCGAGATGGGCCTCGGGCTGCCCGCGGAGCCTCGAGGCGCCTTCTACGTGTTTTGCAACGCGTCTGAAGTCTGCCGGAGAGTGGGGATGAGCAGCTACGAACTCTGTTTCGACATCCTCGGGACCGCACACGTTGCTGTCACGCCCGGAACCGATTTCGGACCTCGAGGGGAGGGGTATCTCCGTATCTCCTACGCCGCAGCATACCACCGGATCGAAACCGGGCTCGACCGTCTCGAGGCCTACCTTTCGGGGGCGGCCCGCCGGGTCGCTCCTACCGCGTCGCGGCGGGCCTGTCCAAGTATGCCCTTGACACGAGAAGGATTAGCGCGATAAATAGAGTCCGCTGTGCCTGTCACAGGTACCGGGAGATATCGAAAGGAAGCGCAGTTTGTGCGAGGTTTCTGCAACGGCAGGTCGTAAGGAGACGTGAGATGGCAGACGCATTGGGCATGATCGAAACCAAGGGCTTCGTGGGGATGGTGGAAGCCTCTGACGCCATGGTCAAGGCCGCGAAGGTGGAACTGGTCGGCTACGAGAAGATCGGCGGCGGGTACGTGACCGCTATCGTGCGTGGCGATGTCGCCGCGGTGAAGGCCGCGACTGATGCCGGCGCTCGAGTCGCGCAGCGGGTCGGCGAATTGGTCAGCGTCCACGTGATCCCGCGCCCGCATGAAAACATCGACCTGGTGCTGCCCTTGGGTCGCCAGCTCGCCACCGACACGAAGTAGGTCACCAGCGTCATGAAAATGGGAATGGTCGTGGGCACCGTCGTCGCCACGCAAAAAGACGAGAAGCTGAAGGGCCTGCGGCTCATGCTGGTTCGGGATTTGACCTTGAATCTCGACGAGAAGGACTCGTTCGTCGTGGCCGCCGACTCGGTCGGCGCCGGCGTCGGTGAAGTGGTCCTCTATGCGAGCGGATCGTCTGCACGCATGACCACCCTCACGTCGGAGAAGCCCTGCGACGCCACCATCATGGCCATAGTCGACACGGTGACGGTCGGGGGAGACGTGGTGTACGAGAAGGTGCCCGCGTCCGGCCAGGCCGACTAGTCGAAAGCGGGCCGCCTGCAGTGTGGCCAACCCGCGCAACCGGCGTTGGCAGGAGCGAACGCACGATGATGTCGCAGCGACGGCTGGTGGACATCTCGATCCTTCAGGCGGCCCTGAGACAGGCCCGCGGCCGTGGTGCTGCCGGGCGTGTGGGGGTGTCGGCAGGGACGGGGCGATTGGACGCCCGCGCGTGATCGGGTCATGTCGAGCGCGGCATCTTGAACCGTGACGGGCTGGCGTCCCTCTCGGTCGAGCCGGTTCGCCAGCCGCCCCGGGGCGACGAAAGGACGCGGGCGTCCAACAGGTCCTTGGCGGTTGGGGAGACTTCTCGAGACAGCATTTCCGGGAGAACGGTCATCATGCAGATCACCCAGGATCAGATAGGTACCATCGTCGAGAAGGTGCTTGCCCGGATTCATACCGAGGGCCCGGCGCCGGTACCGCCGCTCGAGGGCCGGGAGACGCTTGGCAAGGGGGTGTTCCGGGACATCGACCAGGCCGTGGACGCCGCTCGAGACGCCCAGGTCAAGCTGGTGGGGATGCCGCTGCAGAAGCGGTACGAGATGGTGGCCAACATCAGGCGGCGGTTGGTGGAGAATGTCAAGCTGCTGGCCGAGATGGCGGTCGCCGAGACCGGGCTGGGGCGCGTGGAGGACAAGATCGGCAAGAACATGCTGGTCATCAACAAGACGCCTGGCCCGGAAATCCTCGAGCCCAAGGCATACTCGGGCGACGACGGCCTCTGCCTGGTCGAGCGCGCACCCTACGGCGTCATTGGGTCGATCACGCCCTGCACCAACCCTTCCGAGACGATCATCAACAACGGGATCGGCATGTTTTCCGCCGCCAACGGGATCGTGTTCAACGCGCATCCATCGGCACGGCGCACCTCGATCCGGACCATCCAGATCATCAACGATGCCATCGTCGAGTGTGGCGGCCCCGAGAACTGCTTCACTTGTGTGGCCGAGCCCACGATCCAGTCCGCGGGCCAGTTGATGAAGCATCGGGGGGTCCGGCTCTTGGTGGTCACGGGTGGGCCGGCCGTGGTCAAGGCTGCCATGGCGTCCGGGAAAAAGGTGATTGCCGGCGGGCCAGGCAACCCGCCCGTGGTCGTGGACGAAACCGCCGACATCGAAACCGCCGCGCGTTCCATCGTCGCGGGAGCGTCCCTGGACAACAACATCATCTGTGTCGACGAGAAGGAGTGTTTCGTCGTCCATTCCGTCGCCGACAAGCTGATCGACGCCATGAAGCGAGCCGGCTGCTACCAGGTCAGCGGCTACCAGATGCGCCGTCTCGAGCAGCTCGTGCTCGACGGCGACCATCCCCGAAAGGAGTGGGTGGGCAAGGACGCCAGGAAGATCCTTGCAGCCATCGATGTCGATGTCCCGGGCGACCCGCGGCTCGTGATTTGCGAGACCGAGTTCAAGCACCCATTCGTGCAGGTCGAGATGTTGTTGCCCGTGTTTCCCATCGTCCGAGTTCGCGACGCCGGCGAGGGTATCGCCATGGCGGTCAAGGCCGAACACGGGTATGGCCACACGGCCTCCATGTATTCCAGGAACATCGAGAACCTGCACAAGATGGCTCGAGTGGTCAACACGTCGATTTTTGTCAAGAATGCGCCTCATGCCGCGGGGTTGGGGCTGGGGGGCGAGGGGTACACCTCGTTCACCATCGCGTCGCCTACCGGCGAAGGGCTGACCACGGCGATCCATTTCAGCCGCGAACGGCGGTGTACTTTGAAGAACTACTTCCGGATCGTCTGAGCCGGCAGGGGGAGCGCACGTGGACATCGTGGCCAACGCGCGGGAAGCCGGCGTGACCGTCGCCGGGGGCGAGCCGCTCCATCCCCTCCTGGAGCGACCTGTCCAAACCGTGCTCGCCGGCTGTGTCGAGAGCGAGCCCCTGTCGGCCGCCGCTCGAGCCCTCGTAGCGACTCACCCCGCCGCGGTGCTCGAGGGGTTGACCCTGGCCATGAAGGCGACTCGAGCCCGGTTCGGCGTGTTTGCCGTCCCCTCGGACGAGCCCGGGCTTCACGCCGCGCTCGAGGCGGTCGCCCGGGATTTCGCCCATCTGCGTATCGAGAAGGTGCTGCCCTTCCATCCGCTCGGCACGCCTCGAGTGCTTGCTCGAGAGCTGCTCGGCGTGACCGTCCCGGCAGACACCTCCCTGGGCGCTGCCGGCGTGTTGGTGTTGGACGTGCAGGCGCTCTATCATCTCGCCGGTGCCTGTGACGGGCGGCCGGTGACGCACCGGTTCGTCACCGTGGCGGGTGAGGTCGAGAAGCCCGCGACGATGCGTGTGCCCATAGGCACGCCATTGGGTGACCTGGTGCGGTTGTGCGGAGGCGTGACCGGGGGCGTGGACGCAGCGATTGTCGTGGGGGGCGTGCTGGCCGGACGGCTCGCCGGTTTCGAGGACACCGTCGGCCGGGACGATAGCGCGGTCTCCGTCCTTCCCGCCGCCCATCCGGCGGTCGAGCGGGTTGGACAACGTACTGACTCGATGGTGGCTCGAGCCCGTTCCGTGTGTGGTGGGTGCCGGCTCTGCACGGAAAGCTGCCCGCAGCACCTGGCCGGCCACGCCATCCAGCCGCACCTGTTGATGCGCGCGATGGCGCACGGGTTGTCCACCATCGACGACGTGGTGTTGGGGGCGGGAAGCTGTACCGGGTGTCTCGTGTGCCGGGTTGCCTGTCCGGCAGGCCTGGCACCCGGCCGGGTCTACGCGACCGTCCGCGCGCACCTGCTGGAGAAGGGCCTCGAGCAGGTCCCGGTGGGACCGCTCGTGCCGGCCCATGAAGCCGAGCGGGAGCGGCGGATGACGAGGCGGCGCCTGGCGGAACGGCTAGGTGTGGTGCGCTACGACGGGGTGTTGCCTGTGGACGACAACTACCACGTCGTGCCTCGGGTGCAGCTTGGTGCCGACTTCGGTGTCCCCAGGGTGACGATCGGGGAGCGTGTGGAGATGGGCAGGCTCCTCGTCGACGCGGCGGAGGGCGGATTGCCGGTTCATGCCCCCATCCCTGGAGTCGTGTCTCGCGTCGTCGGCCCGTCGGCCCGTGGCTACGAAGGCGCGCCGATGGCCGGATCGAGCGGGCGGGTCGCTCGAGGCGTACCGGCGCCCAACGGCATGGTGGAGATTCGTAGTCGCTGACAAGATCGGCAAGAGGAGGCAAGGGAAAAGATTCATGGATCAGGCACTGGCACTCATCGAGCTGACCAGCATTGCGCGAGGCTACCGTGTGGCGGACGACATGGTGAAGAAGGCCCCGGTGCGGCTGCTCGACATGGGTGTGGTGTCTCCCGGCAAGTTCCTCATACTGGTGACCGGAGATGTGGGGTCGGTGGAGGAGTCCTATCTGGCAGCGCTCGAGGGGGCCGGTGGTTGGATCGTGGACCACCTGTTCCTGCCTCAACCGCACGACCACGTGGTGCACGCCCTCGAACGCAGGCCACTCGAGGCGGAGCTGGGCGCCATGGGCATCATCGAGACGTTCAGCGCGGTGTCCGCCATCAGTTCCGCCGACGTAGCGCTCAAGGCCGCTGATGTCGCGTTGCTCGAGCTGCACTACGAGCGGCACCTGGGCGGGAAGGGCTACTTCGCGCTGACCGGGGACCTCCACGACGTGGAAGCCGCGCTGGCTGCCGCCGTGTCAGCGCTTCGGGACGGCGGGTTGCTGGTCAAGCAGGAACTCATCGCCCGGCCCCACGCCGATTTCGCCACCTGTTGGCGGGCGGAACAGCGGCCGGAGTACGGGTTCCGGCCACGGGACGGTGGCCAGGGCGAAAGCTGACACGGGCGGCACGGCTACGGTGTCGGACCGGGCGCCGTCTGGTGTGGGTCGAATCGGGCCACGGAACAGGTCCGAAGGGACGAGGTACGAGAATGGAACTGGCTCGAGTCATTGGAAACGTGGTCGCGACGGTCAAGGACCCCAGCCTGGTCGGGTTCAAGCTCCTGGTCATCCAGCCGCTCGACCATCACCTGAACGAGGTGGGTGAGCCCCTGGTCGCCGTTGATCCCCTCCAGGCCGGCGCCGGGGAACTGGTCGCGTGGATCGGAGGCAGGGAGGCCGAACTGGCCTTGCCGCACGACCTGAGCCCCGTTGACGCCGCCATCGTGGAAATCATCGACGAGGTCCACGCAGCACCGGAGGCACCATGATCTTGGGCAAGGTGGTCGGAACCGCCACATCGACGGTGAAGTGCGATGTCTACGAGGGAAAGAAGGTCCTGTTCGTCCAGCCCATCACGCCGGACGGCAAGCCTGTCGGACGGAGTTTCCTGTCCGTCGATGCGGTGCAAGCAGGCGTTGGAGATATCGTCCTGGCGGCTCGAGAGGGCAACACCGCGAGGCAGATCCTGGGCACGGCCCAGGACCCGTTCCACTCGGTAATCCTTGCCGTGGTGGATCACGTGGAGACCCGCACCGGCGACCAGGACGTTTCGGCCCCGGCGTCACCGGCGAACGAGGGCGGCGGGTAGCCGCGAAGCACCTCGAGCCCCCAGTCCAACGGCGCGGCAGGCTCGAGAAGGTGATGGAAGCGGATCATGAACGACGAAGAACGCGCTCGAGCCGATATCATCGAGATCAGTCACCGAGTATATGGCAAGGGTTGGGTCGCGAACCACGACGGCAACCTGTCTGTGCGCGTCGATGACGATCGTGTCGTGGCCACGCCCACTTCGGTCAGCAAGGGGGATCTGCGCCCGGAGCAGCTCATCCTTGTCGATCTCTCCGGCAAGAAGCTCGAGGGGACCCGCCGGGGGTTCTCGGAGTTCGCTCTCCATCTCGCGATCTACCGCGCGCGCCCGGATGTGAAAGCGGTCCTGCATGCGCACCCGGTGACCGCAACGGGTTTCGCCGTTGCCGGTGTCGAGTTGGACCCCACGTTCATGCCCGAGGCGGTGGTCAGTCTTGGCGACAGCATCCCGACGGCCCATTTCGCGCTTCCCTACGGAGACGAGGGCGCGGCCCCGCTGTCCGCGTATGTGCAGGACGTGGATGTCATGTTGCTCGCCAACCATGGCGTCATCGGGTATGGTCCGGACTTGTGGACCGCCTTCTACCGCGTGGAACTGGTGGAGCACCTGGCCAGGATCCAGGTGGTGGCGCGGCAGTTGGGTGCGGTCAACCGGGTATCGCCGGAGCACCTGACGGTGTTGCTCGAGAAGCGGCGCAAGGCCGGCCTCGGCCCGGAGGCTCGAGCCGAGACGCTGAGGCTGTCCCAGGGGGCCGCAGCGCCGGCCGGGGAGAATCCTGCATCCGCTGGTGCCGCGGGGCTGCACCTGCCCGATGGCGCCGCGCCGAGTGCGTGGACCGGCACCGGCCCGCTGCCCGGCGTACCCGTTGAGGTTCCCGGCCAGGACGACCTCCGCCGCCTCGTCGAACAGGCCCTCGAGCGGATACGTGAGGGGTAGCACAGTACCATCTCGGGTCATCGGGGAGAGGGCGCCTCCCCGGCCATCAGCGCCGGGTGCCCGACCGCCCTCCTTTCCAGTACCAACTCGCCGGCCCACCGGGCGGCCAGCCTGGCAAGCAGGGAGTCGGATGGTTGGGGAGGGACCTCGAGCACCCAGAACCAGTGGTCACGCTCGGGCGCTATCCACAGGCGGGCAGCCTCCCGGCCAAGCACAGATTCCGTGAAACCCATGCCGAGAAGCCCATACCGACAGGCGGGTAAACCAGTTGGAGTATCGGGTTCAGAAGCAAAGGGTAGCAAGGCGCGGCGGATCACGTCAACCGTTTCGCGCGCGTTTCTTCCCGACTCTCCTGCCTTTCGTGGCGTGCCCAGGATGTGGTGCCGCTATTGTCTCGCGAGACCTGCTCCGCGTGTCCCCGTGGAAGACGGCACGATGAGAGTGGCCAACTCCAGCGTTCCAGGCTATACTCTGACATCGCTGACACCGGAAGCACACCTGCTCGCGCCCGCGTCTCGTGCCCCCTGCGTTTCGTGATCGTTCCTCTCAGACCATGTACTTCGGCGCTGGACCCATTTCATCGGTGGCACCAACCGCGAACGAAACCCAGGGATCCCGATGCAACAGCCCCTACTGCTGGTGACGGTCGACGTGGAGGAGGACATGCCCGGGTGGCGAGTGACCCGGGACGTGTCTGTGGGCAATGTGCGTGCGTTGGAACGGCTTCAGGCCTTGTGCGACGGTTTCGGTGTGCCGCCGACCTATCTGGTCACCTACCCCATGGTCGTGGAGGAGGCGTCGCGCCGGGTGCTCCGCGCGCTTCACGATACCGGTCGTTGCGAAGTGGGGGCGCACCTGCATCCCTGGAACACACCACCGCTTCCCGGCGGGCCGCTCACCACGCCGCTTCGCGCCACGGAAATCTCGCGGAAACTGCTCGGCGAGCAGCTCGAGACGCTCACCGCCGCCATCGAGGAGGCATTTGGTAGGCGGCCGACGTCGTTCCGGTTTGGCCGGTTCGGTGTGGACGGTCCCTGCCTCATCGCCCTGGAGCGTCTCGGGTACCTCGTGGACTCGAGCGTGACGCCGGGGATTTCGTGGGTGGACGAAGGGGGGCCGGACTTCAGGGATGCCCCGGCCGGTCCCTATTTCCCTAGCCGGGTCCGGCCCGGTGAGCGAGGCGATGCCCGGATCCTCGAGGTGCCTGTCGGGACCGGGTTCACCAGGGGGATTCCCGGATGGGCGAGGCGCCTGTACCTGCACCTGCCCAGGTGGACCCACCTGCGCGGCCTGCTCAGCCGTGACTATGCCGGTTGGGTCGAGCATGTATGGCTGTCGCCCTGGGGTCATCCGCCGGATATTCTCAACCGCGTGGTGGACGACCTGTTGGCCCGGCAGGTCCCGGTCATCAACCTGTTTCTCCACTCGAGCGAACTCGTGCCCGGCGCCAGCGGCTATGCAACGACCGGGGAGGAGGTGGACGGGCTGCTTGGCACTCTCGAGGCCGTGCTCGCCCACGCTGTGCTGTGCGGCTGCCGTGGCGAGACGCTGTCGGGATTCCGCTCCGCCTGGGTCGCAGGGAGAGCCCGCTCGAGGCGAGATGTTCGATCAACCCCCCAGCGAGAAGAGCGCTTCGGCGTGACGGAAAGGAAGGAAACATGAACATACTGGGTATCTCGTCCCTGGACAACATCAGCGGGGCGACACTGGTGTGCGACGGTGACATCGTGGCGGCGGTGGCCGAGGAACGGATGACTCGAGTCAAGCTCCAGGAAGGATTCCCGGCGTTGGCGATCGATGAAGTACTCAGGATCGGGGGGCTTTCCTACGGGGACATCGACGCCGTCACCTACCCGTTCTTCCCGTGGCAGCGTGAATCCTCCTGCTTCTGGCGGGGATTCGTGCGCAACACGATTTCCGAGGTGGGCGCGGAGACCGCATTCACAGCCAAGGTCGGGCACCTCCTGCGGTACGGGAAGTGGTGTATCGACTGCACCGGGCTCCACCGGCGGTATGGCAGGGAACTGGAGAGGGAACTCGAGGCACGCGGCCTCCTCGGCAAGCTGCACCGGGTGGAGCACCACCAGGCCCATGCCGCATCGGCCTACCTGACCTCAGGGGCCGCCGAATCGCTCATTCTGACCCTGGACTGGTACGGCGGCGGCCTGGCCGGCTCCGTCAGCATTGGCCGGCCGGACGGCATCGTGCGGGTCAAGGACTTCCACTACCCCCATTCCCTGGGCATGTTCTACGCCTTCGTCACCGCCGCGCTCGGCTTCAAGCCTGCCCGGCACGAGGGCAAGATCGTCGGACTTGCCGCTTTCGGCGACCCATCGATCCTGTACGACCGGGTCAGGAAGAAGCTTGTCGTGAGAGACGGCGACCTCCAGTTCGTCTCCGGGATGGACATGGGTTTCGTGCGCGATCTTGCCAGGGAGTACCCGCGGGAGCACGTCGCCGCCGCGTTCCAGAAGGTGCTGGAAGACGTGGTGCAGGAGTTGACCCAGTACTACGTGCGCGTTACCGGCATGCGGAGTGTCGTGCTTGCCGGCGGTGTCGCCGCGAACGTGAAGATGAACCAGCGGGTGCACGAGATCGACGGCGTGGACCACGTGTTCGTCCATCCTGCCATGGGGGATGAAGGAACGGCCACCGGCGGCGCGCTGGATCTGGCGTTCCGGAAGGGGGAGCGTAGGAGTGGCGCGCTGGACCATGCTTACCTCGGTCCCGAGTATCCCGAGTCGGAGCTGAAGACCGCCATGGAATCCGCGGGCCTGGAACCGGTGTATGTCGAGAACATCGAGGAGGAGGTGGCGCGCCACATCGCCAGCGACAAGGTGGTCGCCCATTTCGACGGACGGATGGAGTACGGGCCTCGAGCCCTTGGCAACCGGTCGATTCTGTACCAGGCCAAGGACCCGGCGGTGAACGACTGGCTCAACAAGCGGCTCCGCCGGACCGAGTTCATGCCGTTCGCCCCGGCGACGGCCGTGGAGGATGCGGACCGGTGCTACCACAACGTGTCCGGCGCCGAGCACACTGCCAGGTACATGACCATCACTTTCCGCTGCACCGAGGAAATGAAGCGTCAGTCGCCCGCCGCGGTGCACGTGGACGGCACCGCTCGCCCGCAACTGGTCCATCCCGGCCACAACCCGAGATTCTACAAGATTCTCCGGGCCTACAAGGCGCTGACGGGCATTCCGAGTATCATCAACACCTCGTTCAACATCCACGAGGAGCCTATCGTCTGTTCGCCCCAGGACGCGGTGCGGACGGTCCAGGAAGGCCGCCTGGACGTGCTTGTCATGGGGCACTACCTGGCAGAACTGCCCCCGGTCGAGGGGGAGTGACCGCCTCCGGGGGAGGGCATGAGGCGGGCGCCCGTCCGCGAGCCGCGCTGGTGGGACCGCCGCGGCGATGCCTTCTTACGAGAGGATTCTACTGGTCAATACCCGGATCGGCGACTATCCTTGTACGGTTTCGGGAGAGGGTCCGAACCGGTCGGGGTGCGTCGTGGCGACCCTTCGCGCTCGACGGGCCGAGTTGTTCCTGTCAGGAGAATGCGATCATGCGAGTTGGACTCTGCGGCTTTCCCGGGTCCGGGAAGTCCACGGTTTTTCAGGCCTTGTCTCCAGGCGCACCCAGTCGCCGCGGAGGCGTCGTGCTGGGGAACATCAAGGTTCCAGACCCCAGGGTGGACGAACTGGCAAGGTACTTCAAGCCACAGCGGACGGTGTACGCCGAGACCACGTTCATGGATGTCCAGGGCGCCGGCGGTCGTGTTGGGGGTGCGTTTCCCCCGAACGTGATCGAGGCCATGCGCCATGCCGATGTGCTCGTCCACGTGGTGCGCACCTTCGAGAGTCCCTACGTGTCCACCCCGCCGGACCCGCAGCGTGACATCGACGCCTTCGAGCAGGAACTCATTCTGCTCGACCTGGGCATCCTGGAAAAGCGTGCTCAGCGGTTTGCCAAGGAGCACCGGAAAGGCCTCGAGGTCGATGTCAACGCGACCTGCTTGGCCTGGCTCGAGGATGGGCAGCCGCTGCGCGAGTTCGAGCTGACCCCCGGTGCGCGGCAGACCCTCCAGGGTATCCAACTCCTTTCCCTGCCGCCGCTGATCACGCTGTTCAACATCGCCGAAGACGATTGGGAAACGTCGCCCTGGAGGACGCAGGACAGAACGGACACCCTCGCGATCTGCGGTGCGCTCGAGGCCGAGATCGCCCAGATGCCTGCCGGCGAGCAGCAAGCGTTCCTCGATGCCATGGGGCTGGGTGAACCGGCCCGCAACGGCTTCATTCGCGCCGCCTACCGGGCACTCAACCTGGTGAGCTTCCTCACCGTGGGGCCGGACGAGTGCCGGGCGTGGCCGGTGCGCCGAGGCTCCACGGCCAGGAAGGCAGCCGGAAGAATCCATTCGGACCTGGAGCGAGGGTTTATCCGCGCGGAAGTCTACCGCCTCGAGGACTTGAGGCAATACGGCACCGAGGCCGCGCTGAAGGCCGCGGGGAAGATCCGTGTCGAGGGGAAGGACTACATCGTCCAGGATGGAGACATCCTCCACGTCCGTTTCAACGTGTAGCTCGAGACCGGATCGAGGCGAGGCGTGGGGGTGACCGGAAACGGCGACTATTGTTTCACGAGGATTCTCGTGCCGCGGATCTTGCGGCCGTCCTCGAACTCGAGGAGGTGGTCCACGCGGATCTTTTTTCCGTTGTCCACGAGATAGCGCCGGGTGGACCAGACAGCGTTCTTGCCGTCGGCGGTCTTGTAGTGCATCTCGGTGACGACGGTCTTGCCGTCCTTGTCCCAGAAGCTGTGGGCACGCACCTTGCCCAGCCGCTCTGTCTCCCGCTCGTCCACGCTGCCGTCGAGCTTGATCACCTCGGTAGTGGTGCGGAACGTGCTTTCCGCCAGGATCGTGATGGCGTCCTTGGTCTGGGTGATCGTCTGTTTCACTGCTACCGAGTCCACTGCCTTGCGCTCGATCCAGGACGCCCCCTGGGCCTCGAGTATCGGTGCCATGGGAGCCGAATCCGGGTCGTCGAGGTCCATCAGCCACACGCCCGAGAAGTCGGGGTGGTCTCCGGCGAGGGCCGTTCCTCCCGTGCTCAGCCCCATACCCAGCACCGCTGCCAGCCAGAACCCTCTCATGTATTCCTCCCTTGAGCAAGCGATTGTATGGCGAGGTTCAGCCTGCGGCCACAGTTTCGGCCACGACCGGGCTCGGCCAAGGTGACGTTGTCGCCGCACATTCTATTCAATGGCGGCAACCACGGGGCACCGCCCGTCGCCGACACCTGGTGTTGAATACCCGGCCCGCGGCGATGATGCAACGACAAACCAGGGAGTGCGTCTCCTGGTCGTTGGGCGGCGGTGTTGTTGGTGTTCTTGGCCGATCCCGTTCATGGGCGTGAAGGAACTGTCCCCCGCCGCGTGGCCGGCCCCCCTGGATCGGCAGATGTCGCCCGGCGGGCCGACCAGAAGAGGCAACGGGCGGCCTCCACGAGATAGGGTGGCGCTTCAAGGGCCTCGAGCCGGTCTTTGATCTGCTCGGAGGTCTTCGCCAGATGTGTTGCGGCGAAACGGCCGATGGCATCGGAGACCAGGGCTGCTTCCGTTCCCGCGTCCGCCATCCATGCCAAGGCCTGCTTCAGGTAGAGATACCCGATGAAGCCGGCCATGACCTCCACGTGGTCCGCCGGGTCCTCGGTGACGGGGCGGAAGTGAAAGGCCTCGTAGAAGGCACGGATGTCGGCCAGGACCCGCCCTGGATCCGTCAACTCTCCCTGGTGAGCGACGGCTCGAGGCGACGCGGGCGCTCCCGGTCCCAGCGTGGCCAGGTAGGCGTGCTCCGTGGCATCGGCGGCCGCCCCCACGGCGGCGCGAAGTCGCGCATCGTCCACTTCCGTGGCAAGGGCCTCGAGGCGGCGGAGCCATCCAGGTTGCGGGCGCTCGAACAGCAGTCCGAGGAGGTGCCATTGGGCGGACAGGCGCAAGGCGTCGATCAGCCGCTGGTCGGGCGTGGTTTCTTCGTGTCTCACGGTCATTTCTCCATCGCGAGAGGTATCCAGCCGGTCCGCATCTTGCGTGAGCCCACTTCGCCGTTGCCCCCGTCCCACACGGCGAAGGCGACCTGGGCCGCTTGATGGTCGAGAAGGTAGGACGGCATGGGGCGCACGAGGACTACCGACCAGCCGGTAGTCGTCCGGTCACCCTGGCCGCACACCGGGCCGAAGTCGGCCGGGGCGAGCGTTCCAGGTCCCTCGGCGCGCAACGCCTGCACCGGTTCCTTCGCCTTCTGGGCGACCTGGTTGCCGGAGGCTCGAGCCGGTGCGTAGCGGGCAGCCATGCGCGTGTGCGCGGTTTCATCGCCCTGGACCGGTAGTGCTTCGAAGGGATAGTGGTCGACCGTGGCGTTCGGATACAGGTCCTGTATCCTGGTCAGCCCCCCATCGGCGCGTGTCTGCTGTACTGCAGACCAGTAGAGAATTTCCACCGGACGCCCGGCTTCGCCCATCTGTGGGGCCGGCACGTCGGCTTGGAGCCGGGAGGGCAACTGGACAGCGCAGGCATCGGAGAAACGTGCCGGACCGGGCATGGCGTCTTCGGAGTCGTCGGCCCATGCCAGGCGGAAGGCCAGGTGGGTTCTGTCGCTGAGGGCCTGGACGGCGAGAGTGGTCGTCGAGGGTTGCAGCAGTCGAGGCTCGACCAGGTCCTGCAAGATCAGGTGGGCCTGGTAAGCGGGTACGTCGTGCCAGGCCGGTGCGCCAGGGTCGTCGGGCGCCTTCTCGACCTTCACGACGCGTACTTCCGTCGGTGGAGAGTCCGGCTTCGCCGGTCCGCACGCCGCGAACAGGAGGGTCGAACTGCCGAGGAACAGAATCGTTGCGCGTTGCAGAGTCATCGTCGATCTCCGTCGCCCTCAGGGCGTGTTGGTACGCTGGACACCGTATGTGGAATCAAACGCGTCCCGGATGACGATCGGCTCCCGGAGCGGGACGCGAACGACCTCCGCGCCATGGGTGCCGATGCCGCTGATCATGTTGGCTTGGCGCTGCCACCGGGAGATTGCCCTGTGGGTCGAGCCGAACAGGCCGAGGAGTCCGGCCAGGTCCGGGTCCTTGTGTGCCGCCCGGTAGGCCTGGACGGCCGCGTCCACGCCTGGCCCGAACATCTGGACGAGATACGGCCGGGGGACATGGACAGGGGGGATGTAGTAGATGTTGGGCTCGAGGCCGAACTGGGGGAAAAGGGGCAGGGCAAGGCGGCGGACGTGCACCAGGTAGTCGATGGGGTTGTCCTCTTGAGCGTGGTCGGGGTGCGACAGCCAGCCGGCGAGGCGGATCTTGCCGATGCAATTCTCGAAGCACTGCGGTTGAATCCCGGTTTCGATCTTGGGATAGCAGGCGATACACTTCGCGCTCGTCCCTGTCATGGGGTTGAAGAACACCTTCTTGTAGGGGCAGGCGCGGACGCATTCCTGGTAGCCGCGGCACCGGGACTGGTCTACCAAGACGATGCCGTCCTCCGGTCGCTTGTAGATGGAACCTCGAGGACACGCTGCCAGGCAAGCCGGGAAGGTGCAGTGGTTGCAGATCCGGGCCAAGTAGTAGAACCACACCATGTGCGGCGTCTGGATGTGTGCCCCTCCCTCGATGGCGCCGGTGCAATCGTCCTCGCCCACGTTCGGATGGGCGTAGTCTCTCTGGGCGGGCCGCCAGCCGAGCACGCGTTCCCCCTTTGGCGCCGCTTCGAACAGGGTCCTGCCCTCATACATCGGGCCGCGCCATCGCTGGGGCCCCAGAAGCTCGAGTGCCTTGACATCCCACCCCAGGGGGTAGAATCCGTAGGGCTTCGTTTCCACATTGTTCCAGAGCATGTACTCCTGGCCCGGGGCGGAAGTCCAGGTGGTCTTGCAGGCCAGGGTGCACGTTTGGCAGGCGATGCATTTGTTCACATCGAAGACCGCCGCGAATTGGCGTTTGGGGCGCGACGCGGGGTACCAGTAGGACATCTCCCGTCCAAGCTGCCAGTTGTGGACTCGAGCCATGGCTACTCATCTCCTTTCGTGTCGGCGGCCACGTAGTCTCCCGCCAAGTATCGCTTCATTTCGGCATTTTCGTAGTGGGGGCGGAACCCGAGAGCTGCCGGTCTCCAGAGGCCGTTCCCATCCAGTCCGCCCGGCTCCGCACGCGTGATCTTGACGATGGATTCCCGTGGGGCTCCGGTCGGGCAGTGGACGTCGGGCAGGAATCCTTTCCCGATGGACTGGCCGAGGAGCCCTTTGCGGACCAGCGAATCGGTCATCCAGGTCGGCTTGAGCCAGCCTCGAGTCGCCGACTGGTGAGATCCCGAACGGAACATGGCCTGGTAGCCCGTTCGTGGATTCCTGGCGAGCCCGTCGGGACGTGCCCTGGCCCCCTCGACCGACCCCGGCGTGGCCCCGTACATGTTGAACCACATGCGGGTCACGCCTCGAGGCGTTCCCGGATAGTAGCGTGCGCGACACAGGAGCCTGGAGAATTCGTAGTCGCGCTTGTTGCCTTGCCAGCCGCGGAATGGGCGGTCCGAGGGATCGGAGTCTATCCACACGTAGTCGCCGTCCTCGACACCGAGTTCTCGTGCATCTTCCGGGTTGATGTCCACGTAGCCTTCGGCGACGAAAGGTTTGCGTTTGTCTTGCCGGTAGATGTCTCCAAACGGGCCAAAAAGGACTGCCACCATGTCGGTGTCGATGGGCATGGTGTGTGCCCCGTGGCGGTACTTGGGGGTGTGGAAGACGAAACGGTAGCCGTCCTTGATGAGGGGATGGGGGGACGTGCGGGTCTTCGCCCAGGTCTTGACCACGTTGCGGCCCTGGCGGACTTCGCAGGACATGTCGTCGGCTTCCACCCCATAGTCGGTGGGGCCTTGGGGCCGAATGGCCTCGTGTTCCGGCGCCACGATCACGTTGGGTTCATAGAAGGTGGAGTCGATAGGCTCCCGGTGGACCGGGAGGTTCTCTCCTGCCTCGATGAACTCGTCCTCGTCACGGTAGAACTCGAGACGGCCTGTTCGGGTGTACCAGGGCCTCGAATCCGCCACCTGCTCGTAGCCCACGGCCTTGGGGTAGGTCCGGTTGAGCATGATGCCCGGAATGCCTCGCTGCGCGTCCGCCTCGAGCTTGGCGAAGTCGAGCCCCACGGTGTTGGACGAATGATCCAGGATGCGCTGGAGGTAGACGTTCGTCCGGTTCTCGTCCACGAAATGCCAGATATCGGCAAAACGGCGGTCCCCGGTCCGCTCGGCGAGCTTGTGGCCCACAAGCGACAGGCATTCGATATCGCCGATGGTCTCGAACGGGCGCTCGAGGGGGGTGCGTGGGAACACGGTGAGGAAGGGGTTCGTCACCGAGCAGCACATGTCCGGGTGCTTGAGTTCGGCCCAACTGTCCACGGCGAACACCACGTCGGCCCACTCGCACGAGGTGGACCACCACCATTCCTGCACGGCGATCATTTCGATCTTGGGCAGGACGTTCACGACGGTGTTGTAGTGCCACTTGACATTGCCGAGGATCGAGTTTGCGTTGGCGAACCAGAGGGTCTTGGTGGGCGCCGGCATGTGGCTCGATCCGGTCAGCATGCGCTTGCCCACCTTGAGAGGGTGGTCTTCGTGGTTGTAGAAATGGGCGGACTCCGGTTTCCAGTACTGCCTGGGGCGAGCGGGTTTCGCCGGGTCCAGCTCGAGGTCGAAGGGATCCTCGTTGATGTACTGGGGCAGGCCGTTGAACAGCGCGACACGGTAGTTGCCCGCGTAGGAGCCGATGTTGCCGGTGATTCGCCCGATGTTGCCGGTGAGCGCTGCCAGGAGGAAGGTCGCCCGGTCCTTGTTGTCGTTGTTGAAGAACTGGTTGGGACCCATGCCCACGGCGAACAGTGTAGTGCCAGGCTCCTTTGCCAGGCGGCGCGCCAGGGATTCCACCGCGGACGCGGGCGCCCACGTGAGTTCCTCGGTGGTGGCCGGATCGAAGTGTTCCACGTACTCCCTCAGAAGGTCGTGGATGGGACGACAGGTCACGGTCGTGCCGTCGTGGAGCGTAACGTCGACCCGGCCAACGAGGAGCGGTGAGCCGACCGGGGAGTGGCGTCCGACTTGGTCGCGCGTGATGGCTCTCGGGCGCTTGTCGGACACGTCCCACCAGACGTAGTCGCCCCACGCGTTGCGCAACGTCTCGGAGATGAGAATATCCGTGTGGAGCCCGGGCGGAGGAGCCTTTTCCCCGGTCTTGAGCACGCGGGTCTGATTGTGCAGTTCCGCGGGCGCCGTGCCGAACACGTCGCTCGCCTTCAGCAGCTTGAGGGTGTCGGTCCGGACGAGGAGCGGCAGGTCGGTCCATTGTTTCAGGTATTACGGATCATAGAGACCGTCGCGCATGAGGACGTGGCACAGGCCGAGCGCCAGGGCGGGGGTCGTGCCCGGCCGGACCACGATTGCTTCATCGGCCTTCGATGTCGTGGACGAGTATTCGCAGGCTATCACCACGATATGGGTGCCCTTGAGACGCGCCTCGGTGAGCCAGTGCGCGTCCGGCATCTTGGTGGTGATCCAGTTCATACCCCAGACGACGACCGTTCGAGCATGCTCCACGGCACTCAGGTCGAAATCCACGGTCTGCTGACCGGTCACCATGGGATGTCCGGGAGGCAGGTCCGTGTGCCAGGAGTAGTTGTCGAACCCCCGTCCGCCCAGGGCCTTGTCGGGGCCGACCCCGCGGATGCCCGCGTCCAGGAGTGCCATCGAGTTGGCCATGCGGTACAGGCCGAACACCCGGGTCATCCCAAGCAGAGGCATGCCCCCGCGGAACTTCATCACTTGCGTGCCCGCGCCTCGAGTCGCCTGCACGACCTCCTCGTCGTAGCCCTGTGCACGCAGCAGTGCCTGCCCCTTTTCGCCCGAATAGGTAGTTGCCACGTTTTCCAGCGTCGCAGCAACCGCCTCCGCCGCTTCTTCGTGGGTAACCCGAACCCAGGTATCCCGGCCTCGGTCGAAGTACTCGACCGGCGGCTTGCCGTCGGCGCCTCGAGGGAATCCAGCGTCCACCCATTTCTTGAAACCTGAGCGGAGCATGCAGTGGCGGATGCGCCGGTCCCCATAGAAGCGCCGGGTGAGAGCCAGGCCTTTCTGGCAGACTCGAGGGTCCCACCGGTGGGTAGCACCCATGCCGTGGAGATCCTTGGCCTTGCCGTAGCCCATGCTCGGCCCGATCCGGGTTATCACGCCCTGCCTCACGTGGGCCTTGAGAATGCAGTTGTGGGTGTCGTTCGGGGCGCACAGGAAGGTGAAGGTCGAGTCCACCTTCCAGAGGTCGCGATAGGTGCGCTCCCAGTCACGGTCCGGGTAGTGGGCGAGCGGATTGTCCACGGCGTCGAGGGCCCATGCCCGGGTGCTCGATGCCACGAACGCGCCGAAACCGGCGGCACCGGCCGCCCTGAGAAACGCACGTCTCGAGATGGGCTTCTGAAACATCATCTGCTCTCCAAGGTTCGGACAAAAGTAATGATCGATTCGATGTCGGCCTCATCGAGCGCCGGTCGCACGGGCGACGCCTGGGCGAAGCCCTCCATGGATGTGCCCCGGCGTCCTCGCTGCACCGTTTCCACTAGGTAGGTGTCCGTGGCGGAAGCCTGGAACCGGGGATTGGCCAGCGCCGGGCCCTCTTTCCCTTCTCCCTCACGTCCATGACAGCCGGCGCAGTAGCGCTCGTAGAGTCGGCGGCCTCGAGCCGCGGAGCCTGCCACCCACCGCCGCGGACCATGGTCCGAAGGACCTTCAACGCCGCCGAGTTTGCGAAGATGGGCCAACACCGCGTCGATCTCCTCTGGCCGGAGTCCTCCGGACAACTCGCCCCAGGCCGGCATGCGTCTGCCCGGTCGGCCTTTTTCGATAGTTACCCGGATGAAGCGGTCTGAGGCGACGGCCAGGAAATCGGGATTCCCGATCGCAGGGAACGCCGCCATTCCCGGGTACCGCATGCCTTCGCCGCCTGGGCCGTGGCATGCGCTGCAAAACGCCTCGTAAAGCGTCGCGCCATCCGTGGCGAACTCTCGCTCCCCCAACCACTCGGCCCGGACCCTGTCCTGGGGCCAGAAGCGTCCCGGAACACCGGCCCCGCGCAGGGACATCAGATAGTAGGTCAGGCGTTCCACATCGCTGGCGGAAAGGCCGAGGGCCGGCATCTGGGAGCCCGGAACAACCCGTTGCGGATTCTCGAAGTGGGCACTGATCCAGTTCGGGAGCGTGTGTTCGCCGGGGACGCCGGAGAAATCCAGCAGGGCCGGGTCCTTCTGACCGAACCGGGTGAGGTCCGGTCCGTCGTCGCCCCCCACGCCGTCTATGGCATGGCACCCGCGGCACCCCGAAGAATGGAACAGCGCCTTCGCCTCGATCAGGCCGGGCGCCCCGACGCAGGACGCCAGGTAGGCTTCGATGGCGGCACGGTCCGGTTCTGGAATCGGCCCGAACGCCGTGCACCACGCCGGTTCGGCTACCTTGCCGCATTGCTCGAGGTGGGTGTCGTACCAGTCGGTGCGAAAGCCGGTGACTCCCACGTGGGACAGGTCTGGCCCCTCGAATCCGCCCTGTGCTCCGGGTCGCAAGGTGCCGCCGCGGCCGTCTACGCGGTGGCACGCCAAACAGTCGTAGCGCTCGAGCCGCTCGATACCCCGGCGGAACGCCTCGAGGTTCGGTACGCCCAGGTGGGTGTGGCATGTCCCACAGCCCGCGTAGGCATAGGCCGGTTCGATCATCGGCTCCGGCCAGAAGGCCACGTCACCGTGTGCGTCAGCCTTCTCGGTGGCTCTTCCCTGTCCGGAATGGCAGGCGACGCAGCCCATGTTCGCCGGGTCGTGCCCCACGTCTGGGTGGGCGGAGAACACCGGATCCCCGGGCAAGCCCTTCTCGCCAGGAGCCATGCCCACGTGGCAGCTCGGGCACCGGTCTACCACGCCCAGCGACGGCACGACCACCTGCCGGAGCTGCATGGCGAACTCCCCGGCTGCCGGCGGTTCGAGCCGGGAGCGGTATTCCCGCTGCAGCACGCGCCATTCCTGGGTCACGTTTTCGTCGAACGCCGCCAGTGCCAGAACCACCAGCGTCGCCGCACTCGACCACAACAACAGGTACTTG
Source organism: Myxococcota bacterium (assembly GCA_024278455.1). Taxonomy (GTDB): domain Bacteria; phylum Myxococcota_A; class UBA796; order JAJRTE01; family JAJRTE01; genus JAJRTE01. The sequence continues at coordinate 34,101 of JAJRTE010000249.1, forward strand.
TTGGCCTTCATGCTCAATGTCCCGGCCAGTGTGATGGCGACCAGTAGAACTCCCAGTTCGGGCCGCGGAAATGGGCGCCGATGATGGTCAGCACGATGAATCCGCAGAGAAAACAGGTAAACAGGGCGAGCGCGCCGGCACGGGTGGAGTCGTACCGCCGCACAGCCCACACCGAGAAGACGCCGTAGACGACGGTGAGGAACGTCCCGGGGTTGACGAAGGTAATCACGAGCTGCGGGATGTCCGGCCACCAAGTGCGCAGCCAGCCGAACCGGATGGCGAACGCCTCGATGCCCAGTACGCTTCCGAGCCCCACGGCGGCAGAGAGGGCCACCAGCCTGAGCCCCCCGGGGCCTCCGAACCATTCCCCGGTGCCGTGCGTTTCACGGTCCAGGTAGGGAATCAGGCCCAGTCCGACCAGAACCACCGCCGGAATGCCGATTCCCCCCATGAACGCCGAATGGGAGACCAACTCCTGTAGTCCGAGGAAGTACCACGGAGCCTTGGCCGGGTTCTCGGGTAGGTCAGGGTTCGCCAACTCCTTGAGCGGCGCGTCGACGAGCAGGGCGAGGCCCACGCACAGGAATACGACGAGCATCAGCACCGCCAGTTCGGCGTAGAACAGGTGCGGCATCGCCGGGAGCGTATTCTCCGGCCCCCGGCCCACCCACGGCGTCCTGCCCTTGACCACCGCCGCGAGATGGTATGTCTTGTCCGGCGCTTCCGTGAATACCGGGTAGGTCTCCGGATCCACCGACCCCAGCCGTTCGTCCGCGCCGGCAGGCCGAACCAACCCCCCGTCCTTGCGTATCCGCCAAAAATGGACCGCGAGAAGCGCCACCAGGCCCAGCGGTAGCAGCATGACGTGGAACAGGTAGAAGCGAATCAGCGCTTCCTCGCCCACGTCGGTCGAGCCCAGGAGTATCAGCTTCTGGAACCCGCCTGGATCGAAGTAGGCGGTGATACCGAGAGCATCCGTCAATTCCCTCGGCGACTGCGCAATGTTGGCCCCGATGGTGATTGCCCAGTAGGCAAGCTGGTCCCAGGGCAAAAGGTAGCCGGTAAACGACAGGCCCAGCGTGAGTGCCAGGAGCCCCATGCCGACGACCCAGTTGAACTCCCGGGGCTTTCGATAGGCAGCGGTGAAAAAGGTCCGCGCCATGTGGAGCAACACGGTCACCACCATCACGTTCGCAGCCCAGCGGTGGATGTTGCGAATGAATCGCCCCGTGGGCACGACGAAATGGATGTCCTTGATCGTATTGTAGGCCGCGCTGGGGTAAGGCTTGTAGTAGAACATGAGCAGCACGCCGGTGATCAACGTGATCAGGAATGCCGAGAGTGCGGCAATCCCCAGTCCCCAGGTCGTGGTCCAACGGAGACTCCACCGATGCACTCGAGCCGGGTGGAGGTGGAGGAACACATTGCCGAAGACGAACTTCGAGCGACTCCGGTCCGTCGCCGGACGGCCAGCCCTCGAAAAGGACGCCCACAGCCGACCGGGTGTCGCCAGGACGTTTCGACCCAGACGCCTCACCGCCGAAACCGCGGCCGGTGCTTCGCTCCGACCGCTCATGCGACCTCCTTCGTACCGGCCGGCACTTCCTTCTCCTCGTCCACCACGTAGGTGTTTTCTCCCGCTTTCCGGACAGCGAGCCACGGCAGGGGGCGAGGCGCCGGGCCCGCAAGCACCTGGCCCGTCCGGTCGAACCGCGAGCCGTGGCAGGGACAGTAGAACCCGGTCGCCGATGGCTTCACGATACAGCCCAGGTGCGTGCACACGTTGGAAACCGCGAACACCCCCTCCGCGTCGCGAATCAGGGCCACGTGCCGCCCCGGTGCAAGATAGGGCTCCTCGAACGGCAGCGATTCCGGCAGCACGACCTTGAATCTTCGCGACGGACTGGGCAGGACGGCAGCCTTGGGAAGACGCAGCATCCCGATGGTGGCGAAGAGAAAGGCCGCAGCCGCACTCCCGAGCGCTCCAAGGCCGAGGAAATCCCTCCGCGCCACCGGATGTGGCGACAGGCGCGACTCGCTCGACCCAACCACGTCGTCTCGATCTGTCATCGTTGACTCCACCGAGATGTGTAGACCACACGTTCCATGCCAATGGCACGCACCGGGCAGCGCTCGACACATAGCGCACACCGGATGCACCGATCTTCATCCTTGAGGATCGCCGAGTTCTCCAACAGGTCCGCACCAGGACCAATGCGTTCGTCTATCACCGTTTCCAGCGCGGCGTGGACCGCGATTCCGGACAAGGGGACCAGCTTGAGACACAACGTGGGACAGACATCGGCGCACCCGCCGCAGAGAATGCAGCGGGTCCCGTCGAACACGGGGGTGACTCCGCAATCGAAGCACCGCGATGCCTCGAGCATGGCCGCTTCTCGAGAGTGGCACAGCTCCACCTCGACCTCCTGCGCACGCAACCGCTCCTCCGGCGACCTTTTGCGCAGCGGTACCCGGGGCACAGACTCGTAGCCCAACTCTCGCTGGTAATCCTCGAGGTGAACGTACTGTTCATGCCATTCCGGCTCGAGCCGGCGGCCCGTGACCACCTGGTAGATGGACCGGGCCGCCCGCTTGCCCGACGCCACAGCGTCTATCAGCAGCCGCGTCCCATGGGCGAGATCCCCCGCCACAAAAACCCCGGGAGCCGTCGTCATCAGCGTGTCCGGGTCCACCTTCGGCCAGCCCGGACGGAACTGCTCGATGTCCTTTCCCCCCTCCTCGAGGAACGAGACATCCGGTGCCTGACCCGCGGCGAGCAGCACGGTGTCGCAGGGCAGATCCATCACGTCGGCATCGTCGAATACCGGCGCGAAACGCCGGGCGGCGTCGTACACACGCAGGCACCGCCGCAACCGGACCCCGCAGACCCGGCCGCTCGCATCCCTCTTGATCTCCACCGGTCCCCAACCGTTGTGACGCGCGATCCCTTCCTCGTCACCCTCGAGGATCTCCAGGGTGTCCGCGGGCATCTCCTCGAGGCTTTCCAGGGATACCAGGCGCACTTCCCGAGTGCCGGCGACTCGAGCCGCGGTCCGCGCCGCATCGTAGGCTGCCTGGCGGACGACGGTCCGGGCCACATCGTAGGCCACGTTGCCGCCCCCGATGACCACGACACGGGGGCCCATGTGAAGGGTCTCGCCGAGCGCCACCGCGCGAAGAAGATCGACGCCCCCGTACACGCCCGGGCCTCTCTCGCCGGGCACGCCCAGACGCCGGTGCGCCTTGCAGCCAACAGCAATCAGCACCGCCGCCGATTCTTCGCGCAGTTGGGCCAGCGTCACGTCCTCGCCAACCTGGATACCGCACCGAATCTCCACACCGAGCGCCTCGACCACGGCCACTTCCCGCCGGATGAGTTCTCGAGGCAGCCGGTAGGCGGGAACACCCAACCACAGCATGCCCGACGCGACCGGCTCTTTCTCCAACACCACCGGGGCGAGGCCGAGAAGCGCGAGATCGTGGGCCGCGCTGAGCCCGGCCGGTCCCGACCCGATGATGACCACACGCTCGCCGTTCGCCGGCCGGATGCGCGACCGGGCAAGCGAGCGCAGCAGGGCCGCCATCTCGTCGACATGCGCCGAAACCAGAGGGACGTAGCCGCGCGCAGCATCGAGGACTTCAGCCGGGGGGCGCACGTCCACCCCGGCATGCTCACACGCGAAACGCTTCAACGCCCGGATGGCCACAGGCTGGTCGGGACCGGTGAATCGGCCGTCATCCTGTACGATCGGCATCTTGCCGCGTCGGCACGCCGCCTCGCACGGCGCCCCGCACACGCGCCCGCAGATAGAAGCGAACGGGTTCGGACCGCGGGCGATGAGGTAAGCCTCCTCGAAACGTCCCTCGGCGATAGCGCGGACGTATCCTCGAGCATCGGTGTGCACCGGGCAAGCGTCCTGGCACGAGATGAGGCGCCGATGATGGTCCGGCCCAGGAACGGCGACGTTCAACAGCGTGTTGGCCACGTCGATACCCTTTGCTTGAGGACTCCGGATTCAGAGAGTGGAGGTGTCGGCCCCGACAGTATCTCCTCGGCGAATTCGGATACAAAGGTCCTAAATTGCGATAAATGTAATAGGACATATCGAACTTGTCAACGAAAAAGCAGGAACAATGTGCGCGGGGTGCGAAGGGGTCATTTGACATGGGCGTCTTGCCCCCTATAAATTCGGATAGTGTTATCCGAATTCGGTTGCTTGCGTGTGTGGGAAGGCCGTGGGCGAGAGCCGTGGTCGTGGCAAGGGAGCGGCCGATTTCGTTCGCCAGGGGCTTGTGACCAGAGGAGGTTTCGAGATGAGTCCAGTCGATGAACTGCGCAACTAGCACGGATTGATACGGCACTACTTGGACAACGTGACGCTAGGCCTGGAAGCGCTCGAGAACGGCCGGAAGCCACCGGCGCGTTTCTTCGAGAATGTCTGCACGTTCGCCAGGACCTTTACCGATCGGTACCATCATTTCAAGGAGGAGCACGTCTTGTTCGTCCGGTTGGCCGAGAAGCACCAGGGGGCGATCGACGCGCAGCTCGATGCGCTGCGGCATCAGCATGAGCGCGGGCGTGCCCTCGTGGGGGAGGTGGCCGGCGCGCTGGAGGGATATCGGAAGGGGGACGAACAGATGACTGGCAGGATCGTCGAAGCGATTGCTGCGTATGCGGCGTTGTTGCGGCGCCACATGCACCAGGAAGACCACGTGTTCTATCCCATGGTGCTCGAGGCCTTTTCCGGGGATGAACTGGCCGCGGTCCAGTCGGCGTTTGCCGAGGCGCGTGCCCGGTCTGGGGAGCGGACGTTCGAGACGTCGCATGCGCTGGTGACCGAGATGGGTTCCCTGTTGGTGCACATGACGTGATTGAGGGACGAGGCCGACCACTGATCCCGATGGCGGTATGCGCCACCCATTTCGGGCACCGGCGTTTCACCCCGCATGTGGGAGACTCGAGGTGCTACCCGTCTCGAGGATGCGGTTGCTGGCCAGGAAGCCGTGGACGGTTTCCCAGAATTCGTGCCAGCGTTGGGCCTTCACCGGGTCGTCCAGGTCGGTTTGCCTCCCCGGGCTATCGTTGTGCCCCACCCCTTCGAACGTGACGAGACGGCTATGCGGCGATATCGCATGCAACCGTTGTGCATGTTCGACCGGCACGAGGCGGTCGGCGGTTCCGTGGACGATGAGGCATGGACAGGTGATCTGTCGCAAGGCTGCCACGTTGTCGAGCCTGTCGCGAAGCAGCGCCGCCGGGACGAAGTGGTGTCGAGCCAGGTCGGGGAGGCTCGTGAAAGTGGATTGGAGGATGAGCGCCGCGGGGGGGCGGCGAGTGGCGAGACCGGCCATCATGCCGCCGCCGGCGGACCTGCCGTGGTAGACGATCCGGCTCGTATCGACCTCCGGCCGCTTCTCGAGCCGGTCGCGGAACCTGGCCAGATCGGCGATGACGGCGGTTTCGGTGGGGCGTCCCGCGGCCTTGCCGTAGCCCCGGTATTCCGGGAGCAGGACGGAGATTCCCCAGTTCAAGTAGGGGTCGAGGCTATCGAACCAGTCTTCGACCAGGTCCCACCCGCCGTGGCCGAAGATGACAGCCGGGCCGGGGTGCCCGGGTGCGGCCGTCGGTGCCGGGTGGAACCAGGCGTGTGTCCATCCGCTGCCGATGTACAGGTTCCACCGTTCCCATGCTCCTGTTCCGGGGGGCGTATCCGGCTGGATGGGGGGTCTTTGCGTGAGCGTGCGCAGCCGATTGGACGTGGCCAGCGCGGGAAAGAACTTTCTGTACATGGGCGCCTCCGCGGGGAACCATGGCGATTCGGGCCTGGATTGGGGGAACAACATGTCCCGGGCTTTTCCAGGCGTGGCTCCAATATAGGTCACGCGAGGAACAATCGCCAGGCCCGCTCGGCGCCGGCGCCGGCGCGACTTTTGCTTGTATGGGCCGGCGGGGAGTGCTACGTTGCCTCTCACGTCCCGGGTGCCGGCGCTGTGCCAGAGGGACCGCTGCCGGCATGATACTGATGACAAGCAGAGAACGGCCTCCTCATGGGTCCCATCTCCCGCGCAACGAGTCTCGAGTCGTGTGGACGGCGCGCTGGCGGCGTCAGCCGCGTTGCGCTGTTGTGGGTGCTCGTGGGCGTGACCTCGGCCGTGATGGCGGTGGGGGCCTTGCAGCACGTCTGGTCCGATCGCGGCCAGGTGTCCGGGTCTTCGCCGGCGGGCGATAGGGGAGGGGATGCCGGCTGGCTGAAGGGGGAACCGGTCCAGGAATCGGCCTGCGAATCGGATGGGTGCCCCGGTCATGGCGAACGCCCCGTTTCCCCCGTTCCCGGCCAGGCCGCTCCGGCGGGTGTTGGGGACCAGCACTTGGGCGGGGCTGCCCCGGCGGAGAGCCGTGGCGATGTGGTGGGGGAGGTTGTCGCCCGTCTGGTGGCGGAGGGCCGTTTCGTCGATCTGCATGCCGACACCATCCTGCGAGCGGCGCGGAGGCGGCAGGATCTGGATACCGAGTATCCCGGTGCGGAGGTGGACATTCCCAAGCTTCGGCGTGCGGGCGTGGGTCTGACCTTCTTTGCCGTTTGTAGCCCCCGTCCCCGGCTCCGGCCGGGGTTCCGTACCTGGGAAGACTTCGCATTCATCCGATACTTCAAGCACGTAGTAGCGACGCACGAGGGGATCGAGCAGGCATTGAGCGCCTCTGATGCCCGTCGTATCCGGGCGGAGGGCAAGATTCCCGTGGTGCTGTCCCTCGAGGGGGCGGGGATTCTTCTCGAGGATCCCGGGCGTCTTCAGACCTTGTACGATGCCGGGATGCGGGCGATCGGACCGGTGTGGAACATCACGAACACACTGGCCGATGCCGCCCGTGACGAGCCGCGGTGGGGCGGGTTGTCGCCGGTCGGGCGGCGGGCTGTCCTCGAGATGAACCGGCTTGGTATCATGGTCGATGTGTCTCATGCATCGGAGAACGCTTTCTGGGACATCATCGAGACCAGCAAGTCTCCCGTGTACGCCTCGCATTCCAACGCCTATGCCTTGAGGGCGCATCCGCGCAACCTGAAGGACGAGCAGATCCGGGCCATCGCGAAGCGGGGTGGCGTAATCGGGGTGGCGTTCCACCGGACGTTCCTGAAACGCGGGAGGGGGCCGGCGACAATCGACGATGTCGTGGCGCATGTGCGTCACATCGCCGCCGTAGGGGGGGTATCGAGTGTTGCCATCGGCACCGACTTCGGGGGTGGCGCGATTCTGCCAGCGGGACTGGGCGACATGGGGCGGTTGCCGGACTTGGTGAAGGCGCTACTGGAGTCGGGTTTTTCGGAACAGGATGTGCGCGCGATCATGGGGGGCAACGCCATGCGCTATTTCGAGACCATCTGTCCCTGAGCCGTCATGCGCGGTGCTTGAGCGATATGGTGAGGGTGAACCGGGCGACCGGCTCGTCTCCATGCTTGTCCGGCACCGTGGCGACGACCTCGACGGGCATCTCCACCCGTTCCGCACTCTCGATAGCCGCCTGAACCAGTGCGGCGAGGGCCTTTCCCTGGGTGCAAGTGAACAGGACATCGCCGTCGGCCCGCTTGAGGAACTGAGCGGCCGCGTCCTTGAAGATGAGAGAGACGTTGCGTTTGCTCTTGCGGATCGCGTGCATGGCCATCAATCCGCCTGCCGCGTCGGCCCCCACGCTCAGCGCGCCGAAGTACATGGACCCGAGGTGGTTCCTGGTGCGGCGCATGAGCGGTATCTTGAGGACTATCCGGTCGTCGTCCAGGAACAGGACGCTCGGCCGGCAGTAGTACAGCATCGGGACCTGGGTGAAGCCGAAATGGCGGAGGAATGCCGTCGCCATCAGCCGTGTCGTCAGTGTTCTCAATGGCCGTTCCATGCCATGACCTCCTTTCTTCGACGATTCGCTTGCATTGTGTCGGAATATAGCCTATAGGCGAACCGGTCAAGCGAACAGGGGTTCGCGGGGCGTGGGGGGGAGCACCGAGGGGGAGGAAGCAGCATTTCCGGCGACAGGTGGCCCGGCAGGCGGGAACCGTCGCCGCGCCGGGATATCGACCGGAGGGAAGCGCTCAATGGGAAGTTCAGGAACAACATCGACATCATCGAGTGTGTTGCCGCCGGTGAAGCGGGAGAGAATCCTGTTCAGGAAGAACACGCGGCGGGTCGTTCAGAAGCTGACCCGTGTTTTTGGCGACCGGGAAACGATGATCTTCATCGCCGTCGCCATCGGTGCCACGGGCGGGGTTGGGGCGGTGTTTTTCCGCTACCTCATCGCCCTGTTCCAGGATCTTGCCTGGGGCGAGGCGGGGAGTCCCCTGGAGAAGATCATCGCCGCGCCGTGGTACTGGCGGGTCGCCGCTCCCATGGTGGGAGGCCTGCTGGTGGGCCTCATCGTGAAGTACACCGCGCCGGAGGCGAAGGGACACGGCGTTCCCGAGGTGATGGACGCCGTTTCCAGGCAGGGGGGGGTGATCAGGCCAGTCGTCGTGGTCGCCAAATCGTTCGCCTCCGCCATCTGTATCGCGACCGGGGGGTCGGTGGGCAGAGAAGGACCGATCGTGCAGGTCGGATCGGCCCTGGGATCCACGTTCGGACAGTGGTTGAGGCTGTCAACGCCTCGTATCAAGACCTGTGTCGCCTGTGGCGCGGCGGCCGGCATCGCAGCAACGTTCAACGCGCCCATCGCCGGGGCGTTCTTTGCGGCAGAGATCATCCTGGGTGAGTTCGCCTACGGATCGTTCGGTGCGGTCGTCGTCAGTTCGGTGAGTGCCACCGTGGTGTCCCGCGTCATGCTCGGCGATGTGCCGGCCTTCGAGATATCCGGCTATTCCGTCGTTCATCCCGCGGAGATGCTCATCTACGCCGTGCTCGGCCTCATCGCCGGGGTGGCCGGTGTGGCATTCGTGCAATTCTTCCACTTCTTCGAGGAAACGTTCGAACGCACGCGTGCCGTCCCCGAATTCCTGAAGCCGGTCATCGGCGGACTCGGTATCGGGCTCGTGGGCGTCTTCCTGCCCGAGATCATGGGGGTGGGATACGAAACCATCACGCTCGCGATCGAGGGCAAGGTGGTCCTGGGGGTCATGGTGGCGCTCTTCGCCGGCAAGCTGGTGGCGACGAGCTTCACGCTGGGCTCGGGCGGGTCGGGCGGGGTGTTCGCGCCGTCCTTGTTCATGGGAGCCTCGCTCGGTGGCGTGGTGGGAAGTCTGGCAGGGATGTTCGCGCCTTTTCCCACCGCCTCGCCGGGCGCCTACGCCGTCGTCGGTATGGGCGCCATGGTAGCAGCCGCGACCCATGCACCCATCACCGCCATCCTCATCATATTCGAGATGACGGGAGACTACCGGGTGATCCTCGGCCTGATGGTCTCCTGTATCCTCAGCACCATCGTGGCCCAACGGATCCGGAAGGAGTCCATTTACACCATCAAGCTGTTCCGGCGTGGGATCGACCTGATGGCGGGGACGGAAATCAATGTCTTGCGGCGCGTCGCTGTCCAGTCGATTCACAGGGGATCCATCGAAACCGTGTCCAGAACAGCCACGCTGGATGACTTGTACCACCGGATGGTCCACTCTCAACATTATGAGTTCTTCGTTGTGGACGAACAGGGGTCGCTCGTCGGTGTCGTCAGCGTCGACGACTTGCGCAAGGCCATCCCAGACCTGGAGGGCCTCCGGCACCTGGCGATTGCCGACGACATCATGTGCAGTCCCCCGATCTTCGTCCGGGAGGACGACACGCTCGATGTCGCCATGTTGCGGTTCGGCCAACGCTCGTTCGAGGAACTCCCCGTGCTGCCCGCCGGCGACGCCATGACACCCATCGGCACCATCCGCCGGCAGGACGTCATCAACGCCTACAACAAGGAGATGATGAAGGCCGACGTGGGCGGGGCGCTCTCCACGCGGCTGGCGTCCGCCGCGCTGCTCCGAACGTGGGAAACCGTTGGTGGGTATGTCATGGCCAGGATGGAAGTCCCCCCCCACCTGTGCGGGAAGGAACTCCAAGCGTTGAAGTTGCGCCAGCACCATGAGGTACAGGTCATCCTGATCGAACGCGTCGATTTGCCGGGAGAGGAGCGGTTCATCTTGCCCACGCCCACCTCTGTGCTCTCCCCCGGCGAACACATCATCGTGTTCGGCAAGCGTGAAAACGTGAACGGCCTCCTGGACGAAGCAGGGTAGCGTGACCAGCACGAACGCCGGGGCCGGGTCCCTGGCACCATGCGCTCGCATGTGTGATCGGACGAGAACATGGGGTGGTGGAATCTGACTCGTGACATGAGGCAATCGCAACATCCTACCTGCTGACATGGAACCGCAGGCATGCCAACCCGGTGATGCGTGGCAAGGTCGTCGAGGAGGTTCACGCCATGCGAGGGCCCATCGCCCGGGAGGCAGATGGGACTCGGGCATTCCGCCGGGGTGCAGTGGGGTTGTAAGATTGTCGTAGCACCAAAATACTTGCCGGCCGATTCGTGGAAAGCCGCCGCAAAGTCTTGGGCACTTCCCAGGTACGCTTTTCCTGCTATAATAAGAGTGATCAGGTTGCCACGGGAGGCACAGGACCATGACCTGCCAGGGAGGAAGCCTTATGAGGAGCGAACAATGGGGTGTCAGGGCTGCGGTGACGGTCTTGCTCGTCGCCATCAGTACGGTGTTCATGGGAATAGACAGTTGTCTACCCCTGGACCTGGACGGTGACGGCTACGGCATCATCGACGGAGACTGTCACGATCTCGATCCCGCCATCAATCCGGGGGCACCGGAGGTGTGTGACGGGTACGACAACAACTGCAACGGGCAAATCGACGAGGGCGTCCTGTTGACCTTCTACTATGACGGGGACCTGGACGGCTACGGCGTTCCCGATGTCACGATCACCGGCTGCAGCACGCCCTACGGCTATGCCGGCACGGCGGACGATTGTGACGATGCGGACGCCGGGGTCAACCCTGGGGCCGGGGAGGTGTGCAACGGGATCGATGACGACTGTGACGGCGAGGTGGACGAAGGAGTCATGCTCGAGTTCTACGCCGACGCCGACGCGGACGGCTATGGCGACCCTGCCGGTGGCATTCTGGCATGCGACACGCCTGAAGGATACGTGGCCGACGACACGGATTGCGACGACGCCGACGCCGCGGTCAACCCTGGGGCCGGGGAGGTGTGCAACGGGATCGACGACGATTGCGACGGCGAGGTCGATGAAGGCGTCCTGCTGACGTTCTACGCCGATGCCGATGGTGACGGCTATGGCGATGCTGGTGCGCCCCTGCTCGCGTGTGCCGCTCCCGCCGGATATGTCGTCGATGCGACCGATTGTGACGATCTGGACGCCGCGGTCAACCCTGGCGCGGAAGAGGTATGCAACGGGATCGACGACGATTGCGACGCCGAGGTGGATGAAGGTGTCCTGCTGACCTTCTATGCCGATGCCGATGGCGACGGCTACGGCGATGGGGCCAGCACGGTGTTGGCGTGTGCCGCCCCCGACGGCTACGTCGACGCTGACGGCGATTGCGACGACGGCAATGCAGCCGTCAATCCCGGTGCCGAAGAGGTGTGTAACGGAATCGACGACGACTGCGACGGCGAGGTGGACGAAGGGGTCCTATCGACCTTCTACGCCGATGCGGACGGCGATGGGTTTGGAAATGGGGCCGACTCCGTCCAGGCGTGTGAGGCGCCCGCGGGCTACATCGTCAGTGATGGAGACTGTGACGACGCCGACGCTGCTGTCAACCCCGGGGCCGAGGAGGTGTGCAACGGGATCGACGACGACTGTGACGGCGAGGTGGACGAAGGGTTCGACAACGATGGTGACGGGATCGCCAACTGCTTCGACCAGGAAGAGTGCGACGATGTAGACAACGACGGTGACGGTCTCATCGATGAAGACGGCGTGTGCGAAACCTGCAACAATGGCATTCCAACCGGGTGCGTCACCCTGTGGCAGGCCCATGCCCTTGGAACTGTCGCGATAGAATCGACCCAGAGTGGCGAAATCGTGACCATCACCAACGTCGGTGAGTACGACCTCTGCCTGGACGAGCAGGTTCTGTACACGAGCGCGGTGACGCAGACCATGTTCTTCGACCCGGCAGTGACCGCCGCACCGGCGGTGGTGGCGCCGGGGGGGTCCTATTCGCTCTACTACGGGTCCTGGACCACCGCGAACGGCTACTATGCCCCATACGCCGGGTTGCCAGCCTGGTGGTGTGTCGAGAGCATCCAGCTCGGGGCACCGGGAGGCACGTTCGACTACTACGGCGAGGAAACTCCGGATGACATCGTTGCGTTCATCGCCGCCGAGACCGACCTCGACTGCGACGGGGTAGAAGACCACGTGGACTGGGCCGGCGATTACGGTGTCCAGGCAAACTACAACATCTGGAACTACCAGGCCGGGCACGCCGTCCTCACCATCGGCAAGACCGCCCAGGCGGCCGGGCCGGACATCGAGGTGACGTTGACCTCCCGCAACGTCGGCTACCTCGATGGCGTGGGCGTCGTCACCGATACCACGCCCTACGGCTATGCCCTCGTCTCCACCTCGGTCGAGCCCGCCTCGAGCACCACCAATCTCGACGGCACGGTTACCATGACCTTCGATGTGGCCGTGACGGGCACTGGGGGCAGCGTGGACGCCAACAGTACCGTCATCACCTACACGGTCACCAAGATCCAGGAGACCGACGCGCCCTATGTCGAGCTTGCGCCGGCGAGAATCGACTACAACGACGGTGATTTCGACGTCACCAACTATTCAGTCCCGGCAGCAGTCTATGGGCTGGATTTCGACGGGGACGGCATGTCCACCTGCGAGTAGGCACCTCGTCGCCTCCCTGCCCCTCGCTCCAGTTGCACTGCCCGCTCGAGCCCCGAACCGCGACCAAAGCAGCCTCGAATCCTCGCCCCAACATCTCTTCCCGGGCCGTTCTACGATCACTCTGCTATGATGACAGCAGGATCTCCATGGGCTTGGTTTGCGGACAAGGCACGACGTGGAAGGAGAAACTGATGGCGAACAGCGGTGTTGAAAGAGAGGTGTGCGTCAGAACGGGGCGATCCGGGTGGCGAAAGGTCTTCAGCCAGTGTCTCGTGGTGCTGCTTTGTGGCACCGCCGCGGCACACGCCGTGGCCGAGGAGCACTATTTCGGGTATCTCCCGCAAGGAGGATCCTGGATTCTCGTCGGCTTCGAAGACGGCACCACCTACACCATCGACGACCTCGAGACCGGCGCGGTCTCCGAGGGCACCATCGATCGCTACGAGCGACGTGTCCTGTCCACCGGACCCACCCGCTATTTCGAACTCGTCACGTCCGCCCCACTCCTGGCACTCGCCGGATATGACTGCTGCAACATCTGGGGCAATTTCTTCTATCCTACCCTGGATGGCAAGAAGTACTACGGGACCCGCTTTGTCGTGTCGCCCCCCGTCATGGGTGGCGGGTACGGCATCCTGATGACCCTGTTCGCTCGAGATGACGCCAATGTCGTCATCAGCACCCCGGACGGCCAGGAAGTCGCCAGCCGCACCATGACCGCAGGCAGCTACTGGAATCCGCCGGGCATCTCGGGCGGTGCCGTCTACGACATCGTTGCGACCGGCCTCATCGCCGTGCACCACAGCACCCCGAACGGGTACAACCAGGTGCCCCCGGTCCCGCTCGAGAACGAACTCCAGGACTGCAACGACGATGATGGATATCTGTTCTACTTCGCTACCGATAGTTGGGCAACCGGTACCGTCGCCGTGTTCAACTATGGCGAAGAGACCGCGATCTTCTCCATTCGATTGGTCTGGTGCTCGCCGGCAGGAGGAGATGGACACGGCCATCGGCCGGCTGATAATGTTGACCTTGCCCCGAACCTGGGGTACATGGAAGACGGAGCGCCGAACAGGAGACGACGTACATGAAGCCTCTCGCGGAGTGTCTCGAACTGATACGGGGCAAGAAGCTCGAGGAATTCGTCCAGGAGCACCCGCATCCGGTGTTGATCGGACTGGGTGTGATCGCGGCCGAACTCCAGCGCAACCCTGCCAAGGCTGCCGGGACGATGTTCGTCAACCTGTCGGCCATGCCTGGCGAGGATGAAGTCAGCCCGCAGCTCAACCAGGTTTTCGAGATAGCGAACACCGCGAGCGTGTCTGGCAAGGAGATTCTCATAGGTGCGTCCCGGGAGAACGACATCTCCATTCCGGACAGCTCCTTGTCCAAGACGCACGCGCACTTCGTTTTCGAGGGGACGGACTGCTACATCGTGGATCACGGATCGACGAACGGTACGTTCATCAACGGAGCGCGTGTCGAAGCGCGCACCCCGTCGATCCTGAAGGGTGGTGACGTCCTGACGCTGGGCCGGCTCAGTTTCACCTACTACGACGCCTTGTCGTTCGCCAAGTTGCTTGTCGTGCAGGCCATGGCGCAGGGCAGGACGAGGCGGACCCCGCGGACGCCGGGCTCTGTTCGTTCGACCCCCACCTCCCGTTCCGGACTGACGGTCAAGCCGGGATCGAGCCCCCCTGTCGCGCCTTGGGCCAGGAGGCCGCAGGCCGGAAATGTGCGGACTACCGGTGTAGTACGGCAACCGGCCGACCCATCACCGTGGCGGCCGGCAGGGACTTCTTCTGGCGAGTGGCACCGGAAGGCTGTCGGCACCGCGCCTCGAGGCCAGTTGGGGGGTACTGATGTTTCCCGGCAACCTGCGGTCGGGGACAACCAGGTCCGTTTGCCGGCCAGGCCGCGTCAGAAATCGTGGTTCGCCCGCCTTGTTCTCCGGTTCGCCCGGTGGCTGCAGCGGATTGCAGGAGGCGAGTGACGAGTCCCCGGTCCTTGCGTGCCTCCCCGCGCGCTGAGATTCCGCTGTGCAACATGCAAGCGCGTTGAAAATCCTTGATTTTCTTGCTGCCATTTCCTATGATGGATGAAAGTTCGTCCGCCGAGTGCCGAGCGGTTCATGCGGCGAGCCCACCGGAGCGGACCCGTCCACCATATCAAGGACACTGGAGATGGAATGCGCATCGCCATCCTGGGCGGAGGCGTGGGAGGACTCGGGCTGGCCTACTTCCTCAGTCGCCACGCTCCGACACCTCTGCGTATCGACCTGTTCGAGGAGGGGGCGGCTGTCGGCGGGCTGGCCGGGAAGTTCCAGCACCGGGGTCGCTGGTTCGACCGGCACTACCACGTGGTTCTGGCCAGCGATCGTCATCTTCGGGGGTTGATTCGGGACCTGGGCCTCGAGGCCGCCTTGACCTTCGCGCGATCTCGATCCGGTTTATGGGACGGCAGTCGAATCATCCCCTTCGATGATCCCCTGGATCTTGTTCGTTTCCCGTACCTGGGTTGGGTGGACAAGGCTCGTCTCATCGCCACCATACTGTTTTGCCAGCATGCGGGGGACCCGGAGGGCCTCCACGCCGTGGAACTCGAGCCCTGGCTCGTTCGCCTGGGCGGCGCGCGGGCGTTCGAGCGTGTCTGGGCGCCGTTGCTGCGGACCAAGTTCGACGGCGCGTTCGACGGCATCCCAGCCACCTACCTCTGGAGTCGGATCAGGCGCATGCAATCCACTCGAGACACGGGTGGCGCCGTGGAAAAGCTCGGCATTCTTCGGGGCGGGACCCATGCCCTGGTCGACTCCTTGACCGCAGTACTGCCGCAAACGGGCGATGTCACGATCGAGACGAACGCTCGAGTCACCGGTCTCGAGCCGGAGGGGAGGTCCACATGGGTGTACGTGGACGGGCGGGAGCCGCGAGGTCCCTACGATGTCGTGGTGTCGACGTTACCTTCACCGGTTCATGACCGGGTTGCACGATCCGGGGGAGCGGCTGCCCGAGTGCCGGTGCCGGACCGGTATCTTGGTCTGATCGATGTCGTCGTGGTTCTCGAGCGTCAGCTTTCGCCCTACTACACCCTGTACCTGCTGGACCCCTCTTTGCCGTTTACCGGCGTGATGGAGACTACCAACCTGGTACCGGGGGGCGAGCGTGGGGGAACGCACCTGGTCTATCTTCCGCGTTATGCGGATGCGGCGGGGAAGGAGTACGGGCAAGACGACGAGACATTGAAGGCACGGTACGTGGGGCGATTGTTCGAGATGTTCCCTGAGCTGGACCCGGGTGATGTGCAGGGCGTGTATCTTTTTCGGGAGCGTTTCGTCGAGCCTGTGCACCTCGTCGGTGGTGCATTCCCCGTGTTTCCCGAATCGCTGGAGACCAGGAGGCCGGGCGTCTACCTGATGAACACCGGACGCCTCTATCCGTTGCTTCACAACTGCCAGGCGGTGGTCGCCATGGCGCACCGGACGGCTCTTTACCTGTTGGAGCGCCATGGCTGAGGCACGCACGGAGCGGGTGGTTCTTGCCGCACTCTATGCCGTGTGCGTGGGGGGCCCCGTTGTGCTGCACCACGGGCTTCCCCTCGTGCTCGCCTTCGTGGTGGGGACGGGCGTCTCGACCGGCCTGTGGTTCTCGATGTTTCCTCCGCGCACGCGTCTGCCCTGGTTCGGTCTCGCCGTGCCGTTGTTCGCCGGGATCGATCATCTCATCGGGACCCCTTCGGCCATTCGCGTGGCGTGGGGCGCCTGCCTTGCCCTGGGCGCAGCCGTCGCATGCACGATGGCCGAAAGGTGGGAACCGCGCTGGAGCGAGAAGGCGTGCTCGAGGGCGTTTTCCCTCGCGTTGGTCTCGTTGATGGCTGGGGCGTTTGCCGCTGTGACGTACAAGTTCTGGATCTTCAGCGACGGGATGCTGAGCCAGGACACGGCCTACTTCGAGCAGGGAATCTGGGGGTTCGTGACCGGTCGCAACTTTTTCCAGGGGTCGTCGCAAGGCTGGTGGCGGTATTCGCCGCCGCTGGAGAGCCATTTTTCCATGCACTTCTCTCCCGTCCTGTTTCCGCTGGCGGGATTGTATGCCTTGTGGTCGAGCTATCACCTCCTTCACCTGGTGCAGGTCGTGGCGGTACTGTCGGCCGCGGTACCGGTATTCCTGGTGGTCCGAAGGGTCGACCCGGTGGCCGCTGTCTTGTTCGGCGTGGCCTACGCGCTGAACCCCGCTGTCGTCTACCAGACGCAATTGTCGTTCCACGTGCTGTCCCTGGCCGCGCCGGCGGTGGCCTGGGCCGGCTACTTCTTTCTCCGGAAACGGCTGGGGCCCTTTCTGGCCTGCTTGATCCTGGCCTGTTGTGTGCGCGAAGACCTGGCACTGCTGGCGGCGGCCGGTGGGGTTCCGGCCCTGCTGTCCAGACGCGGGCGCCGGCCCCTCGCGGCCTGGGTCCTGCTTCCCGTGGTCGTGGCCGTGGTCGGGGGAGGCGCCGCCGTGCTCACCACGAGGACATTCTGTCACAGTGGAAACGAGGTCATCCAGGGTCTCTTCAGCCATCTCGGCGATTCGCCGCGCGCCATCGTGGCAAATGTCGTGCGTGACCCGGTGCACTTCCTGGCCTACGCCTGGGATGCCTGCCGGGTTCGGTACCTGGTAGGGCTGTTGCGGCCCGGGCTGTTCGGGGCGCTCCTGCAGCCCCTGTCGATCCTTGCCGTGCCCGTGCTCCTCGTGAACCTCCTCGCCCGAGGCGCGGGAACGGCCTCGCTGGACATGTACTACAGCGTGTACATCCCCCCGGTGCTGACGACAGCGGCGGTCGCCACCTGGCTGCGCCTCGAGGCCCCGCTGTCTCGAGTCGCCCGCGCACCGGTCCGAAGTACGCGGCTTGCCGTTGCTGCGCTGGCGTTGGTGGCCACCCTGATGGGGCTTCCGAGCGTCTTTGGCAGGCAGCAGCTCGCCGGCTATGTCCCATCTTCCAGTGTGGACGACATTCGGGCCGTGGTGGCCGCCATTCCGCCGGACGCAGCGGTCGCAGCGCCGCGGCATGTCGTGTATGCCCTGGCCAGGCGGGAAGAGTTGTACCTGGTCAACCGGTGGGCGCAGTACGTTCGCTATGATCCGGAGTATGTGGCGGTCGAAACGGATTTCTCGGATTCGACGCTGAACGACGGCACGCTCGAGTCCTACAGGGACTATGCGCGGGCGCTTGGTGAGGACCCGGACTTCGTCCCGGTCGTGGTACGCCCGCACCTGGTCCTGTATCGCAAGAGAGAAGGGGGGGGCGCCGGTGCCACGGTCGTGCCCTTGGGCCGGGGTTCTGGCGCGGCGGGGGGGCCATGAGCGTGGTCAACCGTATCACGACCGGCGTGTTTTCCACCTGGGCCAATTTCTTCATCACGGCAGCCACGTCCCTGGTCTTGGCGCCGTTCCTCGTACACCGGCTGGGAAACGACGGTTATGGACTGTGGTCGTTGTACATGGCGTTCACGGGCTACTTTACGTTGATCGATTTCGGCGTAAGCCCGGCTATCGTGCGCTATGCCTCGAAGTACGCGGCCATCGAGGACGGCGAGGCCGAACACCGGATTCTGGCCACGGGCCTGGTGTTTTTCGCCCTGGCCTCCGTGGTGGTCATGGCGATCGTGGCCGGCGCCACTCTGGGCTACGCCTCGTTGTTTCCAGAGCCCGGTGTACCCCTGCCGATAGCTCGAGCCACCTTCCTGCTGGTCGGGTTGGATTTTGCGTTGAACCTGCCGTTCTCGGTGTTCCAGGGCGTGCTCCTCGGGCATCAACGATACCTGGCGCTCCAGGGAATCAACATCGTGGTGCGCCTGCTTCGGTTCGGCCTCGTGCTGGCCCTGATGTCGGAGGGGCCCGGCGGCCTGGTCCTGCTCGCCGCAGTGTTCCTTTCCACGAGCCTCCTGCGCGATGCCGGGCTCTACCGCGCAGCCACACGAAGCCTCGGCGCACCCATCCGGTTGAAGAACTTTCGCAAGGCGGCCGTTCGAGACCTCCTGGACTACAGTGTCCCGGCGTTCGTCATCTCCATCTCCATTCGGCTGATGGCCTATACCGACTCCATGGTCATCGGGTATGCCATCGGCGTGGGAGCCATCACCTACTACGCGCTCGCCGCGAGCCTGGTGGACTACGTGCAGGAGATCGGGTGGGGGCTGGCAGGCGTCCTGGTACCGGTCGTGAGCGGCCACGAAGCACTCGACCAAGTCGGGCCCATCCGGAAGCGGTACCTGCAGTTCACCCGCTACTGCGTGTTCCTCATGACCCCCATCGTGGCTATCTCGTTCGTGCTGGGAAGGTCGTTCTTCATCCGGTGGGTCGGGCCGGACTACGCCCTGAGCGCCGACATCCTGGCCATCCTGGTCAGCGGTATGGCGGTGTTCGTCATCCTCATGCCCGCGCAGGCGGTACTCAAGGGCATGTCGCGACACCGGTACCTGGCACGTTTGCTCGTGGTCGAGGCCGTGCTCAACCTCGTGCTGAGCCTCTACCTGGCGCGAGACTACGGGGTCGTGGGTGTCGCCCTGGGAACGTTGATTCCGCGACTCGCCGTGTCCGGCGTCGTGCTGCCGGTCATCATGCTCAGGCTGCTCGACATCCCCTTCCTGGGTTTCCTCCGGGCCGGGTTCCTCCCCGCCTTGCCGGGCGCGGGCACCCTCCTCCTCCTCGCCTGGCTCACGCAGCCCCTGGTCGCCCGGGACCTGGGCTGGGGAGGAATGGTGCTCGTCGGCGCCTGTTTCGCTGGAGCGTTCGGTCTGGTCACGCTGGCATTGGGAACCAGTCGGGTCGAGCGGCGCTGGCTGACGGCACGGGTTCTCCGTGCGGGGCGGGCACTCAGGAGGGCGGCCGGGAGTCCGCCGCCCCGCTGAAGAGCAGCCTGGCATGGCGAGACGGACAGCGACCTTCGTGCGCACCTCGTGGCGCAGGGAAGGGGCGACGGCCCGCCCCCGCGCGATGTGCCACGAATGGCAAGGCAACGACAATGCGATTGAAATCTGGTATCATTCGGGCGGCGGATCGTTGACAGGCCGGCACCTCGGCGAAGGGGCATTCCCTGGTGGGTGGAGCGAGGTGGGCGCGGCTTCCAGCCGTGGGTGGTTCAAGGCAGCGGCACAAGCACGAGCACGAGCACGAGTACGGGCACGAGTGGGTTGTGGTTCGTGTGATTCGAAGCACTTGCGGTCAACCATTCATAATGGAACGTGAAGGGCATGGACTACAATCCCCTACCAGGCGATGTCGCGTTGCTCGTGCCGGTGGAGCGCCAGTGGCGCGTCCTGGATCTGACTCGAGGCGCCGGCGAGCGTGCTACAGTCATCGCACCATGGGTGCGCCACGCCGTCTACGTGCTGCCAGACATCGGCGCACGGCCGGGCCGTGTCGAGCGGGCCGGTGTCGCCGGGGCGGGGGGCTCGAGCGTGTTGGACGCCGTGGTGGCGGGCGGTGCGTTGCCATTTCGTCGAGGCGCTTTCGACCTGGTTCTCCTGGAGCAGTCGTCACCGTGGTCGTTGCAGGACGGCCGGGCGCTTCTCCGGGTGGGAGGATGGCTGATTTTGATCGTGGACGGACTTCCCCGGCCAAGCCTTCGATGGCGAGGGCTTCGTACTTCCGGCGGAGCCGTCCGGTCGCTCCGGGAATGGATCGAGGCCCGGCTTTCCCTGGAAGCGGACTGGCGCCGGACGCTGGCCGCGCACCATCTGACCTATCGCCGAGCCTACGTGCATTTCCAGGAGTATGCCTGGGGGTACCTGCCGTTCGACGCTCCGGCCGTTCAGCGTTACTATCTCGATGCCATCCAGGAGGAGGGTACCGGCGTGGCCAGAGGTCGTGCTCGAGTGGCGCGGCTGCTGGGCCGGGTCGGGCTCTACCGGTACCTTGCTTCCACCTACGTGGTGGTGGCTCGAGCCGGTGTGGGCATCGATGAGTGACTGTGTATGACGCGCGGGTGATGGCACCCGTGCACGGAGGTGGACCGCGTGATCGAGAGCCTCGAGCGGTTCCTGCAATGCGAGTGGCCGGTGTTCTGCCCGGGGCAGCGCCCGCCTCGCCGGGTACGGCTGGCCATGCTGTCGTCGAGCCGGGAGCGGGACGGCACACGTGTGCTCCTGGCGTTCGGTGATGGATGGGCCGAGCCTGCGATGGTGGCGCGGATTCCGAGGCAACCATCCGGAGCCTCGAGGTTGGAGCGGGAGTGGCGGCTGCTGCAGCAGGTCTGGGCGTCGTTGCCGGAGGGGGTTGCCCATGCCGTCCCGGAGCCGCTATGCCGGACGACGGTCCGTGGCATGCCGGTGTTCGTGCAGCGCGCACTGCGGGGGCGCAACCTGAAGACGCTCATCCAGCGCGGCCAGCGGGCTGTGTCCCGGAAGCGGCTCGAGCAGGATCTGGCACAGATGGAAGGGTGGCTCGCCGGGTTTCAGCAGGCCCGTCTCCCGGACCGCGACCCCCCCGGGCTGGTGATTCCGCGCCTTCCGGGGCTCGAGGCGCGTCTCCGGGCGTCGGAGACGGCGTTCGTGCGTGCCCGCCTCGTGTCACGCCGCGATACCGGTCGCCTGGTGGCTCGAGCCCGGGCACTCGATACCGCGTTCGCTTCCCGGCCGCTGAGCTGGGTGCACGGCGACCTGTGGCCCGGCAACATCATGGAGCATGGCCGGCGCTGGGGCGTCATCGATTGGGACAGCGTAGCGATTGGCCCGTCGTGGCTCGATCGGGTCTGGTTCGCCGTGCACATCGCCGCGCTCGACTACGCGCGAAATACCGGAAACCCCGACCTGCGGGTAGCGCTCCGCCGGGTTCTGTTCGACGACCACCCGTTCACTCAGGCGGTCCGCCGGTACCTCGAGGCCGTGTTTGCTCCCGGTCGCGAGTCCGGGGTCACGCACCGTGACGCACTCCTCGTTCTGCTCGCCTGTCATGCCGCGGAAGTGCTGGCCGGTCGCGAGACGCGGCGGGTGTTCGCCCTCGCCGCGCCCGAGCTGTTGCGCTGTTGGATGGACGGCGCATCATCGGTTCGGATTTGACAGGATCGTCCCGGGGTGTGGAGATGGTGCCGGGAACTGTGTAAATGCGGTTTGCCGACGGTATGCATCGGTTGCAAGAAATGGCGACATGGCGCACAATGGGGGAGGTCGAACCGGTAGCGAGGAGCCTGGCCCATGTCTGGATCCGTCAGCGTCGTCATACCCTCATACAACCGTGCCCACTATTTGCCTCGAGCCGTGGCGAGCGTGCTTGCGCAGACCGTTCCGGTGCAGGAGGTTCTCATTGTCGACGACGGGTCCACGGACGACACGGAAGCGGTGGTGGGCGGCCTTTCGGGTCCGATTCGTTACTTTCGCAAACCCAACGGTGGCCCCGGGTCGGCCCGGAACGTAGGAATCCGCGAAGCCAGGGGCCAGTACGTCGCCCTGCTCGACACCGACGATGTGTGGTTGCCTGGCAAGATCGCGAGACAGGTGGAGATCCTGGATACCCGGCCGGAGGTAGTCCTGGTGCACACCGCGGCGGCCATCATCGGAGCGGACGGTCGGCCCACCGGCGATGTGTGGGGCAAGCCCGAATACCGGGGGTGGGTCCGCAAGAAACTCCTGTTCGCGAACGGCATCAATGCCTCCTCGGTGCTGGCGCGAAAGTCCGTCCTCGAGGCCGCCGGTGGCTACGATGAACGGTTCCTTCTGCTCGAGAACTGGGAGTTGTGGCTGCGTGTCTCCCGCCACGGCGAATTCGCCTATCTCGAGGACCGGCTCATCCAGTATCGGATCCATGACGACAACTCGATCAGCAACCTGGACCGGCTCGAGCTGAGCTTCGAAAGGTTCTTGGACAAGCACCTGCATCCCGAGCGGTCCCGTCTTCCGCCTGTCCTTCGCCGCCGCATCGTGGCGCAACACTATCGCGCCCTGGCGGACGCCCGCACCGGTCAGGGGGACTACGCTGGTGCTCGAGGCGCGTTTCTCCGCAGCCTGGGACACCACGTCTGGCAACCAGGCGTGATGTATCGGCTGTTTCGCGTGGTCACGGCCGAGGCCGCCGGGGCGGCTGGCCGGTGGGCAACGACTCGAGCGGGCAGCGTGGGGTGAGGCTCGACGTGTCGGGCCGTCATCGACCGGGTGCCGGCCGCGATCGGGGGCCGGGGGGCGGTGGAAGCGACGGCGGATCGCTGTTCGGCCGTTCGGCGCCGCAGGCTCGGGCGATGAGTGGGGCGACGAGTCGTGCGACGAGTGCGTGGCCGGTTTCCGAGAAGTGGATCGCGTCCATGAACAGGTCGGCGCGCAGAAGGCCGTTCACCCTGGGCAACCTGGCAGGCAGGTCGACGACCGCGTAGGCCTTGGCACCGCGGACGGCCGCCTCCACTTCGGTGGTCGCCCGCATGGGCAGTGCATCCAGGTCCCTGGCCATTGCCGCCGCTCGAGCCGCGTCTTGTGCCTTGCCGCGGCGGGAAAGTGCTTGAGCCTTGAGCCACCAGCCGAAGGCGCTGTCGGGGTATTGCTGGAGAACAGCGTCGAGCCGTTCCGCCGCCTCGCGTGTGCGTCCCTGTTCGATCGCGGCGCGCGCGGCATCGAGTTCCCGGGTCAGGTGTTCTGCCTCGGACGGATCTTCGGGAATCAGGGTGCCGGTGGGGTTCCAATGGGGATTGGAAACCGGCACCAGCAAGATGACCGGCTTCGGGGCCACCCCGTCGACCAGGCGAGCCAGGTTGTCACGCAGGACGTCGGCCAGGGTTTGGCGGTCTTGCTCGGAATAGAGGGGCGTGGTGCGCGTAGCCACTCCGGTGTCGCCGGTTCGTCGAATCGGGGAGAGGGGGGACACGATCGACAGGATCGTTCGATAGAGCGCGCTTCGATTGAGCAAGAGTCTGAGGCGGATCCCGCGAAGGGAGGCCGCGACGGCCGGGTCCGAGAGCCCCGAGTAGACGCCCTGGGCCACGTCGTTGTGTCCGGCGTAGGCCACGAACAGGTCCACATCGTACCGAGCCGCCTCGAGCCCTCGGAGGGTGGTGGCGGCCGAGTTGGCCCCGGGGACGCCGAGGTTGAGCACCTCGATCCGAGGCACCAGGTCGCCGGCCCGGTCGGGCCAGGGGCGGATAGGGGAACCGGGGATCCGGACCGACGAACCGCCGAGAAACGCTACCCTGCACGTACCCGGCCGCTTTCGCGTGGCAAAGCTGACACGGTCTCCCGGCGCGCCCGCCGGCTCGCAAAGGGTGACTTCTGCGTCGCCGTTCTCCTCGAAGTAGCACCCGTCGAACCCGACCCGGACGACCAGGCGGCTGGGTTCCGTGGGGAGGCCGAGGAGCCGGCAAATACCTTCGCCGGCGCTCAGGAGGAGGGCCGCGGGGAGGAGGCTGAACAGGACCACGCGGGTGGGCTTCAGCGTGGCTCGTCGCTCCGTGTGTCTCACGTCATGCCCTCCACGTCCCGGCGACCGGTCGTCCCGGCGGAAGGGCCGGCATGCCATTCGGCTGTCCGGACCGAGCCGTCTTGGGGGAGGAATCGCCGCCCTTCGCGCCTGCGATGTCACGATAGACTGGCGGGCCAGGCACGTCAAGGTCTGTGGTGCCGGCTTCCCATCCAGCCGAGTCCAGGTCTGTGGTGCAGGCTTCCCAGCCTGCCGGCCCATCAACTGGGCGGCGCTAATCGACAACCAGGTCGGCGGCGCCGGTGTTGCCAAACACGTCCTCGACGACCAGGTGGTAGGTGCCTGGCGTCACGCCGGCGGCCGAGACGGACGTGCTCGAGTTCCCCCAGTTGGTGGTAAGAGGCACGTCATTCTTTTGCCACAGGAGGAGCCAGTCCGCGTCATAGAGGTACAGCGTGGCGAGCGCCTCGCTGTTGGGGCCGCGGCAGAGGGGGCTGGAGCCTTTTTCGTCGCCCGAGTCCATGGAGATCAGCCGGTAGCCCTGTTCCGCCGGGGGGTACGCCGCGGTGACGGCCAGGGTGCCTCCGGTGTAAGTCGCGGAGACCTGCAAATCTGTCTGGGCCACGACCTCGAACGGCTGGCTCTCCAGGCGGTAGGGCGTAGTGTTCCAGGGGTAGGAGCCCACGTCGCTCGAGACGACTGCCAGGCCGTCGACCCGGAACCGGTACTTGCCCAGGGGGAGTCCCGCGCTGTAGTCCACGCTGGGGTTGTGGGTCACCGCCTGGTAGGTGGCCATCCAGTAGTGGGTCCTGGGTCCGTCTCCGCGCAGGGGATCTGGTGTGTAGCTCACGAGGATGTCCGGGGCGGCGTCGGTGACCGGTTCGCCGTTGGGCAGGGTGACCGTCTCGAACAGGTTGGACCCCGGCGACACCTCGTGCTCGAGGGTCACGACGGGGAGGTCGATCGCCGGGTCGCCGCCCTTCCAGACGAACGTCGCGATACCGGTGACGCGAGAAATCCTCGAGGCCGGTTGTGGGGAGGTGGGCATCACGTCGTTGTAGGTATAGAGGTAGGACGGGACTCGAGACAGTGCTTGTCCCGCATCCTCGGTGACGTCGGGGACCACGGGGTCGAAGGGGAAGTAGTCCGCCTCCTGGTCCGGGTGGGGGATGGCCGTCGGAGGCTGGGATGGGTCGTCGATGCCGAACTGGCTCCCGAGGGCGACGACCTGCTCGAGGATGTATTCTCCCTGGATTGGACCCCACTGGTTGATTTCCGGCTCGTAGCCGCCTTGCAGCCAGTCCTCGAGGGTCAGGAGATAGCCTTCGTGGTCCTGCGCATAGCCCAGTGGGACCACGTACTGGAATCCGTAAGTGTCGAGCATTTCCTTCTTGTAGGTCTCCCCGTAGAGCGAGACGGGCTCGCCGGGGAACACGCCGAACACCACGTCGTCCACCGTTTCTGTACCGTCGGTCACGTAGATGGGCACGTGCCGGAGTTCGAAGGTGCTGATAACTGTGCTGAGGGCCGACTTGAGCGGCAGGGTGGTCCAGCTCAGGTCGAAGTCGAACAGGGGGATGTCCATGAGCCTGAGAATGGGGTCCACGTTGGCGCAGGTGTTGTAGGGCGGGACCTCGCTACCCCATCCGAAGAGCTTGCCGAAGATAACCATGCTCGGGTCGCCATCGCACAGGGCGGCGCCGTTTTCGGAGTTGAACTCGTCGATGGGACTCAGCACCTTGCCGTTCTCGTCGTAGATGATGTCGTCGCCCCGGTAACGTTCGGTGTAGGGTGTATACATATAGTTGACCGTGCCTCCGCGCGTGATCCGCATGTCGTCCCGGTACTGGTGGATGGACCGGGTGAGCAGTTCGACAGGAACATCGCCGGGCGTGGTGGGAATGGCGTCGTAGAGTGCGAGGATCCTGGGAGCCGCCAGTTCGCCGAGGACTTCCATGCGGGCGAAGTCGTCCTGGTACCCGGCGGGCGATGCGTCGCCGGCCGGCCCCTGGAGGTGCATGACCACGACCTCCGGCCCGAATGCCTGCTGGAGTCGCCGGGTGATGTGGCCGGTGCCTTCGACCGTCACGAGGGAGTTGCTTTCACCCATAATGGTGCCGTGCATGGGGAAGCTATGGATGAGAGCCAGCGGTTCGTCGTCGCCGGGGTCGGTGGTACCGTTGGAGCGATCGATGCGGATGACGGTGAGCCGTTGTTCCTTGTAGCCGTGGCCGAGGACTTCGCCGTCCGGCCCGACCAGGTCGTCGTTTTCGTCGCGCCGGTCCCTGTAGATCTGGTCGTCCGGGTCGAATTCGGGGTCGAAGCCCACGCCGATGGCTGCCGGCTCGAGGTTTGCAGCGGCCTCTTCGGCGACGGCCGTCACCTGGTCGACCATCCGGGTGTAGATCTCGGTATTGAACTGGTCCGAGCCCAGGTAGAGGGCGGCGTCATTGGAGAAGTCCCCGTAGGACGAGTGAGAATGGCTCGTGGCCACCAGCACGTGGTCGATCACGTCGTAGCCCGTGGCGTCGGCGATGGCCTCCTGGATACCGAACAGAAGCCCGTCGAAAGCGTAGGCGATATCGATCTTGACCAGGACCACGTTGGACGCCCCGTTCTGGAGCCAGATGACCTTGATGGGAACTCGAGTCTGCAGGCCCGCCGATGGGGCGAACTCCGTGGTGTAGGGGGATGTGCGCTGGTCGGGCTCGGGGTTGAGCAGGTCCAGCCGTCCAGTGAAAGCGGCCAGGGGCACGCCCACCGGGAGTTCCAGGTAGGCCTGGGCGGCTCCGGCGTAGAGCGTCCCGGATTCGGGCGCGGGGCGTGCCGGCGCACCGCCCGGACCGGGCACCGTTCCAGCACCAGCGTCCAGGCTGTCCCCACAGCCCGCGAGCGACGTCGCGATCATCAGCCCCAGCAGGGCGGCAAGATGGGTTTTCATGGTTCCTCCCGGGAAGTCGCGCGGGGGGACAGTTCGTCCCCTCGAGCGGTGTTGTCCGCCATGTCGTCTCCATTTTGTCAGATGCTTGAGCGGATCGCCACGGAACGCGGTGGGCCGAGCGGGCGAACGGCGCCGGTGGATCACGACGGCGGGGTAGTTACGGCCGGGACGGGGTTCAGTTGTAGGGCGAGGGGTTGCGGCCATCCGGGTACCCGAACAGGACGTAGACCTGTCCGTTTGACGTGTCCTCCCCGGAGCGCCAGGCAGGGACGCCGATGATCAGGTCCATGCGGCCGTCGCTGTTCAGGTCGCCCGCGGACATGGAACCTGGGACCATGTCGCCGGCGTTTTCGCCGAATACGATCAAATCAGCGGTATCCACGGACAGGTCGAGGATGTCGTCGTCGCCCCAGTCGGAGCCCCAGTCCTCCCGGGATGCCTTGCCGCGGAAGACGTAGATCTTGCCGGCGTCGTCGCCGTTTTCGTCGTTCCTGGCCACGCCGAGAGCGAAATCATCGTGGCCGTCGCCGTCCATGTCGCCGATTCCCTGGACGATGCAAGGGCACTCGTCGGCGCCGCTGGCGGAGGGGAGGAACCGGATCATGGCCGGGAGGTAGTCGATGTCGCCTGTTTCCGGGAGGATATCCCGTCCGAAGACGACGTAGGCCAGGGGGGTGGGGGTTTCGCCGTTCTCGGTGTTGTTTCTCCGGCCGACCAGGAGTTCGTCGTAGCCGTCGCCGTCCAGGTCCACCGCGCCGCTGATGGAATCTCCCACGTAGTCGTAGTTGGTGGTGCCGAAGTACTCGGGGGCGTTCTCCTGGGGGAACGAGTCGGGAGGTATGGTGCTGGGGCCGACGAAACTGGGATTGCCCAGGAGCCAGTAGACCGAACCGGGGCTGGTGGCGTAGTCGTGGTAGGTGCCGACGGCCAGGTCTCCGGTGCCGTCGGCGTTGTTGAACCCGGTATAGGCCACGCTGATTCCGGCGACACGGCCCGGTGCTCCGGCGATGCTGAAGACGTCGTTGGGATTGATTTCTGGCTCGAACTTGGTGGAGCTGCCTGGAACGATGACGAGGAAACCGGTGGCAAGGTCCTGCGTTTCCCATGGAACACCGATGAGGAGGTCGTCGAGTCCGTCGTCGTTGATGTCGCCGCCGGAGAGGGAGAAGCCGAGCAGGGATTGGGACGAGGATTTGTTGTCCATGCCTTCCACGGTGGAGAACGAGGCGACGGATAGTTCGGTGGTTCCCCAGCCTTCGGGCTTTCCGAAGATGATGTAGGTCCGCCCGACATTCGACGCCTTTGCCGTGCTGTGGAAGGGCGCGGACACGGCGAAGTCCGCGTAGGGGTCCCCGTTGAGATTGCCGAGAAGCGCGACCGCGGAACCGGCCTTTGCCGCGGGTTCTTCCTCGTAGAGGAGGACCGCGTTGGCGTCAAGGTCCTGGCCCTCGAGCGCTTCCCATCCTGTCGGGCCGCCGAACAGCAGGAAAGCGGCGCCTCGTCCCTGGGTCGGCGTGTATTCCGCGTCGTAGTAGTACGCCCCGACGACCATGTCTTCGTAGCCGTCGCCGTTGACGTCGCCGCCGCCGGCCACCGCGTTGCCGACGCGGGCGTCGGCCTTTGCCCCGTGAAGGCGGACGTGGGCCCGCTCGAGGCTCAGGGTACCCTCCACCTGACCGTCACAGTTGTTGTCCTGGTTGTCGGACCGCTCGATGGCGCCGGGATAGGTGTAGGGCTGGTAGTCGTCGCAGTCTCCGTCGAGTTCGCTGTATCCGTCGCCGTCGTCGTCGACGCACGACGTGTCGTTGTCGACGATCCCGTCGCAATCGTTGTCTATTCCATCGCACTCCGGGATGCCATCGCCGTCGTCGTCCACGCCTTCGGGAGCGCCGAGGTAGATATTCGGGGCGTAGGGAGCGCAATCGTCACACACGTGGCCGTCGCCGTCCTTGTCGTCCTCTGTGCTTTCTTCCTCGTCCACCTCGCCGTCGCAGTCGTCGTCGACGCCGTTGCCGCAGACCTCGGCGGCGTAGGGGGACACGTCGTCGTTGGAGTCGTCGCAGTCCGGGGGGTCCTCGCAGGCTTTCACCCCGTCGGAATCCCGGTCTTGTTCCCCGACAGGCACGCTTTGATCGCAGTCGTTGTCCTTGCCGTCGCACACCTCGGACGCCCCGGTGTAGGTTATCGGGTCTTCGTCATCGCAGTCCTTGCCGCACTGGCGATATCCGTCTCCATCGTTATCGACCTCGCTGTCAGGGACCACGCCGTCGCAGTTGTTGTCGAGCCCGTCGCATTGTTCCGACGCGCCCGGGTAGGTGTTGGCCTGGGTATCGTCGCAGTCGCGGAGGTCCCCGCCGCTACAGCCGTCGAACCCGTCTCCGTCGGCGTCCACTGCGCCGTCTGTGACTCCGTCGCAGTCGTTGTCCTTGCCGTCGTCGCAGACTTCGGCCTGATCGGGATTGATGTTGGGGTCGGAGTCGTCGCAGTCGTTCTCGCAACTCGAGTAGCCGTCGCTGTCCCGGTAGACGGGGTCGCATTCGTTGACGGTAATCTGGAGGGGTCCTGCCCGGCCGGAGCTTCCCGCGGCGTCGGTAGCGAAGACGTAGATGTTGTTGTGCAGCCCGGCGACCGAGAAGTAGGCCAGGATGGTCCAGCTTCCGTCGGTGGCGGGGCGCGACGCCTTGTAGACCAGGGCCGGTTCCATGTCGTCTTCCACGGTGAGGGTGAGGCTTTCCGGCGGGTCGTCCGTGTCGGGGTCCGAGGCCGTCCCGGTGATGACCACCTCGGCGCCGGGATCCACGGTCTGCGGTTCGGCAGGCGACGTGATAGCAATGGCAGGGGGATTGTTCACCACCAGGAAGTCACGGGCCATGTCCGAGCACTGCTTGCCGTAGACCGTGTCGAGACCCACAAGTTTCGCCGTGTAGGTGCCCACGCCGAGGTCGGTCAAGGTGCTCTTGACTTCCCCGGTCTCGAGCGGGTGGGTGAAGATCTCACGAGCAGGAAAGACGGAGCCGTCGGCAGGGGTGCCGGTGATCACCCATTCCACGTCCAGGGTGGTCAGGTCCGCCGTCTGGTTCTGCTCGATACGACCGATCAGCGGTATCTCGGCGCCCGGTTTGAACGCCTGGTCTTCACCCGGGGAAGTGATGGCGACCACTTCCGGGCACTTCGGATCAGGAGGAGGAGGGGGGCCCTCGCTGCAACCACCACAGCCGACCGGCGGCGCCGCCACCATCCACACGGCAAGTCCTGCCACGGCCACCACGTTCGTTTTCATCGTCATCTCCTTGCGCAAACCGTCGTTCCGGAAGCCACCAGCGCGGTCGCGGTGCCTGCCCGGCATGGGGGCCGGGGATCGGCCGGCTGGAGGCCGTGTCACAAGCGGCATCTTAGCATGGCATGCTTGTCCTTCAACATCTTTGGGTTCGGGGCGTGCCGTTTTCGGCAACAGGGTGATGACACGGGTGGCGTGTTTCGGCTATAGTGAAAAGCTGAAAAGAGGAGGCCTCGGCCGCGCCTGCTTCCGAACCACTGAACCAGGAGGCTCAACCGATGAACCTGACCAGTCGAAATCCCCTCTCGCCGCGCTACCGGCTGTCGTGCTTCGTGCTCCCCCTGCTGCTCGCGCTCCCCGCAGGCTGCTCGAAGGACGGCGGTACGTCCGACGACGATGACGACGGTAACGCAACCCCGACCCCAGCAGACGAGGTACAGATCACGTTCGGCCTCGAGGACGGCCAGTCCGTCAGCCAGACCGTGTCCGTGGTCGTGACAGGTGGCGCCGCCACCTCCATGGCCTTCCTCGCCCCGGACGAACTCGTCGGCGTCGACCTCGACTCAGACCCCGCGGTGCTCGAGGCGCAGTGGGACACGACCACCAACGTCAACGGCGAAGTGACCATCACGGTCGAAGCCGACGGACCGGGCGGGCCGGCAACCGAATCGATCACCGTGTATCGTAGCAACATCTCCGCAGCCCTCAAAGGGGTATACACGGCTCAGCGGGGCCTGGTGCAGATGGACTACCTCGAGGACGGTGATTACGCGCGCAACGGCTCCCCGCTGATGCTCAGCTTCACCGCATCCCCGTTCGGGGCCACGCCCACGCTGAATCGTATCGAAGTGCGCGGCGTGTCGGGCGGAGGGCTCAGCCCGGCCGTGCCCATTCAAGGCGTCCAGGACGGCGAGTGGTGGGACTTCAACCTGGGTATCCCCTCCGAGGGCACCATCCACCTGCTCGTCGCCGCGGTGAACAACATGGAGGAGTATTCGGAACCGTTCCTGCTTGACTTGGTGGTGCTGCGAAATGACATCGTCTCACCCAGTCAACGTGTGCCCTATGACTTCGAGGTGTCTCCAGACGGAAAGACCGGCGTCTTGCTGCTCGGAAACTCGCCGACTGCAGACGGGGCATATATCGAGCTTGTCGATTTGTCGGACCCGAGCAATCCCACGTGGGACTATGTATCGTCGAATCTGGTTCCCACCACCTGCGGTACTCCGGGCTCGGGAAACGTGTTGCTGTCTCCCGACGGTGGTACGGCGTACGTCATGTTCCCCAACTGCAGCACAATCGAGATCTTCGACCTCATAGACAAACTCACGACTACTGCTGGGGTAGGGGCGATTTTTGCGCCCAACAGTGGGCTGGGGCTGGCCCATATCAACCGCTCGCCTTATGCGACCGTTTCTCCCGATGGCAGGTACTTGTTTGGCGTTATTTCCGGTGGGGCGCAGGTTGTAATGTTTGATACGCAAGAAACAGGTTCCGTCTCCATGCCCAACGGTAACGCGCCCGTCGGCGGCATCGGGCTCATGGCTCCCCACCCATCGGGAGATTATGTGTACTTTGTCAATGGATGGGGGGACTCGGAGTCTGCGACTGGAATGATCCAGATCCTCCTCGTGAACGAAACCCCGTCTTTCCTCGACATCAGTCCGACGGCGATGGGGGCTCAGGGCTTGCCAATTCAGCAGGGGACAGACTATGTGAACGGGCTCCAGCCCCTCGTCACGTCGGGGGGGGACTTCCTCCTGACCACGTGGTGCAAACGTGGATCTGGCTCGGGGGCCGGTGAGACGGCCTTCGTCCCCCTTAGTCTCACAACAGAGGGAGCTGCCAATCCAACCAAATCTATGGAGTTGCCACTATACACCGCGTCGGGCACACCCGTGCTCTGGGGCACTCCAGTGGCCGTCAGTCCGGATGACAACTATCTGCTCATCGGGGATGCCCAGCCAAACCTCGGAGGGGGTGTCGTGGTCGATCTGAGCAGGGGAACGATACTGTCCGACATAGTGTTCCCAAACGGTGTCGCGGACGGCGTCTTCCTGTCCAACACGCTTGTGCTGACCACAAGCAGCGACTGGGGGAATCGCGACATGACAATTGCCGACCTGTCTCAGGGCACGACGGAAGAGGTGACCATCCCCGGCCTCACCGGTTTGCAGCCGCCATCCAGTGACGACGACATGCGCAACAACATAATCGTCCAGAGGGGAGATTATGTCTACTTCGTCGCGCCGGCAAGACTTGCGGATACAAATGGTGTCGTCCAGACGCTTGGCGTGACGATGTCGGTGTATGCGGTCGCTTTGGGTCAGTTCGTCTTCCCCAACCCTGTGGGGGGGTAGCTCGGAAGTCGCCGGGCCTACCTGATATGTGGACTCCCAAGCCCGCAACTGTTTCAATTGTTCATGGTATGGTCAGAAGGCTGTTCCGTTCTCCTCCATTTCCCGCGCGAGCGATGAAGCCGTCAATCGTCGGTTCCTGAAACTGTGGAGACTGCCAGGAGGGGAGGGGGGGCGGAAGAGGGGATGGGCCCCGTCCTCCCGCCTAAGGATTGTGGGGCTGTACCCATAGAACCTCGGCAGGTTCGTAACGGTTTTCGTTGTCGCCGGTGCCGAGTTGGCCATTTCCATTTGAACCCCATGTGTAGACGGTTCCATCGTTCAATACCGCGACGGAGTGGTAGAAGCCCGCTGCGACGGCTCGCACACCGAGAAGGTTGGAGACCTGAACCGGTATGTCGCTGCTAGAGTGGGAACCGTCCCCAAGTTGACCTGCGGTGTTGTCTCCCCACGCTCGAACGGTGCCGTCTTCCAGTACCGCGAGGGAGTGGAAGCCGCCCGCAGCGATGGCAACCGCGTTGGAGAAGTTCGAAACCTTGACCGGGGTAGCGCTCGCCACCACGGTACCATTCCCGAGCTGGCCACGAGAGTTGTCTCCCCACGCGCGGACGGTTGCGTCGTTGAGGAGCGCCAAGGAATGCCGCTCTCCTGCCGCGATAGCCAACACATTGTACAGGTTGTACACGCGGGCCGGGGTGGTGTTGTTGGTCTCCGTCCCGTTTCCGAGCTGTCCGTAGTTGTTGTTACCCCATGCGAAAACAAATTCATCGTCATACGCCCGGGCCAGGGAGTGGAGCGAGCCGGCGGTGATGGCCAGCGTGCTAGAGATGTAGGAGACCTGAACTGGTCTGTTGCTATCGTTGGTGGACCCGTCTCCGAGTTGGCCATAGGCATTGTATCCCCATGCGCGGACGGCGCCGTTGTCCAGCAATGCGAGGGAGTGGTAGTTTCCTGCGGCGACAGCCAACACGCTGGAGAGTCTGGAGACGCGGGTCGGGGTGAGTCGGCCCAAGGTGTTCCCGTCCCCAAGCTGTCCGCGGCTGTTGCTTCCCCAGGCCCAGACTGTGCCGTCGGTCAGAAGAGCCAAGGAGTGTTCATCTCCTGCAGCGATGGCCAGTACGTGGGTCAATGGACTCCCATCGGTGTTCACTACCTCGACGGGGGTGAGACGGGTATCGGTGGAACCGTCCCCGAGTTGGCCGTCAGCGTTGTAGCCCCAGGCCCATGCATGTCCCAAGTTATCCAAGGCAAGGGTGTGGGCACCGCCGCCAGCCACTTGTACGACGCTGGCGGCAACCCCGTCACAGTCGTTGTCGATCTCGTCGCCTGGCAACTCGACGGCGCCAGGCGACACGTCAGGATCGAAGTCGTCGCAGTCGCCTGGGGATTCTGCATAGTTCGGTTGTGGTGAGCACCACTCGTGGGTCTCGTCCCCCGCGCCGTAGCCGTCACCATCCAGGTCTGGGTAGTAGGTGGTCAAGACCCCTTCATCTAGTTCCCCGTCGCAGTCATCGTCCAGTTCGTTGCACACCTCGTCAGCCTCGGCGTGGATAGTCGAATTCGTATCATCGCAATCGTCGCTGTTGCCCGCGTACCCCGGTGGGAGCGCGCAAGCGCCCATCGTGTTGTCCGGCGCGCCGTATCCATCGCCGTCGTTGTCCTGGAAGAAGATGGTTTGAACGCTCTCGTCGATCTCATCGTCACAGTCATCGTCCAGTTCGTTGCACACCTCGTTCGCGTCGGGGTTGACAGCCGGGTTCGTGTCGTCACAATCGCCCTGGTTTCCGGTGTAACCATCTCCGTCGGCGTCCACGTCGGCGCAGGGAAGGTCGTATCCGTCGCAGTCTTGGTCTATCTCGTCACCGCAAGTTTCTTGTCCCCCAGGATAAATGGCGTTGTCGCTGTCGTCGCAGTCGCTGTCGTCGCCCAGGTAGCCGGGTGGGAGCGTACAAGCGTCTACCGTGTTGTCCGGGTTCCCGTATCCGTCCCCGTCGTTGTCTTGGTAGTAGGTTTGCTGCGAAAAGCCTTCGTCAATGTCGTTGTTGCAGTCGTCGTCACGCAGGTTGCACAACTCTACCGCGCCGGGGTTGATACCGGGGTTCGTATCATCGCAATCCCCGCTCTCGACCGCGTATCCCGCTACCGGGAGGGTGCAGGCGTCGAGCGTGTTGTCCAGATCGCCGTAGCCGTCTCCATCCGCGTCCTGGTAGTAGGTGGTCTGTACCCCGTCGTCGGTAGTGCCGTCGCAGTCGTTGTCGGCGCCGTCGCAGGTCTCCTCCGCCCCGGGGTGGGAGGAGGCGTCGGAATCGTCGCAGTCCCCGGAGGCGGATACGTAGCCGGTAGGTGCCGAACAGGCCACCTTCGCCTGGGCGGCATCACCGTAGCCGTCGCCGTCGTCGTCCTGGAAGTAGGTAGAGAGCGGCAGATCTTCGTCGACGTCCCCGTCGCAGTCGTCGTCCTTCTCATTGCAGGACTCTGTGGCGCCTGGATGGACAGCGTCGTCGTCGTCGTCGCAGTCGCCGTCGCTCTCGGAATAGGTGTCCCCGTCGTCGTCCACGTCCTGGCAGGAGGTATCCGCCCCCGAGCAGTCCTGGTCGATCCCGTCGCCACAGATGTCCGTCCCGCCGGGGTGGGCGTCCGGATCGGTGTCGTCGCAGTCGCCGTCGCTCTCCACGTAGCCGGCAGGGGGTGAACAGGCGTCGAAGCTATCCGCGGCGGCCCCGTAGCCGTCGCCGTC
>JAJRTE010000250.1 GCA_024278455.1 Myxococcota bacterium
CGCGTCGGGATACCATGCCGTGGGGGCCGCATCGCCTTCGTCGATGGCGCCATCGCAGTTGTTGTCGGCGTGGTCGCAGACCTCGAGTGCGCCGGGGTAGGCTTGCGGGTTGTCGTCGTCGCAGTCGCCGTCTGCCGGCGCGTGGCCTGTCGGCTGGGTGCAGTCCACGATCGGCTCGCCGGCGACTCCGTAGCCGTCGCCGTCCGTGTCGGCGTACCATGCCTGCGGGGCCGCCTCCCCTTCGTCCACCTCGCCGTCGCAGTCGTTGTCCTGGAAGTCGCAGGTCTCCTCGATGCCCGGGGCGTTGCGCGGGTCGGCGTCATCGCAATCGTCACCGTTCGATGAGTAGCCATCGGGCACGGCGCAGTCCTCCACCGGTGCCGCTGGGTCCCCGTGGCCGTCCCCGTCGGCGTCTGCGTAGGAGATGACCGTTTCCAGCCCGTCATCGACTGCACCGTCACAGTCGTTGTCGAGGTGATCGCACGTTTCAGGAGCGTCGGGAAAGGTGTTCGGGTCGTCGTCGTCGCAGTCGCCCGGCGCGGTGGCGTGGCCATCGAGGGGCATGCAGCTTGCAACAGCGTCCTCCCCGGTTCCGAAGCCGTCGCCGTCCTCGTCCGGGTAGTAGAGCGTGGTGTCGAACCCCTCGTCCTCGTTACCGTCGCAGTTGTTGTCGATGCGGTCGCAGACCTCTGGAGCGTCCGGGTTGACCGCCGGATCCCGGTCGTCGCAGTCCGAGTCGGGAAGCACGTATCCAGCGGGCTGTTCGCACGAGCGCACCGCAGCGTCGGGTGAGCCGAATCCGTCCCCATCGACGTCCTGGAACCAGGTGCGCGGCGGATCGTCCTCGTCGATTTCCGTGTCGCAGTCGTTGTCGATCCCGTCGCACAGGTCGGTGTTGTCCGGGTGCACGGCCGGGTCGGCGTCGTCGCAGTCTCCTGCCTGGGCGATGTACGTCTCGGGGGCAGCGCAGGCCTCCACGAGGGTCGCGTCGTCCCCGTAGCCGTCACCGTCTCTGTCCTGGTACCAGGCGAACGTCTCGAGCCCGTCGTCGACCTCCCCGTCGCAATCGTTGTCGAGCTGGTCGCACGATTCGAGCGCCTCCGGGTGGACCGCGGGGTCTTGATCGTCGCAGTCGCCGGGGACGGTCACGAATCCTTCCGGGATGTCGCAGCCGAGCACGGCGCCGGCGTCATCGCCGAACCCGTCGCCGTCGAGGTCGGGGTAGGATGTGACCTGGACATCTTCATCGACCTCCCCGTCGCAATCGTTGTCGATTTGGTCGCACGATTCGAGCGCCTCCGGGTGGACCGCGGGGTCTTGATCGTCGCAGTCGTCCGGAGCGGTCACGAATCCTTCCGGGATGTCGCAGCCGAGCACGGCGCCGGCGTCATCGCCGAACCCGTCGCCGTCGAGGTCGGGGTAGGATGTGACCTGGACGTCTTCATCGACCTCCCCGTCGCAGTCGTTGTCGAGTTGGTCGCACGATTCGACCGCCTCCGGGTGCACGTCGCTGTTGTCGTCGTCGCAGTCGCCCTGGAGGGCGGTCCAGCCATCGCCGTCCAGGTCTTGCTGGGTGTCGCAGTCATCGGCGCCCACGGTGAAGAGCACGATGGGCGCAAGGACCATCCACGAGAGGCACCGGGGAAGTGCCGTAGCCGTTCTATGTGTACGCATGGTCGCATTCTCCTGGGAGGAACCGGCACGGTTCGATAGAGCCGCAGTCGCAGCCGGCACCGGTCGCGTGGAGCCGTGATGCAGCAGCGGCAGGTATTCCATACTATGAGTTCGGTAGGAAGCACGGTCGTGCTTAGGAAGAAATGGGGGAGGAGTCCGACAGCGAGCAACAGGATTGCCAGCGAGCGCTCCGGTCGGCAGTTTTCGTCGCAACAAAGTGCTGGATTCGCAAGCGGTATGTCAGAGCATGCGTGGCGCGCTGCGGTTCTGCCTTGACCGGACAGCCGTTTCGCACTACAGTAGGTCTCGAGCGACACGGCAAATGGTCCGCGGAAAGCGGCAGGTAGGCCCGCTGGAACTGGAAGCGACCCGCGATGCAGACTGTGACTGACCCCGCGCTGTCCGTGGTGGTCCCCATCTATGACGAAGTGGACAACCTGCGGGAGCTTTGCGACGAGATCAGGTCCGTGGCCGAGCGGGAGGGGCTCGATTTCGAGTTGGTTTTCGTCAACGATGGGTCGACCGATGGGTCGCGGGAGGTGCTGGACGAACTGGCGAGCGCGGACGAGCGTATCAAGGTTGTGCACTTCGTGCGGAACTATGGCCAGACAGCGGCCATGTCGGCCGGCTTCAAGCTGTCTCGAGCCCCTGTCGTGGTGACGCTCGACGCGGATTTGCAGAACGATCCGTCGGATATTCCGGCCTTGCTGGCGCGCCTCGAGGAGGGCCACGACGTGGTGTGCGGCTGGCGGAAGGAGCGGAAGGACGCCTTTTTCACGCGCAACCTGCCGAGTTGGGTAGCCAACAAGATCATCAGTGTCACATCGAAGGTTCCGCTTCATGACTACGGGTGCACCCTGCGTGCCTACCGCCGTGAGTTCCTCGAGGATTTGCCACTCTACGGCGAGATGCATCGTTTCATTCCGATCTACGTGACCTGGGCCGGGGCGCGTCTCACCGAGATGCCCGTCAACCATCGCCCGCGCACTCGAGGCCGGTCGAAGTACGGCCTGTCGCGTGTTTTCAAGGTCCTCCTGGATCTCGTTACCGTGAAGTTTCTGCGGGACTACTATGTCAACCCCATCTACTTTTTCGGGTACTTCGGCTTTTTGCTCGGGTTCCTGGGCGTCGCGTCCATCGGGGCCGCCATTTTCATGAAGTTCTACTATGGCACCTGGATGCACAAGAATCCTTTCGTGATCTTCAGCGTCATGTTTTTCATCATGGCGCTGGTGATGTTCAGCATGGGCGTCATTGCCGAGGTGCTGATTCGCATGAATTTCGAGATCCAGAAGAAGCCGCCGTACAAGGTGATGCGGTTGGTGAATTTCGATGCCGGCCGGGAATCCCGGGCCGGCGTGGTGCGGGCTTCTCGTGTGCCGTCGTCCGGCGAGGGGCGCTGATGTGCGGTATCGCCGGGTTCGCCTCGACGCGGCCGGATCCTGGCGCCGCCCGCCGTCTCGAGACGATGGCCGATGTGCTGGCGCACCGAGGGCCGGACGGCAAGGGATTCTACCTCCAGCGTGACCCTGCCTGGCCTCTCGAGCCCCGGGGCGATGGGGCGGTACCGGTTTTCGCCGACCCCGACTGGACCGTTCGGGACGCCCCCGGCAGTGCCCTCCTCGTCGGCCTTGCCAACCTGAGACTCGCCATTATCGACCTCGAGCACGGGCGCCAACCCGTCTTCAGTGAAGACCGGTCGATCGTGGCCGTGTTCAACGGGGAGATCTACAACTACCGGGCACTCCAGGCGGAACTCGAGCGCGACGGCCACCGGCTCGCCAGCGGAACGGACAGCGAAGTCCTCCCGCACCTGTACGAATCAGTGGGTATCGAAGGTCTTCTCGAGAAGCTCGACGGCATGTTCGCGTTCGCCATCTGGGACGGACCCGGGGCACGGCTCGTACTCGCTCGAGACCGGCTCGGGGAAAAGCCCCTCTACTACCGCGTGACCGGTGACGGGATCCAGTTCGCGTCGGAACTCAAGGGCCTCCTGGCCCTGCCGGACGTGCCGAGGAGGCTCGACCCGGTGAGTGTCGCGCAGTACCTGGTCCTCGAGTCGGTCCCGGCGCCCGCCTCCATCTACCAGGACATCCGCCAGCTCGAGCCGGCGAGCGCCCTGGTATGGCACGGGCAGGATGGCGGCCGGACCACGCGGCGGAAGTACTGGTCCTTGCCGTCTCGCGACGCGATCGAGGCCATGCGGGCTGGCCGGTCCGATACGGCCTGGCTGACCGAGCTTGATACGCTTCTCACCGAGACGATAGGCTCGAGGCTCACCGGGGACGTCCCCATCGGCGTGCTGCTGTCCGGCGGACTCGACTCCTCGCTCATCGCCTCCGTGGCGCGCAGGCACGTGGGTGATTTGCCGACCTTCTCGGTGGGGTTCAGGGAGCGCTCGTTCGACGAATCCGGTCCTGCGCACGACGTGGCCGCGGCGCTCGACACGCGCCACCATCACCTGCTCGTCGGCATGGCGGACATCGGACCGATCCTGTCCCGTATCCAGCTTCTGCTGGACGAGCCGTTGGCCGATGGCTCCCTGGTCCCCACCTGGGCGCTGGCCGCGTGGGTACGGCGGAGCGGTGTCACCGTGGCCCTGTCGGGCGATGGAGGCGACGAAACGTTCGGCGGCTATCCGACTTACCTGGCCCACCACCTCGATCCACTCTGGAACCACCTGCCGCCCTGGCTGTCCGGCGCGCTGGAGCGGTGCGCGGGGCTGCTTCCGGCCTCTTTCGACAATATCTCGAGGGATTTCGTCATCAAGCGCACGATCGCCGGTATCCCGCATGGCGGGGCGGTTCGGCACGCAATCTGGATGGGAGGACTGGCGCCTCGCGAAGCGGTGGCACTGCTGCATCCGGACGTCAGGCCGTCGTTGCAGGATGTCGCCCTGTTCGCAAGACACCTGGAACACGCTCGATCCGGTCACCGGTGGCCGGAAAGCGCGCAGGTCCTCGATTTCGAACACTACC
The DNA here is from genome assembly GCA_024278455.1 of Myxococcota bacterium. Taxonomy (GTDB): domain Bacteria; phylum Myxococcota_A; class UBA796; order JAJRTE01; family JAJRTE01; genus JAJRTE01. The sequence continues at coordinate 4,653 of JAJRTE010000250.1, forward strand.
TGCCCAACGACCTGCTGGTCAAGGTGGACCGGGCGGCCATGGCGTCCGGGCTCGAGGTCCGCGCACCGTTGCTTGCGCACCGGCTCGTGGCCTTTGGGATGGCCCTTCCTGCGCACCTCAAGGTGACGATGACCCAGACCAAGGTGGCGATCCGGAGAATCTGTGCAAGCCGGTTGCCTGCTTCGGTGGTGAAGCGGCCCAAGAAGGGCTTCGGGATGCCGATTGCCTTGTGGCTGAGGGACCTGGACCGCGCAACCGTGGATGAGTGGCTGGCGCCGCCTGCTGGCGGGCAACCGCTCTTCGACCGGCAACGGGTGGCAGCATGGCTCGAGACCCACCGGAAAGGGAGGGAGGACAACCGCAAACGCTTGTGGCCGATCGTGATGTTCGAACGCTGGCGGCGCGGACCGTGGGGACCCCGATGACGTTGCGTTCGGGGTCCGCGCGAGCGTCCTTGACAGGACGGGCGAAGGCAGGGGAGGGCAGGGGTCGCACCCGGTGGGGATGAAAGCAAAAGGGGCCTCCACGACCGGCCGTCTTGACCGGCGGGAGGCCCCCACGTGTCGAAGCGCACTGTAAGCCGAGTTCTGTCCCCAGGAGCCCGTCACCGGGCTCGAGGTGGCGATCATTCATCTAGGACCGCAATTGCTTGCGGCCTCGAGCGACCTACCCGGAGGTTTTCAGGCGGGCCACCCTGAGCTGCTGTGCGAGGCACGTGCAGCGGACCTCCCTATTCGGTCTTGCTCCAGGTGGGGTTTACCTGGCTGATCCTGTTACCAGGACCACCGGTGAGCGCTTACCTCACCCTTTCACCTTCACCGGGAAACAGCGTCGGTTCGAAGTCACCGCACCGTCAGGCGCCGGCCGGCGGAGATGTGCAGCTCTCCTCGCCCGTGCGCCGTTTCCCCCGCTTTCCACCGGCGTTCCGGCAGGCCACGGAGTCCCTCGAGGCAAGAAGCCGCGAGGGCTGGCTGACTGCTTTCTGTGGCACTTTCCTGCGAGTCACCTCGACCGGCCGTTAGCCGGCACCCTGCCCTTCGGAGCTCGGACTTTCCTCTCGTCTTCTGGGAAGACCAGCGATCGCCCGTGTCACTTCAACACGTTCAGTCTGTCTGTTCGTCCTCGGCGCCGAGGGGTTCCTCGGGGAGGACGAAACGCCCGCAATGCTGGCAATTGTGCAGGCCCCGCCCCGTCAGCACGTCGACCACGTGCTGGGGCGGAACATGCAACTGGCACCCGGTGCAGCGGTCACCCACCACCGACACGGTGGCCCTGTCGCCATAGCGTTGCATGAGCCGCTGATAGGTGTAGCGGCCGTCCGGGTCCAACTGGGGAATGACAAGATCCCGGTCGCGCTTGTGTTCGGCCAGCCGGATTCCGAGTTGTTCGTACCGCAGTTTGAGCGACTCGTATTGGGCGGTAATGTCCCTCCGGCGTTCCGCGATGTGCTTTTGGAACGCCGCCTTGCGTTCGTGCAGGTCGTCGCTCAGCTCCATGCAGGCGAGGATTTCGTCCTCGAGTTCGCTCTTTCTCGAGGCGAGGTGCGCCTGTTCGCGCCGTGACGCGTCGTACTCCTTTTCCGAGCCGGAGGTGAGCCCACGGGAGAGCTTTTTCAGCTTCTTTTCCACGCGATCGAGTTCCAACTCGGCGGTCTTTTGCTGGGTCTCGCACGCCTGGATTTCCCGGTCGAAATCGGCGATTCCGGAGTGGAACGAGGCGATCTCCTCCTTGAGCTTCTCGACGGCGGCGCGGGCCTCGTCCCGCTTGGCGCCCAGGTCGACGATGGTCTTGTCGATCTGGTCGAGGGTTCTCAGGACGGCGATCTGTTTCGCGATCGGGTTGTCCCACGGCATCTGCGGAGCCTTTCTGGAGTTGGGACCGAACACACATCAGCCGGGTGATGGATTACCTGTCACGTGGCAGCCACCACCCGGCTGGGGATCTGGTGGGCCCACCAGGGGTCGAACCTGGGACCAACCGGTTATGAGCCGGTCGCTCTGACCACTGAGCTATGGGCCCTCGCACGGAGCCTATGATAGCCACAAAGTAGGTTCGCGTCAACGGTGAACGGCTATCCTTCGAGAAAGGCTTTCAACTGGCGGCTGCGGCTCGGGTGGCGGAGCTTGCGAAGGGCCTTGGCTTCGATCTGGCGTATCCGCTCGCGCGTGACATCGAAGCTCTGTCCGACCTCCTCGAGGGTGTGGTCGGAGCGTTCGCCGATCCCGAAGCGGAGCCTGAGGACGCGGGCTTCCCTCTCCGTGAGAGTGGACAAGACACGTCCGGTCTGGTGGGACAGGTTTCTGCCGATGACCGCCTCGGACGGGTTGGTGATACGCTGGTCCTCGAGAAAATCTCCCAGGTGAGAGTCTTCTTCTTCGCCGATGGGGGTCTCGAGGGAGATGGGTTCCTTGGCGATCTTGAGGATCTTCTGGACCTTCTCGACGGGAAGGTCCATACGTTCGGCGATCTCCTCCGGGGTAGGCTCCCGGCCTTTCTCCTGGACAAGGACCCGGGTGGTGCGGACCAGCTTGTTGATCGTCTCGATCATGTGGACCGGGATGCGAATGGTCCTCGCCTGATCGGCGATGGCTCGAGTTATCGCCTGGCGAATCCACCAGGTGGCGTAGGTGGAGAACTTGTATCCCCGCCGGTACTCGAACTTGTCGACTGCCTTCATCAAGCCGATATTGCCTTCCTGGATCAGGTCCAGGAACTGGAGACCGCGGTTGGTGTATTTCTTGGCGATAGACACGACGAGCCGAAGGTTGGCCTCCACGAGTTCCGCCTTGGCCGCGTCGGCCTTGCGCTCGCCTCTGGCGACCTGTTCGTTGATTTCCTTGAGTTCGGCCACGGCGTAGCCGGTTTCGGTTTCCACCTGCCGGAGCGTTCGGCACGCTTGCTTGACCTTCTTGCTCAAGATGCGCACCTGGTCGAACGTGAGCTTCGTCTCGATCACGACGTTTTGCGCGTCCTCGTCGCTCTGGTGGAAGCGGCGCAGGAGGCGGCCGACTTCGCCGACCGGGACCCGGCAGCGGCGTGCGGCGGCACGGATTTCGCGCTCCGCGCTCCGCACGGTCTTCATGCATTCCCGGAATCGAGCTGCCTGCTGGTTGACTTGCTTGCGCTTGAACTCGACGCCACCGAGGATCTCGAGCATCTGGTTTCCAAGGACGGCGGCGCGCTTGCGGAGTCGGCGAACGGTCTCCGGCGGCAGGTTGGTATCGATCAATTGCCGGGAGATGGCCCTTCGTTCCTGGACGAGGGGCTGGATTTCGGCCATCTTCTCGGCAGGGATGTCCGGGCCGTCGAGTTCTTCGTCGTTGTCCGACTCGGCGTCCACATCGTGCTTTCCCCGGTTGGGCCGGCCGTTTCCCGATCCGGCTTCCTGGAAAAGAAAACCCGAACGTATCAAAGCGTGGCGAACTTCCTCCTCCCCTTCTTCTATGCGCCTGGCGAGTTCTATCTCTCCTTCCCTGGAGAGCAACGCCACGGCTCCCATCTTGCGCAGGTACATCCTCACGGGGTCGCTGGCGCGCTGAGTGCCAGCCCCCTCCACATCCAGGCCATCCGACGAGTGGTTGTGTCTCACGCGTTCCCTCTTCTTCCTGGTCAATCGAGACCGTTGACGGCCCCGGTCATTACCGGAATCTGCCCCGGAACAGACCGAGAGCATCCACTACCGAACGTGGTAACGGGTCGCTGCTTGCCGTTCAGGCATAGGCTCCTCCTTTTGCAAAGGGACGGGACGAGGGCTGCTCGCTCCGTGGACTGGCCGCTCAGGCGGGGTGAACCGCGCCTTCCCCGGGGTGCGAGCCGCACGTGCGCCGCCGCAACAGGTCCATCTCCTTGTTGAGTTCCACCTTTCGGGACAGTAGCCTGGCGAGCAGGGCCTGGTCGCCGCCTTCGTCGCTGATGCGCGCGATCTCGCCCTGGAGCCGCCTGGCCACGTGGTTCATGTTTTTGAGCTTGATCCCGAGCAGCGTCTGCTCGATCGCACCGCGCTCGAGGTCCTCGTCGCCCAACGGGAGTTCCTTGACACACAGCTCGGCAATCTTGTCCTTGAGCCCGGGATCGGTCTCGTAGTCGACGAGGGCGGTGTAGTCGACCGGGGCGCCGGCCCGGTGGGCTTCGATGGCGGCCGTCACGATACGCTTGATACCGGGATGGGTCAGCCAGTCGGCGATACGGGCGTCTTCGGCCGGGCCGAGTATCTCCGCGGGCCGCTGGAGTATCCAGTGCAGGAGAAACGCCTCGTGGACGGGCAGCACGGCAAGCGGCGGTCGCGCCGGCGGGGCAGCGGGAGCGCCGTCGAGAACGCGCTGCTGCCGTTCCTGCCTGGCGCGGCGGAAGGTGTCCCGGACTACGTGGTCCGGGAGGCCGAAGTGACGCGCGACGTAGCTATGGTAATACTCGAGCTTTTCGGGCCTGCTCTTTCCGAACAGGGAGAAGAGCGGCTTGAGTTCCTCGAGGGCTGCTTCCTGGTCCATCGCCGACGCGCGGGCAGCCAGGGCCTGGCGGCGAATCAGGTGCTCGAGCAGCGGGACAGCCTGCCGGACCCGTTCCTGGAAGGCCTCCCCACCTTCGTCGCGAACGACGTCATCGGGGTCCTTGCCAGCGGGCAGCGGCACGAAAAAGGGCCACAGGTCCTCCTCGAGGAACAGCCCCAGGCTGCGCTCCGCGGCCTTGATCCCAGCACTGTCCCCGTCGTAGACCAGGACGATTCGCCGCGTGTACCGCTTGAGCACCCGGAGATGATCTCTGGTAAGCGAAGTGCCGCAGGTGGCGACGACATTGCGTACCCCGGCGGCGTGGAGGGAAATGGTGTCGAAGTTGCCTTCCACCACGACGGCCATGTCTTCCTTGCCGATGGCCCGGCGGGCGAGGTCGAGTCCGAACAGGGTGCGAGACTTGTTGAACAGCACGGTCTCTGGACTGTTGAGATACTTCGGCTCACCGTCGCCCAGGACCCTGCCGCCAAAACCAATGACCTTCCCGGAAACGTCACGGATCGGAAACATGACTCGAGCCCGGAAACGGTCGTAGTAGCCCTGGCGGTCCCTGGGCCGCGAGACGATCAATCCCGCCTTCTCGGCCAGGAAAAGGGGGTGGTTGCTGCGGTTCAGGAAATCGACGAGGTTTTGCCATCCGTCCGGGGCGAATCCCAGGCGGAACTCCCGGGCGACTTCGGAAGAGATGCCACGCTTCTGGAGATAGGAAACGGCAGGCCCGGCGTCGCTGCCGAGCAGCTTGCGTTCATAGTAGCCGGCAGCCACTTCCAGGACCCCGAGGAGGCGCTCCCGCTCGTCGGCCTTCTGGCGTTCCTCGGGGCTCAATCGCGCCGCGGGAAGCTCGACGTGGGCCCGTTCCGCCAATTCCCGCACGACTTCCATGAACCCACGATTCTCGATCCGGGTCAGGAAGCTGAACACATCGCCCCCGGCATGACACCCGAAGCAATAGAACATCCCTTTGCCAGGATCGACGTGGAACGACGGCGTCTTCTCGTCGTGGAAGGGACACAGGCCGAGGAAGGAACGGCCGCGCTTCTGGAGCGAAACGTACTGCCCTATCACCTCCACGATTCCAGTTCTCGACTGGATCTCCTGGAGGACTTCTCTGGGAACACGATACTGCACCAAGCTGCCGTCCCGCGCTTTTCGTATTCCAGCGGCGATAGCCGGCCTGAACGGCAATGCCGGGTGCCATCGCCCGGCAACGCCACCTCCACCACACCACCGGCGCACTCCGGTGGGTCGTGGCCCAAAGCTGCTCTTCCCCGCGTACCCCGCGAGGGGGAACCTCGAGCGTTCGAGATACTACAACCCGCGCCTGGCCAGTTTCAGCGCCCGCTTCCGGGCCGCGATCGCCTTCTTCTTGCGCTTCACGCTCGGCTTCATGTAGTGCTCGCGCTTCCTGACTTCAGAAATCACGCCAGCCTTTTCGCACATACGCTTGAAACGACGTACCGCGGCCTCGAAAGACTCTCCCTCCCGAACATAGACGCTAATCATTCACTGACCCCCAGAGACTGAATATGGTTGAACCCTAAAAACCCAGGAGACATTTTCGGAAATACGCGGACCGACACCGGCCGTCCACCTGTTGCACAAACGGCGACAGTGCAGGAAATACGTGGCAAATGTCAAGAGAAACCGCTTCGCGATCGTCCATACCTTTCCCAAACGCTCATTATAGCGAGCGAGACTGCCACCCGCATCATCATTTTTCACCACCACGCACCCAGGTCGCTGAACATCGTTGACAGGACCGGCAATGTCGGACATCATGGCGCCTGTTCGCGGCATCCTCGAGATGCCATCCAGAGAATCTCGACATTTGGCATGGAGACCATGACATGAACGCCAACCGTATCGTCATCGCTGCGCCCGCCTTCGGCCTCCTGTTCCTGGCTTCCCTCGTTTCCGTCGCGGCCGCAGACACAACGGAACCGGCCACCTACGGGGCCGGGGTCACGCTGGAGAAGGCCACCCCCATCGGAACCCTGCTCGGCGAAGCAGAAGAATACAGCGGGAAGAAGGTTCGCGTCGACGGCGTCGTCACCGCGGTATGCGAGAAGCGAGGTTGCTGGATGCAGGTGACCGATCCCGACTCCGGAGAGGGTATCCGCATCAAGGTCGACGACGGCGTGATCGTCTTTCCCCTGTCGGCCAAGGGACACAAGGCGTCGGCCGAGGGCGTGTTCGAAATCGTGCAGGTCCCCGACAAGGCCGCCGGTGCCGGACACGACTGCCCCAACAAGGGAAAGGAAGGCCACGACTGCCCGAACAAGGGAAAGGAAGGGCACGACTGCCCCAACAAGGGAAAGGAGGGGCATGACTGCGCCGGTCATGCGGGGTCACCCTGCGCGCATCACGCCCAGGACAAGGTGTACCTCATCCGAGGGACCGGGGCCGTGGTCTACTGACACGGGCTGCCGGGGCGCGAGAATTTCTCAGCGTTCGAGGAGTTCCCCGCACTTATGCGCTTCCAGAAACTCATCGTCGCCACCCACCGGGACCTGGGCTATCTCTGCTTCGGCCTCACGGTGATCTACGCGGTGTCCGGACTGGCCGTCAACCACCTGGAACACTGGAACCCCAACTACGCCACTCGAACGACACGGGTCCAGATCGGTTCCCTGCCGCAGGCCGGGGACCGGGCCACCCTCGCTACCGCGATCCTCGATCGCATGGGCATCGACGAGGCGCCTCGCTCGGTCGTCAACATGCCTCCTGGCGGGCTGATGATATTCCTCGAGGGGCGTACCTTGACCGTGACGCTCGACACGGGCACCGTGGTCGATGAGCAGGTCCGCGAGAGACCGATCCTGTACCAGTTCAACCATCTTCACCTGAATCGCGCCAAGGGGCTCTGGACGTGGTTGGCCGACGCCTACGCGCTCGCCCTGCTCATCCTGGCGCTGACCGGGATCTTCATCATTCGAGGCAAGAAGGGGCTCGGGGGCAGGGGACGGTGGCTCATGGCAGCCGGCGTGGCCCTCCCGGCCCTGGTGCTTCTCGCCAAGCTGTGACCGGCCCTGGAGGGTCCCCCATGACATCGTCTTCGGGAGCTGGCAAAATGGGATCGGGGGCGCGTGCGGGACGAGCTGGACCGGTGGATCCTGTTTTTCCTGGAGGGGAAGGACCTGGACGGTGAGGCATTGCCCGACTACATGGACACCCCTGAGATGAAGCAGGCGATGGAGACGTTCAAGGCATCCTCGGAGAAGGAGAAGTCGTATCACCTGTACCAGGCCCGACTGCACCACCAGCTTCAACAGCGGGCCATACAGCGGGACCGTGAGGAGTTGCTGCGCAGGCTGGCCGGGGAGAAGAAACGTACGCGGGACGCCGAGCAAGGGGACGAGGACGAGCGGCGGGGGAAGGAACGTCTGCTTCCGCTGCTGAGGGAGAAGGGGATCGACCCGTCTTCCTTGGGGGAGTAGCCACTCGTCCCGAGCGATAGTCGTCTGGTGTTGGCCGCTTGGTGGATGCTGGGCCCTGGGTGGAAGGTCGGGCGGGCTGTGGTAGACGCGACCAAGACCTGGTGCCATTCGTGCCCGGCCAGCGAGACAGCGCTCCGAGACCACGGCATTCAGCGGAAAGAGTTGCCCGCGGGCTTGCATGGGCGTCCCGCTCCAGGTAGGATCGGGAACGACATGGGTACCTGCCCGCGACTCCACCTCGTGACGAAAGGCGACCAGCACGATGCAGATCAAGAACACGCTCTGGCTGTGTATTGTCGCTGTTCCGCTGATGGGACAGGCCGATTGCGACACCGACGGGTACGACGTGACCACCGACTGTGACGACCACGATCCGTCCGTGTATCCAGGCGCCGTGGAGGCCTGCGACGGCATCGACAACAACTGTGATGGAGTGGTCGACGAGGGGTGTGCCAGCGACCGATTCGAAGTGGGCCTCGAGGCCGGTGCACAGTACGACACTACCCACGTCCCCTGGGTGGTGGACAGCGGGGCGAACTGGGTCCGGCTCAACTTCATCGTCGGTGCCTGGGCCGGCACCGGGGATCCGGGCTTCCTCGCCGCCTACGACGAGATCGTGGATGCCTACGTGTCGAACGGGGTGAAGGTCTACGGCCTGATAGGCGCCGAGAGCGTCAAGGGGGGGTACGACCGAAACGACCCTGCTTCGTTCGTGGAGCCCCTGCGCCAGGCTGCGATCGACATCGCCGGCCATTTCGGCGACCGGGTCGAGGTGTTCGAGATCTTCAACGAGCCCAACGACTGGGCCGGGGGCACGAGCAGCCAGGTGACCCCCTACTGGTTCGCCCGATTCCTCGAGGTGGTTTACGAGGAGAAGTTTTATCGCGGGTGGGATGTGTCGCTGATCAGCGGCCCGCTTTTCAGCCACGATCAGGACACCGGACGAAGCTACCTCGAGGAGACCTACCGCAACGGCATGGACCACTGGGCCTGGGACTGGTTCCACCAGAACGCGGGCACTTATCCGCTCGACGGTATCGGCTACCACATCTACGTCCAGCAGGGCACCACCGACGCCGCTCGAATCCGCGACGGGATCGAGTTCAACCTCTCGGAATTGTGGGCAGGCGTGCTCGCCGGGGAGAACTATCGCGGACTCGAGCCGGCCCCAAGCAAGCGGATCTGGATCACCGAGATCGGCTGGCCCGAGGCGGCGGTCGGGGAGAGCGGGCGGGCGGCCAACGTGGCCACCGCGTTCGACGTGCTCGACGACGACCCCCATGTCCGAATGGCCATCTGGTTCACGCTCAGGGACTTCGACGGCAACGCATGGGGGCTCATCCGGTCCGACTTCACGCCCAAGCAGAGCTGGTATGCGTTCCTGGATGTGACAGCCGCCCACTGACCCTGGTAGGGTGCCATCGAGGCACAAAACCACAGGAGGTGCTCATGTTCGTTCGAGTCTCGCGTCTTTTGCCGCTCGCCGCGGTGTTCCTGCTCCTGGGGACCGATACCCCCGAGTCCTGCGCCCCCCCCGGGATCCCATGCGGGGACCAGGTGTGCACGGGCAACCTGTACTGCCAAGTGACCTACCCCGGGGTGTATGGCGCCGAAACGAGCTACGATTGCGTTGAGGCGCCCGAGGCGTGCCAGGGGGACGCCCTCACCTGCGATTGCCTGGTCGCCACAGAAGCCTGCCCCGAGATGGTGGCCTGGTGCGATGACGACGGCAACGGCCCTGTCTGTTCCATCGCCATGCCGTGAGGCCGTCGAGAGACCCCGAAACCACCCGGCCAGCCACCTGGAGCGCCGGCTCGACCTGGCATGGCAGCGCGGTTTCGGGGCACGGAGAAGCCATCGCACCGGGTCCCCTCAGTGCCCCGAGCCACCGAGCACGGCACGGTAGTTCGCCACGTCGGGATCCTCCCGGAGAGCGTCGAATGCCGCGCCGAGGGCCGCTCGAGCCGTGACGATGTCCCCCGCGTACTGTGCGGCGAGGCCCCGGTCCAGCTCGAGGGGGCCGGCGGGACCGCCGTCGTCTCGCGCTGACGTGTAGTGATCGAGGGCTCGCTCCGGTTGCCCGGCGGTGAAAGCGTGGTGTCCGGCGACGGCCTTGGTGCACCAGGACCCGGGTGCCGGGGGTAGTTGGCCCGCGGACACGGCCATCGTGTCCCAGGCGTCCACGCGCAACGGGCAGCCCGGGGGCGGCGGTGTCTCGAGGCGCGCCCTGGCGTCCCCGAGATACCTGTCCGCTGGCCACGTATCGGGCAGGAGGGCTTGCTCGACCAGGCAGGAGAGCAGAAGGCCAGCCAGCCGGCGGTGCCCATCGGATGTCGGGTGGCAGTCGTCGAAGAACAGCTCCGACCCGGGAATGCCGAACGGGGCCTGCTTCGCCAGCAGCCGGGCGGTGTCGCACACCGGTGCCCCGGTGTCTCGAGCCACGTCCCGGACCACCTCGCGCAATCTCGTCGTGCTGCGCTTGGGGGACCGGGTCAGGCGTTCCGCCTCCTCGAAGTGGTACCGCGCCGCCTCGGGCCGGTCCACCATGAGGAGGACCCGACCCAGGCGGAATTGCACCGCCTCTTCTGCCGTGTCCACAGGGGGATCCGCCACCTGGGCGAGCACGGCCGCGGGGTTTCCAGTCTGTGCGAACGTCTCCAGCTTCTCGAGCCACTGCCGGGTTGCCACGTTCACCACTTCGCAACCATGCGAACAGAAGTCTCTCTGGTTGTCAGCAACTGTGGCCAGCAGGATCGCCACGCGGTGTGCACGCGCGATGGCAACCATGTCCGCCAGGTTGCGGCGGTAGACCCAGGCGGCCACCTCGCGGTCCTCATCGGTGACGGGCGCGTCGAGTCCTTCGGCGATGGGGACCGCCGCTGTGGGCGGCGGGGGAGGGGCGGGTGGCGTAATGGCTCGCCGCAGCAGTCGATAGAGGTGGCTGCGGCTCAGCCGCCGGCGCATGTACTCGGTTTCGGCCGAATAGATCCGAGCCGCCATCTTGAGCGCCTGGATATCGATGAACTCGTTGTTTCCGGAATAGATGATCACCAGGTCCGGGTCCGCGGCCTCGATGGCCGGCTCGAGGAACGTGCGCACCTGGCTCGAGTTCCATCCGCACACCCCCATGTTGATGACCTCGACCGGCACCGGAGGGCGCAAGGCCACCAGTGCCGCCTGGAGCCGTCCCGAGAAGGTGACCAACGGGTTGAAGCCCCAGCCGTAGGTGGCCGACCCCCCGAAAGTGAGCACGCGGTATCCTGCCTTGCGTGCCGCGCTCACCACGGTGCGGCGGCTTCCGGTCGCGGTGTCCGCCGGCATGTATACGAGGGAGTCGGGGGAAGGGCCTGGGGCCGCCGGGGGCAGGCCGATGGCCTGGAACGGGAGCGGGGACCCGGTGGTTTCGAATCGGGCCGCGCCCGAGAGCCTGGCGGCGATTTCGAGGACTCCCAGGACCAGGCATGCCGCCACGGTCGCGAATGCCAGGTTCCGGATCGTGTGACCGTGTTTTCGCATGTGCACATCGTCCGTCCGACAGGACCTACCGCCACGATCGAACACCGGCGCCCACCATCGCTTCTGTCCCTGTCCGCCGCTCCGCACCGAGGCACGGTCACCCGATCCACGGGTGGCGATTTTCGCCCCTCCCGGGCCGTGGCCCCCACGCGGACCGCTCAGTCCACGTAGATGGGGTTGGAGACCGCCGTCATCGTCCCGTGGAGCGGGTGTTGGATGGGCTTGAGGTCATCCGGGAATCCCACGGCCTCCACCCGGTAGTAGGAGCCAGCGTAGGGCGTGTCATGAAAACCGTAGGCCTCGCTTCCGCAGGGGAGGGCGGCGGCATGGTACGGTGACCCGCTCCGGAACACGATGAGCAGGTGTCCGTTGCAACTCGAGCCGTCCTTTTCGCCGAGGGCGGCCCGGTAGACCTCGAGCGGGGTCGCCCGGCCGGCAGCAAGCGCGTCGACAAGCGCGCGGTTCACCGGTCGGGCACTGGTTGCCCGCCTCGAGGTCTTGGTGTTGTCAGGATCGACGAGCCGCACCAGGAAGTCCACCCGCCCGCCGCCGGGGATGGCGTCGCCCATCATGGCGTCCATCCGGCCGTCGCCGTCGATGTCCGCCGACAGTTCGATGCGTGGAGCGTCCGGCTCGTAGGAGACCGAGACGTGCCCGGCCCGAATGGCCTGGAGGATGGCACGGGCGTTGGGCGTGGAAGCGTAGACCCAGGTCGTGGGGTTGCCGATGGTCCAGAACGGCTGCTGGGGGAACCCGAGGTAGTGCGTGTCGCTTCCCCCGACCGCGGTCGGCGTCCTGCCCGTGGTCAGCCTGGCGTCCCAGAACACGTGCGTGGCCTGACCGTTGAAACCCGGTACACGGTACGTGCCGTTCCAGACCTCCACCGCGTCGGCCGGCTCCAGGTTGTCGTACTCCCAGGCGCAGCACCCGTATGCCGCCGGATGGTTGATCGAAAACAGCGCGCCCTGGTCGTGCGCGGCGCGGATGGCGGCGTCGGCGTCTTGCGCGCGGTTGGCTTCCCACATCGCCGAGTAGTCGAACGGCTCCGGTGCCCACACGTTGGCATGGCCCAGGCCGCTGGTCCATTCGACGCCGTACAACAAGATCAGATCGTCCGACACGTACCCGGGGTCCGACCAGTGGGTCGGGCTGCCGTTCATGCTGGTGTCGTGGTCGGTCAAGGCGATGAAATCCAGCCCCTGCTCGACCGCCCGGTCGATCACCGCGGAGGGCGGGGAGTCGCCGTCGCTGTGTGTCGAGTGCATGTGGAGATCGCCGCGCAACCAGGTGCCGGCCTGCGCCGATGCGAGCGACGGCGTCAGCGTGATGCAGCCTGCTATCGCCACCGCGAGCGTCAGCAGGGAAGGAGCGATGACGGGGCGGGCGTTCTGTCCAGACAGTAGCCAAAGGGATCGTCGTGTCATGGTCGTTTTCTCCTCTGCACGTTGGCAGGCTTTCGTGCTGGTGCCTGTCGCATGCCGTGTGGCTGGCGAGCCGATGTCCTGTCTGCCGCCACCGGACCGGCGCCTCGAACAGGAACAGGGTAGCGCCGTTGCCGGAGGAAGTCGAGCCGAATGGTGCTGCCGGGACTGGTGTTGGGCAAACCTCCTTGACCGCTGGCGAGCGAACGGCTAATCAGTAGCAGGGGGTGATTGGAGGTTGTCGTGTCGCCTCACCACGTGCGTGTGAACCTTCCCGCGTGGCTGTGCGTCCTGGGTCTGGCGGGATGTGGCGGGGGCGTGGTCGAAGCGCCGGAAGGCAGCAGGGTTCTGGTCAAGCTCGAGTGGGGGTCGCTGGACCCGGAGGGGGTGACCTGGCCGTCGCAGGTCTCGCTCTCGGGGGCGACCGTGGTCCAGGCGCTTCCTTACGAGATGGAGTCCAACGACACTTTCGTGGCAGACGCGCTGCGTGTTTATTCCTGGACCGAGGACTACCAAACCGACGGCATGCTGCTGGAACTTTCGGCGGATCGAGGCGCTTCCTTGACGTTCTATGCCGGATTCGGGCAGCCGCCTTTCGTCCACCTGGACAGCCTGAGTGCCGGGCACCCGGTGTTCGCGATGGTCGAGGGTGAGCGTTTCGTCCAGGTGGCCAGGCTCACCGGTGCCGAATGGGAAACCGCGGTGAGCTATGGGCGTTACGAGGTGTCGCGCACCGATGCGCTCCCCCGTCCCGTCTACGAGCGCCAGGTCGAGGCGCACCGGTACGACTCGAGCACCGCGTTCGCCGATATCTCGGCCCGGGCCGAGGAAATGATGGAGACAGACCCGTTTTTCGCCCATGCCGAGACCTTGCGCCGGGCCGTCAACCAGCAGCTCTACGTGACTGTGCCCTCCATCCTCCGGGTCGGCGAGTCGTTCGACGTCGCCGTGGCCGCGTTCGACCTCTACGGGCGTCTGGTCGTCGACTTTGCGGAAGAAGTGTCGATCACGGTGGACGGGGACGCCGTGGATGTGCCCGCGCGTGCAACCTTTTCCGCCGGCGAGGACAGCCTGGTCGTCCTCGAGCAAGCCGGTGTCGCCCTTCGTGCCGGCTTCGCCCTGGTCACGGCGACCGACTCGAGCGGGCGGTTCGCTCCCGGGGCCATTCCCGTGTTGGTCGAAGATGACCCGGTGGAGCGCCTGTACTGGGGCGATCTGCACACCCACACCCGGTTGTCCGACGGAGACTTCGGGGACATCGAGCCCGGGGACGTTTATGCATTCGGCCGGGACGTGGGGAGGCTCGATTTCGTCGCCGTGACCGACCACGACTATCGCCGACCCATCCCCGACTGGAAGTGGCCGTTGCAGGCGGCCGCCGCGGACACCTTTTACGATCCCGGCCGGTTCGTCACCTTCCTCGCCTACGAGTGGTCCGCGGAAGACATGCGCTATTCGGACGCCATCAGCCACAAGAACGTCTATTATCGCACGACCGGGTCGCCGATCTACTCGGCATGGGACCCGCGGTACAACACGCCGGACAAGTTGTGGGCCGCCCTGCGTGCCGATCCCGGAGTGGGAAACGCCATCACGATACCGCACCACCCGGTCCGAAGGACGGACGTTTCAGAGGAGCACCCCCAGTACGGCGGGCCGGGAACGGACTGGACCTGGTTCGACGATGACATGCAGACCCTCGTGGAGGTCTACTCCCGGTGGGGCATTTCCGAGACTACCGACCCGGACAACCCGAGACCGGTGCGCGACGCCCGGGACGAGGGCTCGGCGCAGGAAGCCCTGTCCCTGGGGCACCTCGTGGGTTTCATGGCCTCGAGCGATACGCACGACGGCAAGCCCGGGGCAAGCGTCTTGCCGGCCAGGCTGTCCATCAACGACTACCCGGTGGGTGTCGTTGCCGTCTACGCGGAGAGTTTGACCCGGGACGACCTGTTCGACGCTCTCGTGGCACGGCATTGCTTCGGCACGTCGGGGGGGCGAAGGATGATACTGTCGCTCGAGACGGACACCGGTCTTCGCGCGGGCGACATCGGGGAGATCGCCGCGGCCCCCGTCTTTTCGGTCACCGTGGCCGGCACTACGGGCCTCTCGCTCGTCGAATTGCTGCGGGTCGATGTGCAGGGCGCCACCGTGGCCTGGAGTGCGTCGCCCTCGTCCTGGCTCTACCAGGCGGAGATCGCCCCGGAGAGCGACGCCGCGGGCGGAGATACCCAAAGCGCCGGAGGATGGGAGACGGCCTGGTACCTGCGGGTCACCCAGGCCGATGGAGAGATGGGGTGGGCAGGCCCGGTGTTTCTCGTCGAGGACGGGGAGGCCCTGTAGCGCATGCTCCCGGTGCGCCGGTGGCTCACCCGGTCGAGCAGCCATCCAGGGACCGTGCCGTGTCGAACCGTCTCCTTGCCGCCTCCACGGCGAAAACGTGCGCATCGAGCACCGTGGCCACGGCTCCGGGCTCTCCGTTGAGGAGGAAGTCGATGCCGAGAGCGTGGTTCCTGGCTCGAGCGATCACGGTCTCGACATCCGATTCGGTGGGCTGGTAGTCATCCGCATCGAGAGGAGGGGGCGGGTCATCCGGCCGGCCGTGCGCACCCGGTGCCCGCGCGCTCCAGGCTTGGCACGGCCCGGAGCAGAACGCGCCGAAGCTGGCCAGGGGGAGCGGTTCTCCAGTCCGCACCGAACGCCGGATGATGTCGGCCAGGGCGTCGATCATCCTCCATGCCTGGTCGCGAGAGACTCGAGCGGAGTCGGCGACCACGCCGATCAATTCGTGTTCCGTCATGGGGACCTCCCGGCGGCTGCGAGGTAGTCACGATGATGACGTTGTGCCATATTCTCCTGGCACTGCGCAACTGTTGATCGGCACGAGGCGATGGATTCGCCACCAGGTAGCAAGGTGGTTCCCGTGACCAGGAAATCTCGACACGACCTGATGCTCGATGTGGTCAAGATCGCGAGCGCGAGGTACTTGACTCGAGCGCTGCTGCTGGTGAAGACGGTTGTCGTCGCGCGTGTGCTGGGTCCGGCGGAGTATGGGTTGATAGGGCTCATCATCCTCATACCGACCTACGGGCGATGGACGGACCTGGGGTTGCTCGGCGGCCTCGTGCGCAAGCTCCCGGTGCTCGGGCGCACCCTCGAGGACCGTCGCGAGAGACGGCGATTGCTCGAAACGGCGACGGCGTCGTTCACCTTGTTGGCCGTGCTGGTGACCCTTGGTGTTGTCGTTGCCGGCGTGGTCGAGGACGACCCCGAGGTTCGCGCTTGCCTGTGGCTGGCCGCCGCGGTGATACCCGCCCAGGGAATCTACAGCTTTGTCCAGAACTACCATCGTGCCCGGCAGGAGTTCGGGATCGTCGCCCGGTCGGTGGCGATTCTCGAACTCAGCGGCCTGGTCTACACCCTCGTGCTGGTATTCTGGATTGGCGCGCCGGGCTTCTTCCTGGCACTGCTCCTGAGCAACATCACAGCGTGCGTGTATCTCGGCTTGACCTACCACCGTCACGACGGCGTCGTGGGCCTGCGCTGGGACTGGACCAGGACCATCCAGTTGCTCCTCGCCGGCTTTCCCCTGGCAAGTACCACCATCATGCATACCCTGTGCCTCTCCATGGACCGCGTGGTGATGAGCCGCGTGGCGACGAGGGAGATGGTGGGCCACTACATGTTGGCATTGCTGGTGTCGGGGGTCATCCAATACGTGCCCACGAGCGTGGGCTTCATCCTGTTTCCCGTCTTGCGGGAGCGGGCCGGAGGAGGACGGGCCGACGCGAAAACGATTCACAGGTATCTCACCGAGCCCACCGAAACCGTGGCCTGGGTGATGGCATTCTTCATCGCCGTGGCGGTCGTGTGCCTGCCGGCTGTTCCGCTCATCTTGCCTGCCTATCGCCCCGGCCTCGAACCCGCGCGCATTCTCACCCAGTTCACCTTCTTCCTCGCGGTCGGCACGGTCGCTCGCAACCACCTCGCCGCGCTGAAAGCCCATTGGAAGCCCCTTCTCATCTTCCAAACCGCGGTCACGGCGATCACACCCGGCGTCGTCTACCTCTTCCTCATCGGGCGAACCGGGGAGGTAGGGGTTGCGACCGGGATGGGCATCGTGTATCTCATCTACGGTACGGGCACACTGGCAATTGCGCTCAGGACCTGTGGTATTGGTTTCGGCCGGATTGTGCTGTCGATTTGTTGGGCAGCAGCCCCTGCTGTTTATCTCGCGTTCGCTCTCGCAGCAATCCGCGCGATCATCGAAGCGGTGGGGGTCGTCGATCTGCATGCCGCGCTGCTCGGACTGGCGCTCCTCGTGCCCGCGTCGGTGCCCCTGGTCGCCGGCCTCGTCGTGCGGACCCCCGTGGTGCCGCTGGTGAAGCAGGCCTGGCAGGCCCGGCGGAAGCGCGTGTATTCGGCCGAGGGGTGACCTGTTCCTGATGGGGGACGGAACAATATGTTCGAGATGGTGGAGACCTGCGGCTTGTGCGGCGGGGAGCGGTTCGATATCGTCTACCGGGATCTGTCGCCGGCTCGGTTCGAAGGGCCGGGCGGGTCTTTCGGGCTCGTTCGTTGTCGTGCCTGCGGATTCGTGGTGCTGTCCCCGCGGCCCGTGGCCGGCGCAATGGGAGCCTACTATCCGGGGGCGTTCTACGCCTCGCTGTCGCCGGCAGCGGGAGGCCGGCGCGGCCCGGCCGCGCTGCTGGCCAGGGGCTACAACCGGGTCTTCTTTCCTCCCAGCCTGAGAAGGCTGAATGCTTGCCTGGCGATCGTCTCGAGCGCGTGGCCTCGTCCGCCGGGGCGGTTGCTCGATATCGGCGCGGGCGAAGGCGCCTTCATGGAAGCCATGAAGCGCAGGGGCTGGGACGTTTCCGGCACCGATGTCTCGGCCGAAGCGGCGAGGCGGACGTCGCAACGTCTGGGAGCGACGATCCGCGTGGGACCGGCGGAAGCGCTGGCCTTCGAGAGCGAGACCTACGACCTGGTGACACTTTGGGACGTTCTCGAGCATCTCCATGACCCGTTGCGGGTGTTGCGCAGGGTCCGGTCTGTTCTGCGTGGCGGCGGTCGAGTCCTGATCAGCGTGCCCAATTTCGGGTCGCTGGAGGCACGGCTGTTGGGATCGCGGTGGCCTCACCTGGACGTTCCGCGGCACCTTGGTCATTTCACGGCTGCGACCCTGGGCGCCATGTTGCGTGCCGCCGGATTCGGCCGCGTCCGGGTCGGATCGAGCGCTCGGGTGCTATCCGGGAACTTGTTGTCCGGACGGGTGCAGCGGTTGGGGAATGCGTCGCGGCGGCTCTGGGTCCGCCGCATGGCGCGCGTCGTGTCGGACGCCTGCAGAACCCTGTCCATGCCATCGAATCGCGTGCTCGAGAAGATGCTGTTGGCCCAGTCCCTGGTCGCCACTGGTGGGCCGTAGCGGAGGGCGGCCCGGCAGGGGCCAGCCCCCATCGTCGGATGATCTGGACCGTGAAAGCGCTTTTCGCCTTTGCCATGTTCACCCTCGGCATCGTTCCGGGTGCGCATGCAGCGGCCGGGAACGGAGAAGTTCCCGTGGAGACCGCCACCGTACCGGCGCAGCCTCACCGCGTCTATCTCATCCCCGGCCAGGGCGCGGACGGCCGGCTGTTCAGCAGGCTCGATCTCCAGGGCTACGACACCGTGGTGCTCGAGTTCCTCGTTCCGGAAAAGAAGGAGACGCTCCAGCACTACGCCCTGCGCATGGCCGGGCGCATCGATACGACGCGGCCCTTTTCCCTGGTCGGCGTCTCGTTCGGCGGGATGATCGCCGTGGAGATCAGCCGTGTGCTCGAGCCCGAGCGGGTGATCATCGTCTCGAGCGCCGCGTGCCGGGATGAACTGCCGGTGCGCTATCGCGTGATGAAGTACCTTCCCCTGTACCGGCTCTTTCCGGGAGGGCTGTTGAAGCGGTTGGCACTGGTGGCGCAGCCGTTGTTCGAGCCGGCGAGCAAGGCGCAGCGGGACATCTTCCGGGCGATGATCCGGGACAAGGACCCGCGGTTCATGCAGCGGTCCATCTACTGCATCGTCCACTGGAGCCTCGAGCGGGCGCCGGGCGGGGTGATCCACATCCACGGCACGAAGGACCACACGTTGCCGATCCGCCGCGTGAGCGATCCCGTGGTGGTAGAAGGCGGGTCCCACATGATGATCCTGGTGAGGGGACCGGAACTCTCCCCGCTGATTCGCAGCTTCCTGCCCCAACCGTTCTCGAGTGCCGGCGCGCCGGTGGACGGCGGCCCAGGCGAACCGTAGACCGGCCACGGGCCGCTCGCCGCCCACAGGCGCGCAAAAGGTCTTTTTTGTAGCCTCGACTACGCAATCGGCATACTATCGTTCAAAGGGAGCAGCAGGGGGACAGCGCCTCGGGGAAGGGGTGCGGTCCCTCGAGTCCAACCGGAGGACGATACCATGGCTACCATTCCCAACTACCACGTCGATGTCAGCGTACTCAAACCACGCAACTGCGTCTGGGAACTCACCCTGGCCTGCAATCTTCGCTGCGGGCACTGTGGCTCGAGGGCCGGGAAACCACGCCCCGACGAGATGGACACCGCCGAATGCCTCGGCGTCGTCCGCTCTCTCGCTCGCCTCGGGTGCGAGGTCATCACCCTGTCCGGCGGGGAGCCCACTCTGCGCGACGACTGGGTAGACATCGCCCACGAAATCCGGGCGCAGGGCATGATTCCCAACATGGTGACCAACGGGTACGCGATGGACGCTCGCATGATTCGGCACATCCAGGACGTGCCCCTGTCCAACGTGGCGGTCAGCCTTGACGGGCCGGAAGAAATCCACGACCGGGTGCGCGGTCGCGGCAGCTTCGCTCGAGCCTCCGCCACCCTCAAGCGGCTCAAGGACGCCGGCATCTCCACGACCGTGATGACAACGATAAACACCCTCAACCTGCACCTGCTGGACGAGATCTACGACATTGCCGTCGAACATGGGGCTGAGAGGTGGCGAAGCCAGCTCGGCAAGCCCATGGGCAACCTCGAGCGGCACGACGACTGGGTCATCAAGCCCAAGGACCTCTTGACGCTGTTGCCGAGGCTCTATGAACTCAAGTCTCGAGGCCGGATTCGGGTCGGTATCGGCGATTCCATCGGGTACGCCGGTCCCTACGACAGCGAATTGCGGGCGATCAACTGGAAGGGCCAGCCGCAGCGGTGGTCCGGGTGCCAGGCCGGCCTCTTCGCCATCGGCATCGAAGCCAACGGCGGCGTCAAGGGCTGCCTGTCGATGCAGGCCTTCAGCGGAGACGGGGACCCGTTCCTCGAGGGCAACGTCCGGGTCCGACCCCTCGAGGACATCTGGCGCGATCCCGACGCATTCGCCTACAACCGGAAGTTCTCCCTGGACAGCCTGACCGGGTTCTGCAGGCGCTGCACCCATCGCCTCTCCTGCCGCGGAGGCGCTCGTTGCGTCGCCGCCGCCGTCACCGGCCGGCTCGGCGAGGACCCGTTTTGCTACTACAGGGTCTCGGCACTCGCCACCCGCTGGCCCAGGCCCTTCGTGCGCCGCCACGTCGCCGGCGCCGCAGCCGTGACCTCGCTCCTGCTGCTCGGCGCGGGACAGTGCGAACCACAGACCGACTACGGCGTCGAACCGCCCACGCCCACGCCCATCGATTGCTCCGACGTGTGCTGCGATTGCGACTACGGCGAACTCCCGCCCGGCGTCTGGGATGAGTGCTGCGCCGCGCAACCGGACTACGGGGTGGAGCCGACGATGCAGCCCGACTACGGGGTGGAGCCGACCATGCAGCCGGACTACGGGGTGGAGCCGACCATGCAGCCCGACTACGGGGTGGAGCCGACCATGCAGCCCGACTACGGGGTGGAACCGACCATGCAGCCGGACTACGGGGTGGAGCCGGACTACGGGGTGGAGCCG
>JAJRTE010000251.1 GCA_024278455.1 Myxococcota bacterium
ACTCGGGACTAGCGACCCGCGACTCGGGACTAGCGACCCGCGACTCGGGACTAGCGACCCGCGACTCGGGACTAGCGACCCGCGACTCGGGACTAGCGACCCGCGACTCGGGACTAGCGACCCGCGACTCGGGACTAGCGACCCGCGACCCGGGACTAGCGACCCGCGACTCGCCATTCCATCCGGACATCCCCCCCAACACAGCGCTTAGAAAGTGCTACAAGGGCGGAGCATCAAACGCGGATTCACATCCGGCCTTGTACCCTGTCCAGGCACCCGATATATTAGGGGTGTGCCGACTGTGGAGCACGTGTGTGATCATTCTCCTGCTGTATGCCGACCACGTGGAGCGCTGGTGTCGAGAGCCGATTCGGAAGAAATACTGGCCCTGCTTGAAACCCAGGGGCATCTTCGCGGGCTCGAGCGGCCCAAGGCGCGGCTGAAGAAGATATCGCTCCCCGGGGTCGATCTCTCCGGCGCCCGCCTGGGTGGTGCCGATCTCGGCCGGGCGGACCTTTCCGGCGCGAACCTGGAGCATGCGGATCTCACGCACGCGAACCTGTCCGGAGCGAACCTGTCCGGTGCCCGGCTTGCCGGGGCTGTTTTCCACCGGGCGCGATTGCGCGACGTTGATCTCACCGAGGCGGACGCGCGAAGCGCAGCTTTCACCCGGTCCCAGCTTTCCGGCGCCTGCCTGGACGGTGCCCGTTTCGACGGTGCCCGGCTCGATGATGCAGACCTCGAGCGGGTTGTCGGTGAAGGCGCGTCGTTTCGGGGTGCATTTCTCACCCGCGCCACCCTGTCGGGGGCGTGCCTTGTCGGGGTCGATCTGACCGAAGCGAGCCTCGAGGAGGCTTTCTTGGAGCATTCGGAGCTGCTGGATGTGAAGCTGAGGGGGGTGAGGCTCGGGCGGGCCAACCTGGTGGGGGTCGTTCTTCGGGCACCCGGCGGGTGGGAGGGGGCGGATCTCCAGGGGGTGGACCTGGCGGATGGCAGGATTACCGATACCTCGTTCGACAAGGCCGATCTCACCGGTGCGATTCTGGATCATGTGTCGTGCAGAAATGTGACGTTCCGTGGTGCGGTGCTGCACCACACCGATTTCCAGGGTGTTCGAGGACTCGACGAGGCGGAGATGGACGCGGTCCGGGAGGCCGGTGCCATCGTGGACGCCCTGTTTTTCGAGCGGGCCTATGCCTGGATCAAGGGGAGTCGGCGCGTGCAGGTTCTCCTGGGAGTCGTGGCGGCGGCGGTGGCGGCGGGAGTCTATCTCTACTTCAACGACCCGGACCTGAGACCGATCGACGACTTGATGGCGGACGCCCAGGCGCTCAGGGACGAGGCCCGGCACGACGAGGCGCTTGCCATCTACGACCGGCTTCTGGAGCGGGTGGCGGGGCGCACGTCCCAGGTGATTGCCGTGCTTGGAGAGAAGGCGGAGGTTCTCGAGGAAGCGGACCGGCCCGGGGACGCGGCCAAGGTCTACGGCAAGATAGTCGTGCTCGCGGAGGACGACCGTGACGAGAGTATTGCGGCGCAGCTCAAGCAGGCGGAAGCCCTGCTCGATGCCGGCAACGGGGAGCGGGCCATCACGCTTATCCGGGAGATCGCAGATGACGACACGAATTCTCCCAAGGATGTGGCGCAAGCGCTGCTCGCCCTTTCCCGGGCCTACCAGAAGCTTGGATACCGGGACCGGGCGGTGGAGATTTTCCAGGAGACCATGGAGCGGTTTCCCCACGACCCGGACGTGGCCTTCGACGTGAACCTCCAGATGGGCGAGGTCTACCTCGAGCGCCGCCAGTACGCCCAGGCCGCCACCCTTCTCGACAAGCTCGGCCCGCTCGCTCGAGACGACGACCAGAAGGTCAGCTTGCTGATTCTCGAGGCGCGCATGTACGACGCCATGGGGGATCGAGAGAAGTCGCTGGCCAGTTTCGAGACGCTCATCAAGCGTTACCCGACGAGCGGGGATGTCAGTCCCGAGGTGAAGATGGACCTGGCGCAGCTCATGGTGGACAAGGGCGAATATGACTGGGCCGCCCGGGTGTACAAGGACATCCTGAAACGGACCCGGGACCCTCTACTCAAGAGCCAGGCCCAGCTCGCCTACGGTGCGCTTCTCAAACGTGTGGGACGGACTGACGAGGCCATCGCGCTGTTCCGCCAGGTGCGGCGCCAGGCCACGAACAACCAGGAACTGCAAGGGAGTTCTCGGCTCGAGGAAGCTGACACGCTGGCAGCCATGCAGCGATACGACGAGGCGTTCGAGCTGCTCGACGGGGCGGTCGAGTCGTCGGAGCCGGGGCTTGCCGCGAGCGCTCTGCTTCGGCGCGGACAACTGCTCGCCGAAACCGGCCGCCTGGATGCAGCCGGCGCTGTACTCCAACAGGTGGTGGACAGCTTCCCGTCCCAGACCGAAGTCGTGGTCACGGCGCGGATGGACTTGGCGCGTCTGGAGACGACTCGAGGGAACCCCGGCAAGGCCGTCCCCATCTACGAAGCCCTGCTGCGCGACCCGGGCGCTGCGCCTTTTCGATCCCACCTGCTTAACGAACTTGGGCACACCCTCGCCGACCTGCGAGAAGACGAACGAGCCGAGCGGGCCTTTCGCCAGTTGCTCGAGATTCCGGACGACGACGAGGCCCAGGCCAACGCGCGGTTCGGGCTGGCACGGCTCGCCCTGGCAAAGGGCAAGCTCGATGAGGCCGCTTCTCTCTACCAGAAGGTCGCCACCACGACAGCGGACATCAACCTCAAGGCGACCGCCCTCGAGTCCCTCGCCCGCATGTATGCCGATGCCGGCGAGATCGGCCGGGCGATCGACGCATACCAGCGCATTATCAGCCTCGTGCCGCCGAGGCACGATGCCGCCTTCTCCGCCCGGCAAGGCATGGCGCAACTGTTTCAGCGGCAAGGCGAACTAGCCAAGGCCGAATCGTTGTACCTGGCGGCCCTCGACTCGGCCACTCGAGCCGACGTCCGGGCCGGTACGTTGCTGGCACTGGGCGATCTCTACCTGGACCAGCAGGAAGCGAACAAGGCCGTCCAGGCGTTCCAACGCGTTCGTGACGAGTTCGCCACGGTCCCCGAAGCCGACTTCCGTGCACGAATCGGCCTTGCCGAGGCGTACCGGATACAGGACAGGGTGGACAAGGCCATTACCACGTTGCGAGCAGCAGCCTCCACCGCCGCGGACCCGAAGCAGGCCGCCCAGGCGCTCGAGCGGCTCGGGCAGTTGTACGAGCAAACCGGCCAGGCCGACGAGGCGATGGAGGTGGGGCGCCAGATCCTCGAGCTGGCCGGGGAGGATCCGGAGGTGTACGTGGCCGGCAAGCTGGCCCTCGCCGCAGGCTTTCAGGGGAAAGGCGACACAGCCACCGCCCTGAGTATTTACGACGAACTCGAGGCGGCCACGTCCGACCGGAATCTCCGTCTCACGATCCTGGATGCCCAGGCCCAGGCCTGCGCCGAGATGGGACGACACGCCGCCGCCGCTCGCGCCTATCAGGCAATCATCGACGGCTACCGGGACAACCTGGACATCTATCATAACGCCATGATGGGGCTCGCCGCCGTGCGGAGATCCCAGGGCCGGCTCGACGATTCCGCCAGGCTCTACGAGCAGGTGGCGCGAGAAACCGTGGACCAGGGCATGCGCCTCTGGGCGCTGGAGTCGGTCGCCCAGGTCTACGCCCAGGCGGGAGAGCAGGAGAAGGCGCGGAACGCACGGGCGCTCGCCGGTCATGACGAGGTGCAGCCGGAGAATGGCGACCTCCTCGAGCGGGCTAACAAGGCCAGGGCTCGAGGCGATCTGGAAAAGGCCGTCGAACTGTACGAACAGGTAGTGTCGCGCGGGGCGGACCCGGGCGAGCAGGCCTGGGCGCTCGTGCTGGCCGGACAGGTGCTCACGGAACTCGATCGCACCGACGACGCGCTGGCTCATTTCCAGCAAGCCATGGCAAGGTTCCCGGACCAGGCGGAGCAGGTCCTGAGCGCGAGAATCGGCGCCGCGGGAATCTTCCGGGCCCGCAACCAACTCCTCGAGGCCGCCGCGCGGTACGAGGCCGCCGCCACCGGCGACGCCTTCCCCGACTACCGTGTCTCCGCGGCACTCTCCGCAGCGGAAATCTACCAGGAACAGAAGCTCGTGGAGAAGGCCAGGGCCGTCTACTCCGACCTGCTCAAGCGCTTTCCGGACCGGCCCGAGGCTGTTGAGAACGCCCGGCTGGGACTTGCGCAACTGTCCCTGCTCGACGGTGACCCACGGGCAGCGCTCGAGACCCTTGGGCCGCTGGCCACCGGCGCCAGCGACCCCCGGGTGCGTGGCAAGGCCATGGCCGGCGTGGTGCGCTGCTACGCAGCCCTCGGGGACCAGGACAAGGCCGCCGACGCCTTCGACGAATTGAAGGACGCCTACCCGGACGAATCCGCCCGGCTCGCCGAGTCCATCGCGTTCTTGAGGACCCGGTAGCCCGCGGGTAACCACCATGTTCGTGACGCAGGCGGCCCGATGGGACCGGTCCGGCCCCCCCGGGGTCCCCCCGGCCCGGCCTGGCGGTTTACCGGTGAAGAATCGCCGGGTTACCGATCGCTTCGATATCCATCCCTCGCCACGGGCCGCACCATCGGAGCGCCGCACGTTCCTCCGGAGCGCGTGCCGGCCATCATCCACCCGTATCCCGAAGGCGATACCACCTGGCGTTTCGCTTGTTTTTCGCGCTTCCCGCGACACGGCACGCCGCACGTGCCCCCCTCGAGCCATGGCTGCCCGGGATCTCCCGGGAAAGGGTTGCCGGAGGAGCAGACCGTGGCACGCACCGTGCAGGTTCTCCTTTCCGGGGGATTTCGACACTCGAACGCGGGAGAGTAACATGAAGACCTTTGCGACACTCTTGGGCGCGGTCATGCTTTTCCTGAGTGCGCCGGCCATGGCGGAAACGTTCGACGGCCTTTACGACCTGGACTATCCATCGATCACCTTCAACTTCGGCGTCGGGATCGCTTTCGGTGGGACGAGCACCGGCGTCTGGGAAGAATGCCCGATCGACGACAACGCGGAGTTCTGCTTCTACGAGGGCGAGGAAGCCCTCACCGCCTTCGTCGCCTCGTTGCCCATCCCGCTCGAGGACCAGATGGCTCTCATGGAAGCGATCGCCCAGTTCTACGACGACGTCCGGGCGAGTATCATGACCCTCAAGGAGATCCTTCCAGACCAGATGGAACTGGACCGCTGGTGGGTGCTGCTCGGTGCCTCCATGTACTACGAAGATACCGGTGACACCGCGGGGATGGCAGGCATCATCGATCCGGAGACCGGTGAGTACCTTCTCGGGGCGGCGAGCTGGCCCGCGGTGGACGGCAACTGGGCGGCACTGTGTGCAGGCAACGTCTTCGCCCTCCTGGCCGGAACGCAGGACCCGGTGGACTATGCAGGTGGCGGGGAGTACCTGGTGCAGGAAGCCGGCGTGTGTTCGGTCCTCGGCGCCCTCGTAGTTGTCGACTTCGGGCTGTCCGGCGACTACACGGCCATGCCGGTCAGTGACACCCCGAGCGATGCCGAGCCGACACCGGCTGCGGAACCTGCCGCCGACTGACGGCTGAAAGGAGGTCGCCGATGGCCCGTGGAGCGCGTGCAACAGCAGCAGCCAGGTCCTCGAGGCTGATATGGGGCGTTGGGGTGCTGTGGGGAGGTATCATGGTCTTGGCGCTGTCCAGTCTCATCGTCGAGTGGACCGGGAGCCGGGCCAGCGGTTCCGGCGCAGCGGACCCCGGGCGCGCGGGATCCGTTCTTCCGGCGCGATCGACCGGGTCCAGCAGCCCTTGCGCGGACCCCGAACCATCCGTGGACCGAAGCGCTGCGACCGGGAGGGGCACCGGCAGGCGCGGAGCGGATGACCGCCTTGCGCGAACAACGGAAGCGGTGTCATCGGACGGTGTTCCGGGTCCGGAGACAGCGGGTGCGAGTTCCCCACGTCCCGGGGCTATCGACCCGGTACTGGATCAGGTCGCCCCCCTTGTTCTCTCCAGCCTTCGGCCAGGGGAACACCCTCCCGGGACTCGAGAAGAGGTTCGTCGCGTCGTGCGGTCCGAGGTGATGGCGGGTGCCGCCGACCGCTTCCTGGCAGCGGTGGCCCGGGGGGACATGGCCGCACCCGGTGCCGGAGGAGCGGCCGACCTTGCCGAGCAGATCTCGGCGCTCGCCGGCCGGATCGAGGAGGCCCGGGCGACCGGCCGGCCGGATCACCTGGGTTTCGAGGACCCCGCATCCCCGCGATAGGCCCCATGCCCTGTGGAAACGGGGAACGGGGAATGGGGAGCGGCACGTAGGGGCGGGTCCGTGTCCCCGTCCCGTGTCCGTGTCCCCGCCCCGAACCAGCAACCCCGAACCAGCAACCCCGAACCAGCAACCCCGAACCAGCAACCCCGAACCAGCAACCCCGAACCAGCAACCCCGAACCAGCAACCCCGAACCAGCAACCCCGAACCAGCAACCACC
>JAJRTE010000017.1 GCA_024278455.1 Myxococcota bacterium
CAGACAATTGACCTAGCAAACGTCTTGAGCACCTCTTGTGGGGCGGTGGATTTCCGGCTGCTGCGGGAGTGCCAGGATGCGGGCTCGCGGGAGGCGTGGCTCGAGGCCCTTTCTCGCCCGCGGATACACGGGCTACTGGCGCTGCACGAGGCCCTCGAAGAGGTCGAGACCGATTTCCGGCTGCTGGCGTCCTCCCTGTCCGCACGGCTGGGTGGCACGGGGTATGCCGGCTACACCGCCGTGCACCTTTGCCTGGATGAGACAGCGAGGCGGTTGAACCGTCGGAATCCGCGCCATCCGTGGATCATTGTCGATTGGGATGCCTGGCAGGCCCCGGGCTCCCGGTCGGATTCCGGGCGCGCGTTGACATCGGACGAAGGCCGGGAGCTGCTCGACAGGATCCTCCACGACGCGCGGGGAGTCGAGCATGTCGTGGTCTCGAAGACCCCGATGGCCGAGCGGCGGGCCGGGGTTGAGGGCGGGTCGTCCCAGCAGCGGGAGTCGTCCGTCACGGAGACCTTGTCCGGAGCCGGGAGGACCGCGGCAGCGACGCCGGCGGTGGGGGAGGCGGAGGGCGGCGACACCGCTTCCGGGCGTGTGACGCTGGACCGAACGCGGCTGTCCACCCCTTACACGCCTCCTGGGAGCAGTCTGGAGCGGGAACTGGTCTCCCTGTGGGAGGCGTTCTTCCGGGTGGACGGCGTGGGCGTGCGCGACGACTTCTTCGAGTTGGGCGGAGACTCGCTCAAGGCCATCACCTTGCTGTCCATGCTCGAGAGCCGTTTCGGTGTGTCTTTCCCCTCGAGGGAGCTGTTTCGCGCACCGACCATCCAGCACATCGTGGCCCTGATCGAGAGTCGCGAGGCCGTGGGCAAGGGGTTCGACCCCTACGTCGTGTTCAACGAAGGCGCACCGCTGCGGGTCCTCTGCTTTCCGCCCTACGTGTGCTATGGCCTGACCTATCATGCCCTGTCGGCCTTCCTGCCGGACGTGCAGATGATAGGGTTCAACTACCAGCGCCGGGAGGACGTCCTCGACGGGTTCGTCCGGACGGCGCTCTCGCTGGAAGCCAGCCATCCGTTCGTGGTGTTCGGGTTTTCCGCCGGGGGCCGCATCGGCTACGACGTCGTCCGGCGGCTCGAGCAGCGGGGCCGCCAGGTGTCGGACCTCGTGCTGCTGGACGCCTTCTCCCGGTGGAAAACGCTCGACGCCTTCGACCTCGAGATCGAAACCGCCCGGGCGAAGAAGCTGCTCGCGGGCTTCGACTTTCTTTTCGCTGGCGACGAAGCGCTGAAGGCGCGTGCGGTCGAGGACCTCCTCGAGTACAGTCGGCTGGTGCACGCGGTGGAGGTTCGGGAGCCGGTGGGGGCGAACATCCACCTGGTGCGGTCCATCGGGCAGAGCGAGACGGCGGACAACCGGGACTGGGTAGCGTTTACCAGGGACAACGGCTGGCAGCCATTCACCTCGAGCCGGTACCGGGAGTACCAGGGATTCGGGGAACACATGGACATGTTGTTTCCACCCCACCTCGAGGCCAACGCAAACGTCTTGCAGATGGTGTTCAAGGACATTGCAGAATCGATCCTGGCGTAAGAACATCGCACTGCTGCTCTCGGGGCAGTTCGTCTCCATGGTGGGCTCCAGCGTCTACTGGGTGGCCATCATGCTGCTGCTCAAGGAGTTGACCGGCTCGGGTGCGGTCATGGGGACGGTGGAGATGCTGGCCTTGCTGCCGGCTTTCCTGCTCGGGCCGCTGGCCGGGACCGTGGTGGACAGCCTCGATCGGCGGCGGATCATCGTGGCCGCGGACGCCGTGTGCGGTGTGGCCATGGTGCTCCTTGCGCTTCCCGGGTTGGCGCGGTTCGCCGGACCCGAACCGTGGCGAGTCGCGGGGGTTGCCGTCGATGTCTCGAGCCTGGAGATCGAGGTGTGGATGGTGATCACGGCGACCCTGTGCGTGTCCGTGGCCTACGCCCTGTTTCGCCCTGCGGTGGATGCGTCGGTACCGGACATGGTGCCAGCGAGCAAGCTCAAGCGGATCAACGCGTTGTTCCAGTCGAATTTCTACCTCACCTACCTCATCGGCACCTCGATGGCAGGGGTGTTGTACGGCGTGGCCGGCGCCGCGTTCCTGATCCTGGCCAACGGGATTTCCTACCTGGTGTCGGCTGGTCTCGAGCTGTTCCTGTGGATTCCGCGCCATCACGAGCCTGGCGGAGCGGCCGGGGCTCGAGCCTGGATATCCCGAACCGGGGAGGGGTTGTCCTATGTCTGGGCCCATCGGGGACTGAGGGGGATGATCCTCTCTTTCATGTGTACCAACGCCCTGTTCCCCCCCATGGTGCTGTCCCTGCCCTTCTTCGTGGAGGACGACCTGGGACTTCCGCCGAGCTACTTCGGCTTCGTGCTTGCCGCCTACCTCCTGGGCGGCATCGTGGGATTCCTGGGTTTCGGCATGCTGAAGCTCACGGGCAAGCAGAATGCGGTGGTGTTCCACGGGACCTTCTTCGCTTGCGGATTCCTGGTCGCCACTGTTGCGTTCACCTCCTGGGTACCGGGCATCTTCGTGCTGTTCGCCCTTGTGTCGGTCAACGTGGCCATCATCAACCTGATGGCCCAGACCATCGTGCAGACCGTGGTCCCGTCGGCCATGCGAGGGCGGGTGTTCGGCACGATGAACGCCGTGACCACCGGCCTCATGCCGGTCTCCTACGCCCTGTCCGGCCTGCTGCTCGACGCGATAGACCAGGACGCGCGGTTGATTTTCCTGGGCGTCGCAGCCTTCTGTCTCGTTATCGCATGCTACCTTGTCGCCGACCGCCCGGTCCGTGACCTGGTGACGACCTGGTCGGCGCGGTAGGAGAGGCTGGAGTTGCTCAGTGAACGCTCGCGTTCTGGTCGTCGGCGTCGAAGTCGGCCGGGTCGAAACCGGTCGGCGCGTCCTGGAGTGTCCCCGGCCAGAACCAGTTCGGGTAGCCATCCGCGTCCAGGTCCCAATCGTCCGCCGACGGGCCTCCGAACGCCCCGACATCCGAAGGCGAGCGGTCGGGGTCGAAGATGGCCGGGTCGCCATGGTTGACCAGCGGTGAGGTCAGGGCCAGGTGAAAGTTGGTCGGGTATGCGTGGGAATCATAGTCGAGGAAACCGGGTTCCGAGGTGTAGTTGGTATCGCCGAGGGTGAGCCCGGCATAGTTGCCCTGGCCTGGGGCCGGGTAGAGATCACAGTAGGTCAGCGTCGGGTTGCTGTATGCGTCCGTAGACAGGTTGTAGCCGCTGTTGTAGGCGATGATGACGTTGCGAAAAGTCGTGCCGTCGCTCGATTCGATCACGACCCCTCCATCCGTGGGGGCACGGTTGTTCGTGATGATGGTGTTCGTCAAGGTCGGGTCCACCTCATACAGAACATAGAGTCCGCCGGAATGATGGGTCTGAGCCCAGTTCCCCTCGATGACGACATTCGTGAGAACAGCGGCCGAAATGGAAGCCTCGATACCGCCGCCGTAGTACCTGGCCGTGTTCCACGCAACCCAGACGTTGGTGAGGATCTCCTTTGTGCCCTCGAGAGCCATTCCACCTCCCCAGTAGCTCGAGTTCGCGGAGAAGATGACGTTGGTGAGAACGGGTGTCGAACCCCCGTTCACGAACATCCCGCCACCTCGGCCTGTCGAACTGTTTCCAGAGAAGAGGGCGTCGGTGATGACAGGGCTCGAGTAGGTGTTGATGAGCATTCCTCCTGCCTCTCCGATCGAGGAGTTGCCGGAGAAGATGACATGGGTCAGCGTCGGGTCCGACCACGTCAGGTACATGGCGCCGCCGTACCCCATGGCAAAGTGCTGGCCCTCTTGAGCCCTGTTCCCGGCGAAGACGACGTTGGTCAGGACCGGGCTCGAGGAGTCCATGTACATTCCGCCGCCACAGGTGCCCGAGTTCTCGGATAGTGTGACGTTGGCGAAGGTCGGGCTCGAGGACTCGAGGTATGCCCCTCCGCCGTACTCCCAATCGCCGTTGGTGAGCGTGAACCCATCGAGTCTCGTGGCGAGGGTCTCCCCGTGGTCGAAACGGAAGACCGGTCCCTGGTGATCGGCGTCGATGATGGTATTCTCCTGGAGTTGCGTGGAGATGAGGGTGACCTCCTTGCCCAGGAAGTCGAGATCGTATTCATGGTACGTGCCCGGGCCGACCCAGACGACCTGGCCCGGTTGAGCCGAGTTCAGGGCGTCCTGGATCGACTGGGTGGGAGATGCGACGGAGGGGTCGGGGCCGTCGGTACCGCCGCAGTCCTGGTCCCGGCCGTCCATGCGGGATACTTCGTTGGCAAAAGGGTGAACAGCGGGGTCCGCGTCATCGCAGTCCCCTCGACTTCGTATGTAGCCGCGAGGAGGCTCACAGGTCCTCATCCCACCGGCCTCGTCCCCGTAGCCATCCCCATCGTCGTCGGGAAACCAGACCTGGTCTGCTTCGTTGTCGATCAGTCCATCGCAATCGTCGTCGAGCCCGTTGCAGGTATCGAGGACACCGGGGTTGACGCTGGCGTCTGTATCGTTGCAGTCCATATCGTTGACAGCGTATCCGTCAGACGGGGGAGAGCAGCCCAGGTACGGTCTGCCCCCCGACTCCCCGTACCCATCCCTATCGGCGTCCAGGTACCAGGGCAGGTTCGCACTTTCGTCCACCTCCCCGTTGCAGTCGTTGTCGTGGCCGTCGCATATCTCGGGCGCGCCGGGATAGGTCGAGGCATCGAGGTCATTGCAGTCGCCCTGGTCGGGAGAATAGCCATCGCCATCTCCGTCGATGGGTGGCGGGCATTCGGAACTCCCCATCAACGAGAGGTGAATGAGAACCATCACGAGAATGGCTCGAGGCAAATGCAGAGAATGGTTCGGTGACTTCATATTGCCTCCTTCTTCACGAGGTTGGGTGTATGCCAGGGGTTCGACCTTGTGATCGTGGCCAGGGATGCGTGTCTTCTCGACACGGTAGACAGTGTACCATCATCCCGTTTCATCCCACAAGGAGCACGCATGGACCGCACCTGGAGACATACGACCAGCCGAACGGACCCGGCGCTGTGCGCCACCCGCTGGTCGACTGGCGCACTTCGGACACGTGCTGTCCGGACTTGCCCAGGATGATGGGCTTATGATGAGAGCACTATCAGGCTGGCATCAGTGCAATGCAGCACCTTCTGCACAAGGGGGCCTCATGACACGCCTGGGTTTGATGTGGGGGGGCACGATTTCCCGCATTTCAGGGTTCCGGGACGGGGATGTCCAGCGGGAACGGCCGTCGTCGATACCGGGGAGCCGTTCCAAACCGGAGGGAGAACGAGAGGCTGCGTCAGAGGACGGCGTCGTCGAAGTGGTACACCACCTCCTCGGCGGAGCCCCCGAGCGCTTCGTGGTCGATCTCGAGCTGGGAAGGGCTGACACCCTGGCGTTCCGCCTGGGCCCGCTTCTCCTTGTACTGTCGCAGCTCGCGGCTTATCTTCTCGGCAACCAGGTCCACGGCGGCGTAAGGGTTGGCATCTTGCGCGGTGGCCACGAGCGTCTTGCCGCGAGGCACGAACACGGTGACCTTGCACACCTTTTCGCGACCCTTGGCGTCCCGGGAGAACTCGATGTCGATGTTGGCTGTCCTCCTCCTGTATATGTTGGCCAGGGACTCCCCGATGTGGCGCTCTGCATAGGCGCGGAGAGACTCGCCGATGT
Source organism: Myxococcota bacterium (assembly GCA_024278455.1). Lineage (GTDB taxonomy): Bacteria > Myxococcota_A > UBA796 > JAJRTE01 > JAJRTE01 > JAJRTE01. The sequence goes on from JAJRTE010000017.1 coordinate 5,712, forward strand.
CCAACTGCCGGGCGTGAATCTTCATTTCCATGCGATTCGGCTCCTTCGATCGAAACCGGCCAGGGGACCGGGCCGCTCTCGTTGTCGTCGAGGCGCAACATGCGCGCCACCGACACACCCATGGACTCGAACGCGATTCGGCTGGTTGCGGGTAGACGGAGGGAGAAAGCATCGACAGGAGGGATCGACGACGCAGGGCAGGGGGTGCCAGTTCGACCCGGGTGCAACCCGGGAGGCCGGACAGCAGGCTGGCAACAAGACGCGAGTCCCCTTATCGCGTTCGACCGGTAGAGGCTACGGCACGGTTGTCCCGGAACCCCTCGCGCGGCTCGCCGTCGTTTTCTCGAGGGGGCCTCCTCGAGAACCGGCGATAACCACCTCTCTATTACAGCATCCGTGGATCGCTTGGACAAGTCAATGGTTTTCGAACAAACACCTGTTCCATTCGTGCCCGTTTCCCTCTTGCGCACCTCGAGAACGCTGAGGGGCGGCGCGGGTGAGCCGTGGGAAGACAGCCGCACCGCTGCGTTGCAAGGGGCGTCCAGGGACGTCTCCCTGTTGACCCCGCGGGACAGCAGGCGTATCGTGTCGTATCGACGGCGCCACCGCATGTCTGTCCGCTGCGACGATGTTTCGCCGGGCGGTCGCCGGAAGTGGAGCCAGCAACTCGAGAAGGACCAGACATGTCTCTTGGATGGCAACTCGTGGAGGTGAAGACAAGGGGGGACCGCCGTGCCTTCCTCGAGCTTCCAGGGTCGATCTACCGCAACGATCCCAACTGGATCCCGCACCTGGAACAGGATGTGGAGAACGTTTTCGACCGGAGGAAGAATGCCGCTTTTCGGCACGGGGACGCCGTGCGATGGATCCTGCGCGACGAAAAAGGTACGGTGGTCGGGCGGGTAGCGGCTTTCGTCGACGAGCGCACCGCCGACAAGTATCCACAGCGTTCCGGCGGCCTGGGGTTCTTCGAATGCATCGACGACCAGGGCGCAGCGAATCTGCTTTTCGACGCCTGCAAGGCCTGGCTCGAAGCCCGCGGGATGGAGGCCATGAACGGCCCCATCAACTTTGGCGAGCGCGTTGCCTTCTGGGGGTTGCTGGTCGACAACTTCACGAGCCCCCCAACCTACCAGCTCAACTACAATCCCCCGTACTACAGGGGCCTGTTCGAACGATACGGGTTCCAGGTCTACTACTACCAGTACGTGTACCGAAAGGCGCTCCGGGGGCGAGCCCCCGAGGTGTTCGACAAAAAGAGCGAAGCCCTCCGCCAGGACCCGCGATTCGCCGTCCGCTCCGTGCGCGGCATGTCCCACCGCACGATCGCCGATCACTTCCGAATCGTCTTCAACGCCGCCTGGGCGCGTCGCGAGGGCACCAAGCCCCTGGATTTTCCCCGGGCGTACCGTATCATCAAGTCGCTCGCTCCGATATCCGATCCGGACATCGCCATGTTTGCCTACTACGATCGCAAACCGATAGGCTGCTACTTCAACATCCCGGAGCCCAACGGGATATTCAGGTACGTACACGGAAACCTCGACCTGGCCGGAAAACTGAAGTTCCTGTGGCACAAGTGGAGACGTAGCTCGAGGACCATGTACGGGCTCGTGTTCGGGGTGGTGCCGGAGTGGCAGGGCAAAGGCGTCGAAGGAGCGATGATCAAGTTCGTCGAGACCGACATCCTTCCCCTGCGGCGATACGACGATCTCATCATGCTGTGGGTCGGAGACTTCAATCCGAAGATGATCAAGACCTGCGAGCGATTGGGCGCGACACGCCACCGCACCCTGGCCACCTACCGGATCATCTTCGATCCGGATGTGCCCTTCCACCGTGCCGCGATCGAGGCGTGACCTTATCAGCTCATGCCGGTGGCGCTGCCGGGGCTCGGTCGCGTTCCACGCAGCGCACCCCTTCACCCCTGCGTGCCGGTCCGAAGCAGCCGAGGCAGGAAATGCAGTCTGCCTTTCGGCGATCTCCGCGCTGCCATCGTGCCGGGAGATCGGGTTCCCGGATCAGCGGGCGGCAGAGGGAGGCGTGGTCTGCCAGGCCGGATGTGACGATCTCCTCGATCACATCGAGAGACCGGAGGCCCCCGACCAGCATCAGGGGAAGGTCCGGGACCGCGTCCCGCAAGGCCTCGAGCTGTGGCCGGAAGTAGGCCTCGTCGGCCCGGGTCAGGATGTTGGGACGGGCCGCGCCCAGCTTCCCGGAACCCGGTGTTCCTCCCGAGACCTCGATCGCATCGATGCCTCGACCAGCCAGTGCTCGCGCCAGGTGGATCGCATCCTTCTCGGTCGTGGAACCCTCGAGGAAGTCGTGGACATTGAGCTTGATCATCACCGGGAAGTCCTTCCCGACAGCCGCCCGTACCGCTTCGTACACCTCGATGCCGAAACGCGCCCTGTTCTCCAGTGACCCACCGTAGCGATCCGCGCGCCGGTTGCGCGACGGGGAGAGAAACTGCGCCAGCAGGTAGCCATGCGCGCCGTGGAGCTGGACGCCGTCGAATCCCGCAGCCTGTGCTCGAGCGGCTGCTGCAGCGAACGCTTCGGCGATGGCCGCGATCTCCTCGAGGCCGAGGGCTCGAGGCAGTTCGGTGTAACCCGGGCTCATGACCGCGCTGGGCGCCACGGGGCGTTGTCCGGCAACGTCTCGAGTCGTCTGCCCGCCGCAGTGGACGATTTGGGCAGCGATTCTGCTCCCGGCACCATGGACCGCGGAGACAAGCTGCCTGAGCCCCGGGACCAGGTGGTCCCCGTAGATCCCGATCTGCCCCGCGTGCTGCTTGCCCTCGCGGGCGACGTACATGTAGCTCGAGATGATCAGTCCGACGCCGCCGGCGGCGAGACGCCGGTAGAACGTCAAGAGGCGGTCACCGCTGGAGCCGTCAGGCTCGGCCAGACCCTCCCACGTGGCCGAACGGACGAGACGGTTCTTCACGCGGAGACGACCAATCGTCGTCGGCTCGAATAGTGTTCGCATGGTTGCTCCCTTGCTGTGAGTCTGGTGCACGGGTGTGTCCGGGAGATTGTAGGCGCAGCCCAACGTTTGGTCAATGGGTGCCGAGGATGTGCTACGATAGATGCTGCTCATGAGGACGAATGTACACTGCCACGTGGCGCACCGTGCCGGCTGACTCGATCCCCCGGGGTTCGGCGGCGATTGTGCGTCGTGTGGCTTCGCCCGATCCGGTACCGGATCGCGCCCGCGGCGTTTCACACGAAGGAGGAGCGAGCGATGCGTGGGATTGGCATGATCACCGTGGTCCTGGCCCTCGGACTGCTGGCCGGCTGCAGGGCCCGGGGTGGCGAGCCGGAGACGCAGCATGTAAAGGCGGGAACAGGGCCGGTGCCGGCAGGAGAGTCCGGAAAGCAGGCCACTCCGGCCCCTGTCGTGAGGCCGCCCGCGGTTGCTGGAGGATTCTATCCCTCGAGCCCCAAGGCTCTCCGGGAGATGATCGAGGCATTTCTCGCTCGAGTGCCGGACCTGGACGCGGGCGGGCAGATCGTGGCCGCCATGGCACCTCATGCCGGCTACGTCTACTCTGGCCAGGTGGCCGCCTACACGCACAGACTCCTGCAGACCGCCTCGTTCGATACCATCGTGATCATCGGGCACGACGCCTATCGCGGCGCGGTGGCCTTCGTGTGCCCGGTGGACGCCTTCGAGACACCGTTGGGCAGGGTCCCCGTCGACCGTGACATGGTCGCGCGGCTTCAGGCCTATCACCGGGGCATCGTGGCCGATCGAGCGATCCACGCGCGGGAGCACACGGTTGAGGTACAGTTGCCGTTCCTCCAAGTCTCGGGGCGGAAGTTCAAGGTTGTTCCGATCCTCTTCGGCGTGCCCACGCTCGACAACGCCCGGATCCTGGCATCGGCCATTCGCGATGCCGCGGGAGACAAGAAGGTGATGGTGCTGGCCAGCACCGACATGTCCCACTATCCCACCTACGAGGACGCGAACAAGCTGGACCGTGCCACCCTGGACGTGCTCAGCGGATTCGACAGCCGGAAACTGTTCGCGCACCTCCGCGGCGTCGAATCGTCGGGCCGAGTCGGGAATCTCAAGACGGGCATGTGTGCATCCGGTGGTGTGCTCACCGCCATCGAGTATGCCAGGACGGCCGGGGCGGACAGGGTGAAGGTGTTGACCTATGCCAACTCCGGGGATGTGCCCGTGGGAGACAAGGGGCGAGTAGTGGGGTACGGGGCCGCAGTCTTTGTGAAGTCCGCCCGGGGTGCGGACTGACCCTCTTCGCAGGACGGCCGGCCGCTCGCTGGACCGCAACTGGTCGGGCGCTTGGACGCTCGGCCCAATGTGGGGCGTTCGCCTCGACAATGAGGGGCGCTACGCGGACCCGCGGCAGGGTCTCCGCGGATTCCTTCGGCGAAGCACCGCGTCAGCGTGACGCTACTTCTTGCCCGACGGGCCAGAGGTTGACTGCCAGTTGTTCAGGTCGTGAGCGGTCGCGTGACAGGTGCCGCACTTGGGGAACTTGGCCAGGATCGATTCGGGGTGAGGAATCCCGTGACAGGACGAGCACTCTGGCACGGTCTTGTGCACGCTCTTGTGGCAGAAGGCGCAGCGTTTCGTCTGGTGCTTGGTCTTGCTCGCGGTCAAGAGATCGTAGGCCGATTCGTGGCACGCAGCGCACATCTTGTTTGGAATGCTGTCCGGGTAGGTCACGACACGGGGCTTATGGGCCTTGTGACACAACCGGCAGTCACCGGCATTCATGTCTTCCGAATGTGGGGAATGACAGTCGGTGCACTGCGGTTTCTTGCCGTGCACATCGTGGCACGTGGTGCAGTACTGGGCACTGTGCTTGCTCTTGTTCGCCTGGAGCTGCTCCTGCTGGTCCGTGTGGCAGGTCAGGCATGGATCCGTCAGGTTCTTGGGCAGGATGATGTCCTTGGGCCTGTGCGGGTTTTGATGGCAATCGAGACACCCCTTGAGTTCGAAGTGGGGTTCTTCCGCATGGCACTCGTCGCAGGACGGGATGTTGTTCTTGGATTTGGGCCGATGGCCCTCGTGGCAGCCCTGGCACGGCACGAACTTGTGCGCCCCCCCGGCCGCAGCGATGTCGGCCGGCGGTCCGGAGTGGCACTTGACGCAATCCGTATCCAACAATACCGGGGTCGTCGATTCCTCTGCTTCGCTTGACCTCATGGTGCCTGTCAGCAAGACAATGCTGAAAAGGACGCTGCCCGCCATCAGCCCCGTCATAGCTCGCCCAAATCGCATTTCTCCTCCCTGTTAGAATGCCTCAGCCATTGTTCTCGCCCACCATGCGTCGTGGCGAAATCGTATCGGAAAGGGCCGTGTCCGACCCCCGCGATTTCGATGATGGGCTATTCCAGCCCCGGGTGGCAGCGCGCGCAGTTGGTCGATGGACCGAACACGACCGTCCCGTGACACACGCCGCACCCTTTGCCCGCTTCTATCTGCTCCATCGTGGTTTGGCCCTGACCCCACCTCATCCGGTAGATCTTTGTATGGCAGTTCTTGCAACTCAACCACTGGGTATGCGCCCTGTGGGGAAACACGGCCCGCATGGACTCATCTCCTTCTGGAATCAGCACAACAGGCTTGAAAGGGACCACCGGCTCCAACACTTTTCCCGGATCGGGGCCTGCCCTGGGAACCACAAGCCCCGCCTCGAGCGCCTCCACCCAATCGACGCTCCCCTCTGCATCCTTGGGAAGCAACGTCTCCACTTCTTGCCAGCTCGCAACCCGTTCGACCGGCGTTTTGGGAGACGCCACGAACCCGTCGCTGCCCCGTTCAGGGATGCCCGTGTGGCACCTCGAGCAGTTGTCGCGAGTTCCAAAGACAACTGGTCCATGGCAGAGGCCACAGTACTGTCCGGTCGCCATGTCGTTCATGGTGATGGCCCCGGAGTCTCGTTGCGTCAAGGGAAAGGGTCCGGGATGGCAACTCGCGCAAGACAGCCACTCGGTATGGGATTCGTGTCCGAACTGTACGTGCCACATCTTGCCGGGCGCCGTGTTCAGCTCCACCTCGAGTTCGAGAACATGTTGGGGGGGAACATCAACGCCCGGCCGTGGAGCGATCACTCGGCGCCGCAAGGCTTCCATCCAATCCACATCGCCGCTTTCCGTTGTCGGCAGGAGCGCGAGCGCCTTTTCCCAGGTATCCGTTGCTTCAATCGGGGGGATGCTTCTTTCCTTCTTGGCAGCCAAGGCTGCCTGAAGTGCCTTTTCCGCGGCAATCTCCTCGCTCAACGCATCAATTCTCCCCAGGAGTTCTTGCCGGGAGGGCCCGCTCGGCGGTGGCGGATCGTTGACGCCGTCGAAAAACAGCTCGAGCACCTGCGGGTTGCACGCTGCGGGTAGCCATAGCGCCACGCAGAGCGCGAACGCCAGCGATACGCTTCGATTCTGGTCTGGTTTGCGGCAGTCGGGCATGGCAACGACAAAAGCAATAATTCCGATGATGCAACCTATAGCACACCTGCGCCGGCAGGAACAGATGTCTGTGCGTCTTTTGGGTGCGGAGATCCATCTGGCGACGGCGAATCCGGTCCTGGGGCAAGGGGGAGAAATCGATAATAGCCGTAATTCTTGTCTTGACTATCCATCAAGCAAACGGTAGAGTACGCGGCCAAGAGTCCCACCGCTTGCTGACTTCGTGCCAGGCATTCCAGGCGGTGGTAGGGTCCGGGGTGGGACGCCGGCTAGTGTCTCGGGCGAAAAGCCCGGGGGCAAGCAGTGGGCCCAGGGCGTGCTTCGTACTACCTTGCGGGCGCCAGCCAGGTGCAAGGCGTACTGGTGACGTCGGGTGCCTGAGTTCCAGGTTCCCCCGCTGGGTCGTGCGGCTTTCAGCAGGCGACACGCGTATTTTTGGGCTGAGCGCTTCACTGTGGTGGGCCGCTGTCGCAGGGTGCCGTGTCGCCGGATCTGCGAGCATGGTTCAGCCCGGGCCCGAAAGGCATGCGTGTGCCCCGAGCCGACAACGAACGTGGCCGCCATGGTTCAACGGCGGATGGCATCGGTCTGGACGGTACGCCGCCGCGGATGCAACCTGGCATGCCCAAACCTGTTGCAGGTATGACTGTGCGGAAATCGTTAGCAACAGATTGGCCACGCGAAACGCACAGAGCACCCCGTGCTATCCGTCCCCGGCCGACGATGCCGCATTCCGGGCGGCGATGTAGTAGTCGCAGTCTTCGCATCCTCCTTGGCAGAAGAGTTTTTCGTGGCCAATGTCCGCCGGGAGCTTGGCCAGTTCGTAGCACCGCAACGCCTGTGCGCGATACACCACGCACTGGCGGCAAGTTGCAGGTACGGTCGACCGCCCGTAGAACTCCCAACAGTGTCTCGACGACTGTATTTCCAGCCGTCCCGGTGTCGAGACTGTTGCTGTCGATCGCTCGAGGAGTTCCTCGAGATCTTTTGGATCGATCCGGTGATGCCCTCCTCCCGTGCGGTAGGCGGGCAATCGACCCGCGTAGATCCACTTCAGGATCGTGTCCGGGGTCACCGAGCACAGTTTTGCGGCTTGGCCTGTCGAGAGACGTTTGTCGTTCATCTCGTTTGTCTCCGTTGGATGGTTCTGGAGAAACGGCGCGCGACCGATTCAAGCCACTGACCCCAACGGGTATTGCCCCAACGATAGCCCATCATAGCCCCAAGCCCCTGGCTCAATGTGCTTATTGTACTGGCCATGAAGAGTGGCCTCAAGTGTTTTTTTGTCGGTATGTCGGCGGACGTGTCGAGCGTGCAGCGCCTGCAGGCGATCGCCCCCGCGCATCGTGGCACGGGATGGCGGGTGTGGGCGATCGTCCTCGAGACCCGGCACGAAAGGCGAGTTGCCGATAGGAGGAACGTCTATGCCCTTTCATCTCCGCCAAATGGGGATGATCGCGTTCATCGTGCTGGTGACCTCCCCGGTCCAGGGCAGTGCCGCGCTCACCAACACCGAGTGCAAGGAATGCCACTACGATTCGGAGGTTTCCGCCAAGCGGTTCGAGTCATCCGTTCACGGCGAACTGGACTGCACCGATTGCCATTTCGAGGTGCCCGGCCAGCATCCGGAAACGCAGGAAGTGGGAGCCGTCGCCCCGTGCGTCGAGTGTCACGACGATGCCGCCATGAGTTTGAAGGGGTCCGAGCACTGGGCCCCCGGGACGGACGGCAAGTCCCACCGGGTGGATTGTACGGATTGCCATTCCGGGACGCCGCACTACTTTCTACCGCCCTCTTCTCGAGATTCCCCACTCAACTCGAGGAATGTCCACAAGATCTGTGCGAAATGCCACAACAATCCGAGCAAGCCGTCGGAGAACCCGATCACCGGCGACGTGTTCGTGCCCGTGGCCTCCTATCTCGAGTCGGTGCACGGCTCGAAGCTCGACAAGGTTCCTGGGGTGGCAAGCTGCACGGATTGCCATGGGCATCACAGCTTTCGCAGGATCATGGATCCCGCCTCCACGTTGAGCCGCTCCCACATCATCGAAACCTGCGGAAACTGCCACCAGGGCAAGCGAGACGATTACTACTCGGGCGTTCACGGCAGCTTGTTGACCGAAGAAAGCGCGAAGATTGCCAGGATGTCTCCCGAGGAGTACGCGGCATTCATTCGCGAAACGCCTCTCAACGAGCGGCCTCCGGTGTGCACGTCATGCCACACGTCGCACTCGATACAGCCAGCAGACAGCTTCGCGACGGTGGACGAAGTGGAGCACCTGTGCGGACAGTGCCACCAGGAGCAGGTGAAGCTTCTTGACCAGAGCGTGCACGGACCGTCTCCGGATGGGCATGGGGGCAAGCGGAAGGGGCTCAAGTGCCGCCAGTGCCACGCGGACTACCACGCGAACAAGGACATTCGTTCCGGTGACTCGGTGGTGAGCAAGCGCAATGTTGCCGACGTCTGCGCCGCGTGCCATTCCGATCCGGTGAGTGTGGTCAGCACCGGTCACACCTTCGAGCCGGTCTCCTCGTACAAGGAGTCGGTTCACGGGAAAGGCCTGTACCAGAGCGGCCTCTACTTTTCCGCAGGATGCGTGGACTGCCACGGCTCCCACAACATCTTCGCCCTGGAAGACGAACGCTCGACCCTTCATCACCACCGGCTCCCGGAAACGTGCGGGAATGCCAACTGTCACGTCGGGGTCCATGACAAGTTCCTCGAAGGTGTGCACGGGAAGATCTATCTCGAGGAGGGCGCCCGATTCGACAAGCTCCCCCCTGAGCAGCGTCGCGATTTCCTGTTCAAGGGTCCCGTGTGCATCGACTGTCATGTTTCCCATCGCATCCGTAGAACCGACCGGCCCGAGTTCTATGTTCAGGCCATACGCCAGTGCGGGGACTGTCACCCCCTTGCCATCGCGACCTACAAGAAATCCTACCATGGCAAGGCAGCGCTGTTGGGGTCCACGGACGTGGCCAAGTGCCAGGACTGCCATGGAAGCCACCTGAACACGAACGCCACGGGACCCGACTCGCAACTCACCTCCGACCGCATTCTTGCCATCTGCCAGAAGTGCCACAAGAAGGCCACCATGAAAATGGTGAGCTATATCAATCACTTGGAGATCGAGAAGCGAACCCTGAAAAGTGGCGTGGTGGCAGGAGACCCGCTCCAGCGGCAGAAGCAAACCGGTCTCAAGGTGCTGCTTGCTTTCCGCTTCCTGATGGAACTGTTACTCTTGTCCGTCTTCGTCTTCTTCGGGATACACACCATCCTGTGGTTCGTTCGAGGCATGGTGGAGCGCCTTCGACATCCGGAGACCGTTCCTCTCGAGAAGAAAACCGAGTACTACGTCAGGATCGACCGCTTTCACAGGATCATTCACCTGTGCGTGGTCGTCAGCTTCCTCGGCCTCGCCATCACCGGGCTGCCCATCAAGTATCCGGATCATCCCTGGTCCGCCGCCATGTTCCAGGCCTTTGCCACGCTGTTCCAGGGAAACGGAGGCCAGGTCGCTCGCGTATTCCACCGCCTGTTCGCAATCATCACATTCGGGTACCTTGCCGCTCACGTGGGCCGCATCATTGCCACGTTCCTCGGCACGCTTCATGCAGAAACCATGGCACGCTTCCGCCAGTGCCCCGTGGATACGACGCTGCCGCTCGAGCTGAGAACGGCAGGATGGTACTTCCGCTGGTTCCTGTGGGGGGTTCCGGTGGCCGTTGCGTACGTTCCGGTCAATCTCCACTTGCAGCTCGCGGGGTTGTTTTCCAGTCGCAAGGCCTGGAAGACCAAGCTGCAGGCCCTGTTCGGGCCCAACACCATGCTGCCCCGCCTGAAGGACTTCAAGGACTTGTGGGCGAACATAAAATGGTTCTTGTGGCTCGGTCCCAGGCCGCGATGGGACCAGTGGACCTACTTTGAGAAGTTCGACTACTGGGCCGTTTTCTGGGGGGTGGCCATTATCGGCCTGTCCGGGCTTTGCATGTGGTTCAAGGAGTTCTTCACCAGCACGCTCGGGTTGCCGGGGTGGGTTATCAACGTCGCGATGGAGATCCACTCTCACGAGGCGCTTCTCGCAATGGGATTCATTTTCAGCATCCACTTCTTCAACGGGCATCTGCGTCCGGGGAAGTTCCCCATGGACCGGGTCATTTTCATGGGCGTCGTAAATCGGCACGAACTGGAGACGGAGAGGCCTGAACAGTTCCAGCGGCTTGTCCAAAGCGGGAAGCTGCAGGAGATCCGTGCTCCGAGTCCTCCTCTGTGGATCCGAGTTGCCGGAACCCTCTTCGGAATGGTAGCGCTGTCAGTCGGTTTGATCATCGTTATCTGGATATTCGACATGGAATTGGGGAACCTGCTCAGCTCCAACTAGGCGATTGCCGCCGGGGCAGAAAAGGAAACCGTTCCAGGACCGCTCATGGGCAAGGAAGGTTGTCAGGTGGAACCAACTGAAGAAAAGGCGAGTCGAGGTCCTGCGCGACGGCCGAGAATGTCCGAAGCGTTTGCTCTCCTCGCCACGGCATTCTTGCTGGGCATTGTCGTGCAGCATGGACTCGCGTGGTTCGGGCTCTCCTCGTACCGAAGCCCGCGAAATCTCGCGGTGACCACGGGGCTGGTGGTCTTCGCGGCGGGCGTTGCTGCCGGGTGGCGCCGGCGTTGGTTCCGCCTCCTTGCCTCTACTGCCTTTGCTGTGCCCGCCATTGTCTTCCTGACTTGTCTGTCGATCCTGGGCACCTTGATTCTCCAAGACCAGCCGGAGCACGTCTTGCAGGGAGCCTACGGCCCGGCCCTGGTTGTCATCGACGGCCTGTTCCTCGACGACATGTTCCACAGCCTTGGTTTCGCAACGGTTCACGGCCTCTTCGCCAGCGGCCTTGCGATGACGCTCGCGCTCAACCGAAAGCTGAACATCAGGCGTGCCGGCGTCATGGGGGCTCACCTGGGCATCTTGATACTCCTTGCTGGGGTCGCCATGGGAGCCATCTGGGGCGTCAAGGGCCGGCTCAATCTTCATACCGGTCAATCCGCCGATCGGTTCACTGTTGATCTGCCCGGCGGGGAATCGGCGGCCTATCCCCTCGGATTCACCCTGCAGCTCGACGATTTCCAACTGGTCCATTACGAAACCAGGAACCACCTGGAAGTGTACGACCTCAGTACGGGCGAACCGAAACGGCTTGCCACCGGGCTCCTGGCACCCGGCGACGAATCGCTTGCCTCTTTCGGGGTCCGCGTGGAGGGCTACTGGCCGGATCACTACCGCGAGACAGTGGTCGAGCCGCTGGGAATGTCCGGGGCGGCCGGCGCGACTGTGGAGGTAAGCAGCCCCCCCGGGCGACTTGCCGCCATGCTCGCAAGGACCGGGACCACCGGCAACCAGGAACAGCAGTGGGTGTTCGATGACGGCGATCCTCGAGGTGGCGTGCTGTCTCTCGAGAGGGGAACGCTGCACTACTTTTGGGACGAGACACGTGCCCGCCGGTTCCTCGAGACGGTATCTTCGGCGAAGCCGTCTTCTCCTCACAGAATTGTCGCCGGGGAGCACACCTTCGAGGTGTCCGTGGGAGAAGAGTATCCTCTTCCAGGGTCGCCCTATCGTGTCGAGGTGGTGAGAGCGTTCAACGACTTCATCATCGATCCTGTCGCCCACGAACCAGCCAACCGCTCGACCAGGCCGAACAACCCGGCCATCGAGGTCGTGGTCAAGGGCGCCGATGGCCGGGAAGCGGGTCGGGCCTGGCTATTCGCACGGTTTCCGTCCTTCCGCCATTCCGGCGAAGATTCGGTGGCCACCAACCTCCGATACGAGTATTCCGACACTTCGAATCGTCCGGAAGTCGTGGCGATCATCGCCGGAGAGTCCTCCAGAATCTGGACATCTCTTGGCGAAAGCCCTTCATCCTGGAGATCTTTCGATGTGGGGCAGGAACTCCGAATCGACCGCACGCCGTTGGTCATCCAGGCCATGCACGGGTCTGTGAGGAGAACGTATCGGAATGCCACACGCTCTGATACTGCGAACAACCCCGTGGCGTTGATCCGTGTCGGCGGGAAAGCGGAACCCATCCTTCTCGGCCATGGGAAACCATTGTTCCTGGACAATGGGAACGCGCTCGTCATGACTCCGGAAAAAGGAGGAGGCGCGGTCAAGGACTATCTGAGCACGGTTTCCGTGTTCCAGGATGGGGACAGGATCTTGACCCGGACCATCGAAGTGAACGACCCGCTCGAGTTCGCGGGGTTTCACGTGTACCAGACAGACTACCGCCCGGATGACCCGACATTCTCCGGCTTTCAGATCGTCCGCGACCCCGGCCTGTGGATCGTATACCTCGGGTTCATCGTGACCGCCCTCGGCGTGTCTTGCAGCTTGCTGTTGCCTTCACTGCTCGAGCGCAAAAGGGTGCTTCCTGGGGTTTCACAAGGGGAAAAGCCATGAGTCATCCTGATGAGATGCTTGTTGGAGTGACACTGGCGCTGTACGCCATCGCGACGCTCCTGTATGGCGTCATGTGGGCAAGGGCATCGTCAACGTTGCGGTACCTGGCCCCGGCAGCCCTCGGCGCAGCGCTCGCAGCCAACGCCTATCAACTCGTCGTGCGCTGGCTCGTATCGGACCAACCCCCTTTCAAGACGCTCTACGAATCCCTTTTGCTCCTGGCGATATGCATCGCAGTGGTCTACCTCGTGCTGGAAGCCGTATATCGGGCGCGAATCCTCGGTTTTCCTTCCGCGCTCGGATGTCTGCTAACCCTGACCTATGCATTCTTCCAACAAGACAAGGCCCTGGTCAATCTTCCGCCTGCCCTTCAGAGCGGGTGGTTCGTTCCCCACGTGGTCGTCTACTTTTTCGGCTATGCCTCCTTGTTCGTCGCCGCGGCGGCAGCTTCCATCTACCTCCTCAGATCCCGGCCAATTGACCTGAACAGGCCAGACCTCATGCGGGGAGGTGGCATCGACCTCCAATCGCTGTTGGACGGCGCCGTGTGCTTTGGCTTCTGTCTGTTGACCGTGGGGCTACTGATCGGGTCCATCTGGGCCAAGGCAGCTTGGGGGGACTACTGGGTCTGGGACCCCAAGGAAACCTGGTCGCTCGTGTCCTGGCTCGCTTTCGCCGCTTACCTGCACCTTCGCCGAAACCGCGCGTGGAAGGGACGCCGCCTGGCCTATCTCGTGCTTTTCGGCTTCGCAGCAGTGGCCTTTACCTATCTCGGGATGCAGTTGCTTCCCGGGGCAGAACAAAGCGCCCACGTCTATCAATGAGTTGCCATGAAGTGAACGTGACAAACATCATCCACAGCCCGCCGGCAAGGGCACCGTGTCGTCGCCCTCGCACGGCACTCGACACTCGGCTGCCCGCTTCGTGGGGCAGTCGGACGTTGGCGACAGCGCCGACATCGCAAACATCCTGATGTAAGAGGAGACGAAAATGCTGAAGAAGACTGCTGTCATCCTTGTTTCCCTGGCTTTCTCGGTCGGAATGATATCCGCGGCTTTCTCCGCACAGAAGCCCGAAGGCGAGATCAAGGTAGAGATCACCGGCGCGAAGCCCGCCTACTTCGACCATTCCACCCACGAGAAGAGGGCTGAAAACTGCCAGGTCTGCCATCACAAGAACGAGAAGGGCGCCGAGGAGAAGTGCACCACCTGTCACACCAAGGAAGGGAAGGACGAGGCCGTTCCCGGCAAGAAGGCTTTCCACACGCAGTGTGGTGGCTGTCACAAGAAGAATGCCAAGGGACCTCAGTACCCGAAGGACTGCAAGGTTTGCCACAAGACGGCGCAAGGTGCATAGGGAATCGACATCGATCCCGGCGGCGGCGCCCACATCCACCGTCTTCCCCCGGCTTGCCACGCTCCTCTCGAGCTGTACCCGTTTCGCGGCGCCAAACGTTGCTCGCCCCGTCACCGATGGTGGAACCCTTTCGACACCGCTGGAACTGGGACCCTTCCGGCTCGCCCTCCGCCATCGGAACGCGACCGTTGCGCGCGCTTTGCTGTTGACGAACCGCCTTCGAAGTGAGTAGAACTATGGTAAACTCCATAAAATCAATACATCAGGCGCCCACCCGTGCAGTGCGTGTAGGGGGGGTCCGGCTGGCAACAGGCGGCACGTTTGGTGCCATCAAGTCCCTGCCGGGAGACGCTTGCTCGTCTTGAATACAGTCGCGAACGCCAGGTTTGTGGCACTCCACGATGAGACTTCCCAGGTGCTGAGAACACCACGTAGGTAGAATATGCGAACGTGCCTGGCCTATGTCCTGGTTGCAGTTCCCCTGCTCTGCAACCCGGGGTGGCTTACCGCCGCGGTCTTGCATGTCGATGTCGCCCGGGGCAGCGATTCGAGCGGCGACGGAAGTCGCGACCGGCCATGGTGCACCATCACCCACGCTGTCGCGCAGGTGGTTGATTCGCACGCTGAGATCCACGTTGCAGCAGGCAGTTATGAGGTCGGAGCGGGGAGCGGGTGTCAGGAGGCCTTCCCCCTGGACATTCCTGCCGGGGTCTCGTTGATCGGCGCCGGCGCCGGCGTGACGGTCATCGATGCACACCATGGCAGCAGGGTCATGCGCTTCGAGCAGGCCGGCCCGAGTCCTGTCGTGCGAGGCTTCACCATCAGGAACGGGCTGGTTGCGGGCGGAGTCTCCCGTATGGAGCAGCGAGGCGGCTGTATTCGGATCAAGGATGCATCACCCGTCATTCGCAACAACACCATCGAGGGGTGCGAAGCCCCTTACGGAGGTGCGGGAATACTCGTCGAAGGTGTCTCCCGGACGATCATCGAGGGCAACCTGTTTCGGGACAACATGTCTGGCGTGCGCGGGGGAATCATCGAGTTGGACGCGGGGGGGGACGTGGTCATCACGGGAAACCTGTTCGTGGACAACGTGACCGGGGCCATGAACGCAGAAGGGGCTATCCTGTATGCCGACACCATCGATAGCCTGACCGCCACCATTCACAACAACATCATGGCGGGTACAGACGGGAACGGTATCGCGGTATTCAACCGGTGGGTCACCGTGACCATTGCAAACAACACGATCGCCGGCGCAACGCTCGATGCCATTCTGCTGGGGTATGCCGGGAGTGCAACGATCTGCAACAACATCCTTTCGGGAAGCGGGCGTTATGCGATCGAGGAGATCGACTGGGCCGATTTCGGTGCCGGCGATCCCCGGAATGCGTCACATAACCTCTTCTATGACAACAGGATGGGGCTCTATCTCGACAAAGGAAGCAACAGGTATCTCGATCTGGAGCGGCTGGAATTGGAACGACCGGAATGGAGCCAGAACCTGCAGGCGAACCCCGGGTTCGTCGCAAGCCGCGCCGGCGACTACCACATCCGCACAGACTCCCCTTGCGTGGGAGCCGGGGGGACAAGACACGCTCCTCCCACCGATATCGATGGAGACTCGAGAGGCTTTCCGGTGGACATCGGGGCTGACGAAGCGGTCCCGGAAGGCGCGCAGGGCGTCGTCTCGAGAGCCGTTCCGGGGAGGCAGAGGGCACTTCGACCCCCGGCCCGGCGGGTGTCTGAAGGAGCAGTCGGCCGCGGCAAGGCGCTCCCCCGTGGCCGAACGCCTCCCGGGGCGGTGCCTGGAACCCCGGCACAGAGCTTCGAGCAGGGCCCGTCTGAACCGGCAGTCCGCGCAACCGCACCTCCCTTGCGCCGAGGCGTGGCGCAGCCGCCTGGAGAGGTGGCCCGGGCGACGCCCGGGCCGCGCGGAGAGCGGCAGGAGCGCACAACGCAACGAAGCGGGGCGCCGGGCACCGCGTCCGAGGTCGTCAGCGCAAGCCGCCCAGGTGAGGGTGCCACTTCCGCACCAGGGGGGCAGGCTGCCGTGGGGCCCCGCGTCCTGGTTACGATTGACCGCGCCTCGATCTATTCCGGGGAGACCGTTGTTGTCCAGGCGACAACGACGGGGGCCAGGGACACGGGTTACACCTGGCGCACGAGCGACGAAAGGACAGCCACCGTCACACAACTCGCCGGTTCCCCGGCCCGGGTTCGAGGAAGGGGGGATGGAACCGCCACGATACTTGCGACCGGGATAAACAGTCGGGCGACCGGCTCTGTCGTTGTCGAGGTCACGCGACCGGAGTTGACCGTGCATCTCGAGAAGAACGCTCTCTACGTGGGCGAGACAACCGTGGCCCACGCAGTGACGGCAGGCAACGTGGATCGTGCCTACCGTTGGATGTCCGCCGATCGCCAGGTCGCTCGAGTGGACGGCGGGGAGGAGAGCACCGTTGCAGTGACGGCACTGGGGCCGGGGGTGGCCAGGATCGTCGCGGTAGGTCTCGACTCCGGCGCAACCGGTGTCGCCACCGTCGTTGCGACGAGGACAGAGGCGGACATCGTGCTTCTTGCGCCTCCTGATGGAGGAGTGATCGGTGTGGTTTCGCCCGTTCCTTTCAGGTGGTTCAGTCGTGACGCAGCGGGATTCGTCCTCACCCTGTGTCCTTCAGCCGACTTTGCCGAGCGGTCCGATTGTTCGGAATTCGCCACGGGAAACCGCTATTATTCCATGGGACGGGAAGAGTGGCGATCGGTTGTCTCCATGTTCGATGTGGGCGACACAGTGTACTGGCGCGTGGCGAGCGAGCGTGCGGACGGGGAGGTGAGTCCGATATGGCATTTCAACTTGGACGTGCACAGTCCGCCATACGACATCCTGGCCATCGTCGTGTCGGATACGGAGATTGAACTCCGGTGGACCAACGCAGAGAGATACGAAAGGATCCTCGTCTACCGGAAGTACAACGACTCTCGCATCTATCGAGGGGCGGTCGGTGGAACGGGCTCATCCTTCCGTGACACGGAATTGCGCTCCGATACAGCGTTCCGATATCAGCTCGTGGCAAGCGTTGAGGAAGACTGGGTACTGTCGCGGGAGGTGAGCGCCCGGACGCTGCCAAGAAAGTACGGGGCACCGGTGCTTCTTGCACCGCGAGACGGGGAAAGGCTTTCAGCTTTCCGCGCGGTCACTCTTTCCTGGGAGGGGAACGGTGAAGACTCGGTGCACTACTGGGTGGGTATCTACGAGCCGTCGACCAGCGTCCTGTTGTGGGAGCAGACCGACGAGACCACCTTGGCGATAGCACCGGACAGGCTCTCGCCTGGGGTCAGCTATCACTGGCGAGTCTGGGCGAACGACGCCAGGTACTCCGAGTGGATGGAGAGCAAGACTTGGCGATTCTTGACAGAAGCTGCGGCCGCCCCGGCGGCGATCGGCGCTGGTGACTAGCCGGGCCAAAAGATGAGGACTGGTGATATTGCGACTGGAAGGGTCGGCGGCGCGGTCCGAGTTCTGTTGGAACATCCAGGCCGCTGCTTCGAGGACGAGGTGCGACATTGCAGTGCAATCCGCCTAACAGAAACATGACGGCTTTGCACCGTGGCTTGAAGCGTGTTGCGGCCTGGCAGCTTCTTGTCGCGAGCATTGTCCTGGTCGGTGTCGTGGAAGCAATCCATGCCGGGTACCGACTGAGTTGGCCGGTGCACCTGGGCGGCTACGTGCTGATGATGGGGGTGGTCACGGCCGGCATCCACGTGATGTACAACGCGCTATTCCGCGAGGCGATAGCGAGGGAGAACGCCCTATCCGAAAAGGAGAAGGAATACCATGTCCTGACCACGATCCAGGCAGTCATCAACGATTCCCTCAAGCTGAGCGACTTTCTTGAGCGTGTGTTGGATGGTGTGATCGAGGTCACATGGGCGGAGCGCGCAGAAATCTCCCTTTGGGATGGACAGATGGATACCCTGACCGCGCACGTCTTCCGGGGACAGCTTCCCGGAATCGGACCGGACGACTCCGGAGCAAGGCTGGACGAGGAGATACCTCGCATGGTGGCGCGCCGAAAAGACCTCCTGGTCATCTGCCGATCGGCCGACGAGCACCATTTTGTCCGGACTCGGCTAAAGGAGATGGGCGTTCAGACCTACGCTGGCGTGCCGTTGATATCGAAGGGCAGGCTCGCGGGCGTGATCAGCATGATGTCGAGTAGATCCGTACCCTTGACGGAACACGGCAGAAAGCTGCTGGTGACGCTCGGCCACCACATCAGCACAGGAATAGAGAATGCGGAGCAGTTGTCAGGGATTCGAGAGACGAGTGTGATGGACGAGCGACGGAGGATTGCCCGTGAACTCCACGATGGACCGGCGCAAGTACTGGGATTCGTGCACCTGCGGCTGGGAGAACTCGAAGGAGCAACCTCGGTGGTGTCCGATCCGGCGGTCAAGGAAGAAATCCTGCGGATGAAGGAATTGGTGGCCGACGCTTATGAAGAAGTTCGACATTCGATACTTGGCTTGCGAATGGATCCCCGCGGGTTTGGACTCATTCCGTGGCTGGCCGAATACCTGCGTCGATACAGCGAACAGACCGGCATCGACGTGCAGCTTCAACTGAGCCACGAAGGAGCCACCCGGATCGGAGCGAGCGAGGAGGTGCATTTGTTCGGAATCATAAGAGAAGCTCTTGCCAACATCCGAAAGCATTCCGACGCCGTGGCAGCGGCGATCGTGTTTGACGCCAGGGACAACGAGGCCAGGATCACCATCGAGGATGATGGTCGTGGCTTCGATGTCGACACCACCGCGCAGCGTTTGGGCAGTTCATTCGGCCTCCAGTCCATGAAGGAAAGAGCCGAACTCATGGGAGGGTCCTTGACCGTGACGTCGAGACCGGGGGCCGGGACACGGCTGCTCGTCCGGTTCCCTTTGAAAGAGCGGGAGGAAGCATGATGTGTCCCACAAGAGTTCTCGTGGCCGATGACCATATTCTGTTCCGGGCAGGCATCGCCAGCCTTATCCGGCAGCAGGAGGATTTCGAGGTCGTTGGGGAGGCTGCTGACGGCGAAGAGGCCGTCGAAAAGGCACGGTCGCTCGTTCCGGACCTCATCCTCATGGACATCTGCATGCCCAACATGGGCGGGCTCGAGGCGCTGCGGCGCATCAAGAGCTTTCTGCCCGAGACCAAGGTGGTGATGTTGACCGTGTCCGACGACGAATCGGATCTCATCGAAGCCATCAAGTGCGGCGCGCAGGGGTTCTTGCTGAAAAAGATGGAGCCCGAAAGGCTGTTCGAAACCCTGCGGGGTGCCTGCCGGGGGGAGGCCGCGATCTCGCGCCAGGCCACCTCGAAAGTCTTGGAGGAGTTCGCCAGGCTCGCGCAGCATCGGTCCAGGGAACGGCGTCCACTGGAGAAGTTGAGTGCCCGGGAGCGGCAAGTCCTGGAGCTGATCGCTCAGGGGGCCACCAACAAGCTCATCGCGGCGCGGCTAGGAATCAGTGAGAACACGGCCAAGAATCATCTCAAGAACATCCTGGACAAGCTCGGCCTGGAAAACCGCGTGCAAGCTGCGACCTATGCCCTCAGGGAAGGCATGTTCACCGGTTCGAGCTTTCCGGACAGGTAGGATGGGGCTCATCACAACGGATCATGGTTCTTCCCGTGGCAGAGGAGGTAACACTTGCCGCGGTCGGGACCGAACTCGACGTACTGCGGACCTTGCCCTCCCGGGGTGCTTCCCATCACCGCACGCCCCGTCTTGTCTCTCAACATGAAGTTGATAAGCGCGCCACTGTCCCGCGACCCGTGGGCATCGTGGCATACCGCGCAGGAAGCCGGTCGCTCCCCCAAGAGGTGGGTCCGATGGGAAAAGGTGTCCCCCGGTCGATCGCGCAGCAACGCCACACGGTCGTGGCACTTGTAGCACATCGAGTAGGCCTGGTACGACTCGGGCTCCTCGTGATTCGTTCGGTACTCCCGTTCCAGGATCGGTGCGTACCTCGAGCCATGAGGCCCTCGAGGTCTTGAACCGGAGGGCGTCCATTCATCATTGTTGTGGCAGTCCGTGCAGTAGATGAGGCTCCACGCCGAGTAGCCGGGGACAAGACCCTCCATGGACGTGTTTCTGCCCACCGCTGCAATCGGATGAAAGGATGCATTGCCCGGATCGATTTTCAGGCGAATGTTGCGAATGTCGTCCACGCGGACGATACCGGGTTCGGTGAAGAAGTCCCTGTCACCGTGGCATTTGATACAGACTTCATACTCATTCTGGGCTTCAGCGATCATTCTGCCGGAGATGTTCACGCCGGTGACGCCCCGCATGACGCCGGGCACCGAGGGGGGCAAGGCCGGGCTTTGTGTGGACTGATGGGGGTTGTGGCAGTCCGAACATGACACGTGGCGAGGCATGAAGAGCGGATCCTCGCTGGGGTCGTGGGTCCAGTCGAACGAGACGACCCGGTGCGCGCTGGTCTTGGCAAACTCGCGCTCGAGGTTGGACATCGCGACGCTCCCGTCATGGCACTCCAGGCATATCCCCCGCTCTCTCCCGCTCTTGAGCAAGCGCTGAGGCTGCGGGGCGCCGTGCGGCTGGTGGCAGTTGCGGCACCCGTTGTCGGTCACGGTTTGGTACGGAGCATTCTGCCACGGATTGCGCCCGATCCCGTTCCACGTCGCGTGCGATCGCGCGTGAGGGGAGCGCTTCCACCCCCGCTGGCGGTGACAGGCCGTGCAAAGTGCGCCCCCGCGATTGTCAATTCTCAGGAAGTTCCCAAAACGGTCTTCGTGGGGGTCGTGGCAGGAGGTACACTGCATCTGTTGGCTTCCGTCGAGATGGATCTCCTTGGGGAGCGCTTGAGGATCCACCAGTTGCCCCTGCTTGAGCACCAGGCCGGTGTCGTAGACGAACGATATCGGGTGGTCATCCGACAGGTCCGTGCCCAGAGAGCCCCCTGCTTCCCGTCCCGCAGTCCCAAACCCTGGCTCCTTCGCCCATCGCAGGTTCCCCAGCGCTGTCGTCCCGTCGTGGCAACTCAGGCAGAGACGAGAAGCTCCGGTGGGTTGCCGGAGGTTGGCCTCGAGGGTCGAGCTGGTGTACAGGCTGTAGATCCTGGGCGGAATGTCCCGGCTCCAGAGTGCTCGAGTCGTTCGCGCGCCGTGCGGCGTGTGACAGTACTCGCAGATGTCGTCGCTCCCCGTCGCCCCGGGTGCTCCGCCGCCTGACACCGTGAGGTCGTGCGCGGTCCCGGCAATACCGCCACGGGCCGTTTGCACGCCGGAGAACAGGGCACATGTCAGAAACACGATCGTTGACCTATTCATGGTCGCCACCTGGAAGATACTCGAAGATCTGGATTCGCTGATTGTACGCATCTGCGACATAGATCCGATCCCGGGCATCGATGAAAATGCCGCTTGGCAGCCAAAACTGGCCTGGTCCAAGCCCACGTTCCCCAAAAGTCAGCAGGAATCTGCCCTCTCGATCGAAGATCTGAACGGCGTCGAACAAGGCTTCCACTACGTAGATGTGCCCGTCGCTGTCTATGGCGAGCCCCTTGGGGCTGGCGAACTGCCCCGCCGAGTCCCCATGTTCTCCCAACTGGCCCGCGAACCGACCGTCCGGTGTGAACATTTGCACCCGAAACCCCAGGGAGTCCGTGACATAGAGCAGGCCCTCCCGGTCCACGGCCAGATAGGTCGGGAAATTGAACTCTCCTTCGCCTGCCCCTCGACGCCCGATCGTTCCCTCGAGCCGGCCGTCGCCGGAGAACACCACGATCTGGTGCAGGGCGCTGTCCGCCACGTAGAGCCTGTCGTGCACCGAATCGTAGGCGATCCCGGTCGGACGCCGAAACGGGTACGGGAGCGTCGCCTCGAGTTCGCCTTCGGAACCCTGCAGGACGAAAACCTCACCCAACACGGAGTCGGTCAGAAAGAAGCGTTTGCCAGGACCAAACGCCACCGCGATCGGGGAAACCAATCGCTGCTGCCCGACGTTTCGAATCCGCCGGAGCCAACGTTTGCTCGTGCTGATGATCCAGACGGCCTGGGCGCCCGGATCTGTCACCAGAACAGTCGTTGCGTCCGCGGCGATCCCTGTCGGACGAACGAACCAGGTCTCCTGCCTTCCCGCGAAGAAGCTGCCAACGCGTGCCCAGAAAGAGGGGCGGATGCCAAGGTCCGCCGGCTCTGCAACACACTGAATCTGCCTGATCCTCGAGGGCAGGGGCGGAGCAGGCCAAACCATCTGCCGCACCGCTTTCTCAGGCTCCGTCGAAGGCCGTCCCCGCACCGCAGCGCATCCCGCACTCAACATAGCCATCACCACGAACGTGGCGACAAGCCTGGTTGCACCCATCTCAACCTCTCCACTTCGGAATCGGAAAAGGATCCCGGTCCCCGAGCACCGCGGATGGCCTGAGCGGCCCACCCGGGCCAGGCACAGTTCGGTGCCGTCAGAACAGCTTCCTCCGGACCTGAAGCATGGCTCGGAACTCCCCCGGACCAACACCATCTCTCCTCCGGCTCGAGTAGGTCACCGAAGAGTTCACCTCGAGCCGCCGAAACAGCCAACGCCATCGCAGGTTGGCCTCGGTCACCTGCTCGAAATACTGCTCGGAATCCTCAAACATAGCGTCGAGCCACCAGTTTCTCACATAAGCCTCGAGTAGGAAGCGGTATCCGAGATTGTAGGTGATGGAGAGGCGTCCCCCCAACGCATTCGACACCCGGTCCGGCGCACTCCAGTCGACGCAATCCGTATCCGCGCGGTCCTGGCAATCCTGCGTGTCATAGTAGCGCATCAAACTCTGATCACCGTTTAGACTCATGGAGAAAGACGGGCGGAAACGCAGGCTCACAGACCCGCCGCTGCGCACACCGCGATAGCTCTGGTACCTCGACTGGGAGCGGCTTACCTCGCCTGTCAACGCAAGGCGCAGCACCTCACCGGTCCACCGAAGTTCCGCCCCCGCGCTGTCGGTCCGCAGGTTCTCGAGCAGATTCTCGCCTCCCCCCGATATCAGGTTCTGGTCGAGCTGTTCATGGCCCGCGCGCACGGAGAACCAGGGGTAGTGCAGGCCGACGTCAGCATAAATGCTGGTGGTGTAGAAGGTCATGTTAGGCGCCGCGTAAGCGTAGTCGACGGATACCGTGTCCCCGGGATTGATGCCGGGGGATGTGCCGTTGCAAGGGAGCGGGACTATCTCGGTCGTATAGCCGACGGTACGAACCAGGTAGTCGCGTCCCGGCTCGAGAATGACCGGTACGGGCACCGGTTCGCACCCCAGGGGCAGATCCCCTTCTGGCACTGCGATCTTGGTCACAACAATTGTGTTCTCAGTGACTTGCAGGTTGTCAAGTGCCAAGGGATAGGCCACCGGGGTCTCCGCTTCGTGCTCCTCTCGCGCGGTGTAGCTTTCTCCCGAACTGAACTCGTCGTTCTCGTACTGCAAGCCCCCACCCAGGCCCGCGGTCACGCGGCCCCTCCCGCGCAGCTTCTTGTTGTAGACAAAATCGAGACGATTCCGGCCGACTCTTTTCGACCCCTCGGCGGCCTCTTGCAGAAGCACGTCACCTCGCACCCTGGTGGTGAGGCTCCTGTAGAGCCGGTGCTGGACCCCGGCGAAAGCGGATTGACTCATGTTGATGACATCGTCTGACCGAGTATAGGTCCCGTTGACCCGGTACTCCGATCGCAGCCGGCTGGAATGTTTTGCGCTCACCAACTCATCAATCTCGGCAATCGAGTAGGCCGACGTTGGACCTTTGCGTGTGTACGCCCGCAGCCGCGAATCCCATCGCCAGTTCAGTTCCGGGCCCAGGTCGATGCTGTAGTAGGCATTACCTTCGTGACTCCGATAGCTCATGTCGGGCGTGATCTCATCGGCAAGGTCGATGTACTCGTATCGAAAAACCGCCTCGCTGTCGATCCAGCCTCGCCTCCCGTGGTAGAGCAGGTTGCGGCGGTTTTCCCGCATGAACGCACCGTCCTCACCTTCCGTCTCGGCCAGGTGCCCCATCTGATAGAACTCCTCGCGATAGACAATCCAGGACGGGATATAGAATCGCCTGAAGGACATCCGGAAACCGTGGCTCGTGGCCACCACCTCGGTCCGGCTGGTCAACTCCCTGGAGAGATAGTACTGGTTTCGACGTGCGAACAGACCGAAAGCGAGGGGAGACAGGGGCAAGATGTCTGCAACGGCATCGTACCCCCAGAGGGTCGCAAAAGACATTTGGTCCAGGAAGTTGCGAAAGCTCTGGCTGAAGCCGAAATTGGCGCCGAGGCTGAACCTTGCCAGACGCGGGTCCCAGAGTGCTGCATCCAGCGTCCTGATGCGAAGCCGTTGTTGCAACAGCAGGTCGTGGGTGAGATCGTCGCCGGCATTCTGGCGGATGTAGTCGCCTCCCAGCGAGTACTCGCCCTGGAACTTCTCAAGTGGGACTGACTGTGCGAACGAGACCTGCCGAGACAGGACAAGACACAACACCAGAAGCGTTGCACATCCCGCATGGTCCCAACGTTTCATGGCTCAACATGACATTTCGTGCAGGAATCGAAACTCACCGACCAGGCGACCTTGCCGTTGTGGCAGGCACCGCAGAACTTGCCCTTGTCGATTTCATCCATGGTGATCCGGGTCCCGCGCTTCATCTCGAATATGGATGGATGACAGGCATAGCACCGGTACCGAATCCGGTGGTACCAGTGGGAAAACACCGAGGGAGGGAGCATGGCGTTTTCCACGTAACGCTTGAGAACGAGATCGCCCTCGACCGCGAGACCTCGCGACTGGACGAAGACGCCCCCGAAAGCGAGGACAAGGGCCAGAACACACAGTGTGGGAAGGACGTGACCCGGGTGCTTCATCACCTTCGCCTACCTTTCCTGGGGACCGAGAGCCTGGTGGCAGCGCCCGCAAGCCTCCAGGGAGAAAGCGACCGTACCGTGGCACAGTCCACAGGATTCGCCTCTCGACATGTCCTCCATCGTCGCAGCGCGAGTGCCCTGCTTCATCTCGTAGAGGCGAGGATGACAGTTCTCACACGACAGCCATTCGGTATGGGCTCGGTGGGGAAAGACCACTTTCATTTCGGGATCTTCCACCGGAATCATGTCAACATCGAGTTCCAAGACCTCTTCTCCTTCCGCTTCGGGGGAGAGGCCTCTTCTCGGGCGGATCACCTCGCTGTCAAGCGCTCTGACCCAATCGACATTGCCCGTTTCGTCCAGGGGGAGGCGCTTAAGGGTCTCGGCCCACTCCCTGGTCTGCTCGGCTGGAGGCCGGACGGTTTCTTCCCGTTCCCAAGCCGAATGCTCTGGAATCCCGCGGTGGCATCGGGAGCACCCCTTTTCGGCACCGAACGAGACCGGGCCATGGCACACGCCACAATAGCGTCCAGCATTGATCTTGTCCATGGACAGGACCAGCGGATTCTCCGTCTTTGACAGCGGAAAAATCCCTGGATGGCAGTTCCAGCACGCAAGCCATTCCGTATGCGGGGCGTGAGAGAACGCCACGCTGAACATTCGACCCGACGAAGAAGACAATGTATATTCCAGATCCAACACAGGTTGCCGCCGCTCTTCCGGATCGACGCCGGGCCGAGGGGAGATGATCCGGTCATCCAATGCCCGAACCCAGTCAGGACTGCCTGCCGCCGTCGTCGGAAGAAGCTTCGATACTTCCGCCCAACTGCCAGCTTCTGTGATCGGCGGTCCGGCGCTCCCCATGCCGGCCCGCCCGCTTCCTGTCTCCCCCCCGCGAAGACGAGCCAACTGACGTTCCAGCTTCTCGATTTCCGCCGGCAGGTCTCGCCGAACCCGCCGCAGAGGTGGTGGCTGCGTACCGGGACCCTCCAGGAGCCAGTGCCTCATCCGCGCGTTGCAACCCGCTGCCATCCCGATGCCCAGCACACCGGCGAGCCCCGCCATCACCAGGATCGCGGCCCTTCGGTTCACCGGGTCGCTCCGGCCTGAATGCCCTGGGCATGGAGACCAAGAGCAGGCGGAAACAGCTCAGGACTTCCTGTCCACACGCGTTCCGTAGGCAAAACGTTCACCAGGCGACCGCCTCCTTGCGCTTCGAGACAGCGGCAGGCCACGACAACCGAACGGTATCTAGATAGCACACATACCCCGGGGCTACCATCGATATCCGAATCAGATGCAGGCCACGGGTCCCGGGAACTGCAGTGCTTCGGCCTCCCCGGCAACGGCTGCGGTCGCGCTTCGCCATTCGGGTCGTACAGGTTCAGCCACCCGGCCTGAGCACGGGCAACCCCCCGGGCAACTGCAGAACGGGGAAACGGCAGGATGTCGCGGGGTCATGGGTATCAAGGGATTGTGCGGGAGCCAGCGCCACGGAAACAATCCCACACATTGGCGCATTGTTCGCGGAGAACGTCTGACAACCGCCAGGAAGCGACCAAGGACCGAAAGCCGACTGAGAAACGTTACTTGACGTGGCACTTCAGACAGATGTAGTTGCTGTCGTTCCCGGTCAGAGTCCCCCGAAGCAGGTACAGTCCCACGCTGGCCTTGTTGTGAACGTCATGGCAAGACGAACACTCGATGCCGGTCTGCCCGGCGACCGGGCCGGCGGCGATGTTGCCGGAGCCATCATCGTTGAACATCCGGATGCCCAGGCTCACGGGATCGGCCTGCCACTCGCCCAACTGGATTCCGTCACCCGTGGTGCTGCCATTGTAGGTGTTGGCCACGTTGTTGTACGGATAGGGCACGGCCAGAGGATGGTTGCCCCCCATGTCGCCGCCATACCCGACCGCGTAGATTTCGCCTTCGGAGAATTTCCGATTCCAGAGAATCCCGGGATCGCCGCCGTTGAACCAGTTGACATCACCGATGGCCACGCTGCCGTCGTGGCAGCTCAGACACTTCACCGACGGGCCCTGGTAGGTGTCTCCCTGGACTGTCGGGAACGTCGTCCCGGCCGTCGTGGAAGGAACGTCCCAGGAGAACGTGTTGGTGGTGAGTTCATGATTCCACAGAAGCTTGGTGGATGACGCCTGGTGAGGGGTGTGGCAGAACGTGCACAATCCCACGTCCTGACTCGCGTCGTCCGTGAAATCGTGCTTGGAACCGGCAATCCCATCTCCCGGAGCGGCCGAAGCCGTCAGCGGGTAGAAAAAGGCTGCAGCGGCGAGAACTACGGTGACAGTGATCCTTCTCATGCTCTTGACCTCCAAAGTCGGTTTTGCCTCCTCCCAGAGGACTCGGACTGAATCCACATCCACGCAAAATCCTACCAGTTCATTATTCCCTGTTTTGGTCAACTTGAGAATCCCCCGGAAGGGGGGTTTTATGGAAATTATGGGCTGTACGGGTATGGCCAGAAGGGGCCACTGGACGCGCTTGGTCGCTGCGACGCCGGGCAGATCGGGGTCGTGCGCCGCCAAGGGGCGGCCCCCTTGTCAGGTTCCCCCCGCCGTCTCCCCGGACGGATTCCCACCCGCATCGGGTTGCTCAGGGCCCTCCTCGGGGAGGTCCGGGTAGCTATCCTCCTTGGTGGTGTTCACCAGTTGGTAGACCCCGATCCTGTGGTTCAAGAAATCGCAGACGAAAATCCGGTCATCTTTGTCGATGGCGATGGCCGTGGGATTCTTCAGCATGCCCGGTAGCGGTCCGCGCCCCCCGAAGAAGAGAAGAACGTCTCCCCGTTGGTTGAAGATCTGGACGTTGCACCAGGTGGTGTCGACGATGTACAGATTGTCGAGGCTGTCGATCGCGATCCCCTTCGGTTTGTCGAACATCCCCCATCCGGTCCCCCGTTCCCCGAAAACCCTGACGAAGTTCCCATCCGGGTCGAACTTCTGGACTCGAGCGTTGAGCGTATCGGAAACGAAGAGATTCCCTTCCTTGTCGAGGGCCAGGTAGGTAGGAAACAGGAACTGCCCTTCCCCGCCCCCCCTGTTCTTGCCGACGACACCCACGAGCTTGCCCTCACGATCGAAGACCTTGACCGTGTGCTCCCGGGATTCCATGGAACTCGTATCCGCTACATAGATGCGATCCCTGTCGCGATCGATGACGATGCCGGTCGGGCGGTGCAAGGAAGCGTCCGTGAAGAATCCCACGATCTGGTGCTCGCGGTTGAAGATCGAGACCCCTTTCTTGCGCTGCTCTACCACGAAGAGGTTCTCGTCCTCGTCCAGCGCGATGCCCATCGGGGAGTTCAATCCCACGATCTTGTCGAACGTCTTCTCACCGAAGTCGAAGATGAACACCGCCGCCTGGGCCGGGTCCGATACGTAGATGCGCTGTCCATCGTCGGATACTGCAATCCCCATGGGTTCGCGCAATGTGAATGTGGGGGCCTTCCTTCCCCCCACGAGCCGCAACAGTCGCCGGAAAACGGAGACTTCTCGTTCAATGTCGTCACTGCTTTCTATCAGTCGAAGAAACCTGATTCGCTCGGTCTGGGGCGGAGGAGGCCAGACCGGCTTGATGTCCTCCTTCTTCTTCCACGACGCGCAACCAAGGAACGCCAGGAGAGACACGGCGGAAAGCCACCACATCACCCGGCCTCTCATCCATGCTCCTCGAGAATACTGACTACCATGATATCCTGACAACATTGAACAACTCCCTGCCGTTGGGATGTGGGTCCACCGCACGAGAAGCCTGCGGCGCGGCCTACCGCTTCTCTGCGAAACGCCTTCTCGAGCGACGCCTCCATGCGTTAGGCGGCGCTTTTCCTGGCCCGGACGTGGCCGGAAGAAACACGCTACACGATTTTGCTTTCGGTGGGTACCCCCCGAAGGGGCTACTCAGAAAGAGCCACGTGGGCGCGAGGTGCCCGGCATCGGCCGCGGGATCGGTCGAAGCGTCGAGAGTTCTTGTGTTTCGGCGTTCGGCCAGCTAGGATCCGGGTCGTCCGATCATGCTTCCTAACACGGAAAGCGAAGAAAATCGAGAGAACGGAAACCAACCTCCGTTCCCGGGAGCAAGAAAATGAAAGAACCACGCCATCGTTCCTCGAGCCTGTTGGCTCTCGCAGCGCTTCTGGTGCTCCCCGGTCAGAGCGCGGCGGGCCAGGCGATGCCCGCAGAGTCCCAGGTGGAGCACGGCCAGCAACAGGCTCCCGCTCGAACGGTGACGGGAAAAGTGCTCGAAACCATGGACGCAGGGTCCTACACCTACGCGCTGGTGGACACGGACAAGGGAAAGATCTGGATCGCCGCCTATCGGTTCGACGTGGATACCGGCGACACCGTGACGTTTCCTCCCGGTGCCCCCATGCCCGGGTTTCACAGCAAGAGCCTCGATCGGACCTTCGATCTCATCTACTTCGTCCCTGCGGTGGCAGTTGCAGGAGGTCAGGATGCGTCCAGCCGGATGCCCCCGGGGCATGCGAACGTCGGAACGCAGAGCCCTGCCGACATCGAGATCGATCTGTCCGGGATCGAGAAGGCCGACGGGGGCTGGACTGTCGGGGAAGTGTATGCCGGGAAAAAGCAACTCGCGGGAAAAGAGGTGGTGGTCCGTGGAAAAGTCGTCAAGGCGAACGAGGGTATCATGGGCAAGAACTGGCTCCACCTCCGAGACGGCACTGGCGAGGCCGGTTCGAATGACCTGCTCGTCTCGACGCAGGACACGGCTCGAGTCGGAGACACCGTAGTGGCCCGCGGCACAGTGGCTACCGACAAGGACCTGGGATACGGATACAGGTTTACCCTGATCCTGGAAAACACCACCATCACGGTAGAATCGCGGTAGCACGCGCCGGTTTCTCTCCTGCCGGCCCGGTTCATTCCCATGGTTTCTATTGACCGCCCTGGTCTCTCCCGTGTATTGAGTAAGATAGCGAAAACCCATAAAACCGATATTTCGACAGAGGCCTTCCGTTCGTTCTGGCGCCGGTTTCGCCGGCGTTCGGTCCCTGGAGTGGGCGATACAGGCCCCTGTTGGCGCGGGTTGGGGCGAAAGATACCTGGGTTGACCGCTGCAACACTCACTCGGGAGGGAGGTACCATGCCAACGATGACCGCAGTTCGAGCATCCCTGATCGCCGCAGGCTTTCTGGTCCTGGTGGGCCCGCCTTCTCAGAGTGCTGCCGCCAGAAACCAGGCGTTCAGAGACGGCACGGCCCGCACGGTGTATGTGCCGCAGGACGCCCCGACCATCCAGGCAGCGATCAACATGTCTGTTTACGGGGACACGGTGGTCGTGGCCGAGGGCACCTACTACGAACATGTCACGATGAGGGAGGGCGTGAACGTGGTGGCCGACGGCACCGACGAGGAGCGCTCCACGTTCGTCACCGCGGAACGGACGATCATCGATGTGACCGGGACGAGCAGCGGGGTTCTGATCGGTGTCCGGGGAGCAGACGATGCCACGCTGGATGGGTTCACCATCCGGGGGGCCGACAATGGAGGCATTGGCATTCTGTGCGTGGAGCCGCTCACGCGCAAGGCAGCTTCCCCGACAGTCCAGAACTGTATCATTCGCGACAATACCATCGGGATTGCCGGCGCGTTCGGCG
Organism: Myxococcota bacterium; assembly: GCA_024278455.1. Classification (GTDB taxonomy): domain Bacteria; phylum Myxococcota_A; class UBA796; order JAJRTE01; family JAJRTE01; genus JAJRTE01. Next base: position 36,481 of record JAJRTE010000017.1, read on the forward strand.
CATCCCCCACGGTCCAGCACAACATCATCCAAGACAACGAGGTGGGGGTAGGATTCAGGGACAGTGAGACCGCCCCCCTGATCGTGGACAACGAGATCTACTACAACACCCGCGTCGGTATCGGGTGCGACGGGAGTTCACCCACGATCGACGGCAACTTCATCGGCCGCAACAATGAAGCCGGGATAGGGACGAGGAACGGGGCGACACCCCTGATCACCAACAATTTGATCGGCATAGACAGCAATGGCGAACACTGGGGCAACGCCAAGGCAGGGATCGGGTGTGACGGCAGCGCTCCCGTGATTCGGGACAATGTGATCGGGTACAATGCCGACGCGGGTATCGGTATCAAGAATGCGGCCGCTCCCATCATCACCGACAACGAGATTGCATACAACAATGCTGCAGGCATCGGCACCGACGAGGAGTTCCCTGGATCGCACATCGAGGTCCACAGGAACTATGTCCATGACAACAGGGCCGCGGGAATCGCGAGCAACGGGGTGACCGGCTCGATCACCAATAACATCGTGGTCGGCAACGCAGCAGCCGGTATCGCGGTCTATGACACGCCTCTGGACGACGTTACGAACAACGTGGTCGCTTACAATGGCGCAGTCGGTATTACGAACCAGGTAGGAACTCCCTTCCCGATTCAGAACAACATTTGCATGTCCAACGGCTCCCCGGGCATCAAGGATGATTCCCTGGGCTATGACTACAACATGTTGTACGACAACAATGCCACCTACGGAGAAAGCGGATCCGACCCCTGGATCGTCTATCCGAACTACGGAGGCAACTGGGCGGGCGAGCACGATGTGCTTCCCATCTCAGACCCCTTGTTCGTGGATCCCGTAGGCGGCGATTTCCACCTCCAGCCCGGTTCCCCCGCCATTGACGCGGGCAACCCCGACCCGGTGTTCAACGATGTCGACGGTTAGCGAAATGACCTGGGGGCATACGGAGGTCCGAATCCCTTCGCGTTGTTCTAGCCAGGACCATTTGCTGGTCCCGCTTGCTGGCAATGGGACCCCGACGTCCAGCGGGCCGGTCCATTCGCCCGCGCGGGGAGCGGCGCCCCGAGAGGTGTGGTTGCTTCTGGTCGTGCTATCAACAACCAGGGGAGTTCCTGCATGGTTCACTTGATAATGAGCCGCCGGACCGGAGCGGGTGCGTTGCTGCTTCTCGCGTTTTTTCTCATCGGGGATCCTGCGTGTGACGACCAGGACGCCGACGGAATTCTTGATTCCCAGGACAATTGCATGCAGGACCCGAATCCGGACCAGGCCGACCAGGACTCGGACGGTATCGGTGACGTGTGTGACACGTGCCCGGCGTTTGCCGATCCGAGTCAGACGGACTCGGACAGCGACGGCGTCGGCGACCTGTGCGACAACTGCCCGCAGGTACCCAACGCGCTTCAGGAAGACGAGGACCTGGACGGCACCGGAGATGCTTGCGAGGCGAAGGTTCTCCCCATCCTGAATCCGGTCCGGAGCCCCACCCGGCTGGCCATGGATTCGGCCGGAAACATCTATCACACCGATCCGGTCGTGGGGTCGATCTTCATCTACGACGCCAGTCTCAAGCTGGTGGGTGAGCTTTCCGGGCTGGATCGCCCTCTTGGCATCGTCGTGGATCCCGGGGGAAACATCTACGTCGGCAACGATGGGCGGGACAACGTGGAGGTCTACTCCCAGGCCGGGGTCAAGCTGAAGGTCATCGACGGCGGCAACATTCGGATGCCGAACGACTTGGTGCTGGACGCTCGCGGCAACCTGTACGTGGTGGACAGCCTGGAGAGCACCATCCGGATCTATGACGCGACCGGAACCTTGTTGAGGAACATCGGCCATCCGGGCGAAGGGGACGGTGGACTTCGTTTTCCTGTCGCCGTGCTCGTCGACGAGCGCGATGTCGAGAAGGGAGAGGTTCTGGTCGCCGACCAGGGGAACGCGTTGGTTCAGGTTTTCGACCTCGAGGGTGCGTTTCTGCGTTCTTTCGGGGGGCCGGTTCCCGCCTTCAGCGAGGACTGGCAGGGCAAGTTCGTGAAGCTCCAGGGCATCTCGATGGACAGCCAGGGACGCCTGCACGCGCTGGATTGCTTCATGAACAGAATCCAGATCCTCGATGCTGAGCAGGGGACCTACGTGGACGCATACGGAGAGTTCGGCACCGAGGCCGGTAAGCTCAATCTCCCGCTGGACCTGCTGATCTCGAGCGGAGGCGCGGTGATTGTGGCGAACTCGGGAAACCGGCGGATCGAAGCCATCTACTCGGTCCAATGAGTCAGGTCCTGCCTTGGGAATGAGCGTGCGAAGCGAGGTACCGACATGGTCCGACGCGCCCTGTATCTGACTAGGGGGCTGGCGATGCTCTTGGCGCTCCCTCAGTACGCCCTCGCATTGGACCCTCCGCACGACAGCTCAAACGACATCGACTGCGACGATTGCCATGCCACACATCCGAGCGGCGGGATGGGATCGAGTACCGTTCCAAGGGGGGAGGAGCAGGAAGCACTCTGCAAGAGCTGCCACAACCCCACCGGCATGGCGTCTTCCGACAGCGACGTGGCCAACCACGTGGTGCGTGACGGTACGATCACGATCGACTGTGGGAGCTGCCACGACCCTCACGGACCCCACGAGGGCGAGGACCCGCACACGGGTACCGTGGCACCCAACGAGGAACTGATCCGGCGGAACACGACCCTTTTCGTTCCGCAGGCCCTCGAACCGGCCGTCTTCCAGGACAGCCCGGACCACTTCAGCTTCACGTCGGCCCCCTACGACGGTATCTGTCAGACCTGTCACACCGAGACGGTGCACCACACCAACGACGGCGTGGACCCCTACCACATGCAGGGAGCAGACTGCACCACCTGCCACCTGCACGAACGGGGATTCCTTCCCGGGGGGTGCACGAACTGTCATGACGAGCCACAGGGCCCGCGCCGCCAGATCGTAGGGGCCGAGGGAGACTTCACCAGGACCTCGCACCATGTCCAGGTGGCTGTCTCCGACGACGATTGCCTCCTCTGTCACTACGTGCGCGACCACGGGAGCGGCGTTGTCAAGCTCAAGGACCCGGACCTGGGGTCCGATGTGGTGTACGCATATCACCCGGACGACCCCGCCACCGTGGAAGACTTCTGTCTTGGCTGCCACGACGAGGACGGGGCGCTGGCTGGTGGCGGAACGGAGCCTTTCGGCGACCAACTTCCTCCTCCGGACATCGACGGCCAGGGAAGCTGGGCGGCCTCTGCCCACAATCTCGCTGGATACTCCCAGAACGCGGGGAACCCGGTTTCCTGCCTCGGAGACGGCACCACCACGGGCTGCCACGGAAACGGGCATGGCTCCGACAACATCAAGATCCTGGGCGGACCCGCCTTCGGGTACGACATCCAGGAGCTGTGCTACCGGTGCCACACCGACAACAAGATCGTCAATGACGCCCTGGCGAACAACCGGCCCGGGGGATACGAGTCTGCCGATGACATCGAGGAGGCCTTCAACAAGTCCGAGAAGCACAACCTCGGGACCGGTTTCACCATGAACGGGAGCAGCTTCACCCTCCAGTGCTCGAGCTGTCACAATCCGCACGTGGTCACCGGCAAGTACTGGGACGCCGCCCTGAACGTCTCGCCCATCACCCGGCCCGACTTCAGCGACCCGGTCAACAACCCTAGAGCCATGGGTGCCGTCTTGTGGGGAGCCGCGCCGGGAGAGAAAATGGACGACTTCGCCGCCCGGGCTGCGGGAAGCGGCGGGTGGTACTTCAGCGAGGCTCGAGGGCACCTGATTCAGATCGACCGTCCCGCGGTCTACCAGCCCCCCAAGGCAGGCGATGGCTACGAGTTCGAGTTCGGCGGCGACATCATGCCGGACTACACGACGCTTTGCCTGGATTGCCACTCTTATCGCATGAGCGATGCCAATCCCCCGGTCAACTGGGGCCAGGGCATCGCCTGTACCGGCAATTCAGTGGACCCCCCAGACCAGCGTATCGAGTGCGGCGCCCAGCATGGGCTGGCGATGGCAGGCATGCCCTACTACGTGAGCGACAGCGGCAAGTCCGGCTACTGGGGCAACAGCGGAAACCCGGACGTCATCTTTGCCATGAACTATGTGACTCGAGGCCGGCACAACGGGCATTTCATGCGATGGCCCTACGACTCCGCGGAACGCAGCGCCGGTATCAACTTCGTGATGTCCTGCACCGACTGCCACGAAGCCCACGGTTCATCCCGGAGTTCCATGATCCGCGAGCGGCTCAACGTCAACGGCAACGGAGATTGCGGTACCGGGGGAGACTCGAGCCCCAACGGCGAGAACTGCAGCGACGGCGGCAACTGGAACGCGTTCTGTAACATCTGCCACTACTACTACGGCGGGCAGCACCACGGCATGTCGTGCGGCAATGCCTGTTGTCATGAAGCAAACTCCTTGCACCGCATCGTTCACACCACGGACAGCGGCTCCGCCACCCAACTCATGATCACCGCGGCAGGCTATGAGAGCTACTACGAACGCCCGGATTTCACGCCGGAAATCGTCGCCGCACAGGGAACCGTGGGAGACGATCTGATCGAGGTGACCTTCAAGGAAGGCGTCTACGGAGACATGGACCTCACCTCCGCGCTCGGCCCCGAGGACTTCTGGCTGTTCGACACCAACGGCGACAACCCGAGAACCATCATCGATGTCTACCACGCGCCAGGGGACTCGACCGCGATCCTCGCCATGAGCGCGCCGCTGATCGAGGCCGACCTGTCGGCCGACATCATCGCCACAACCGGGAAATCGGTCTGGAGCTGGTACGAAGGAGGGTACGAAAACTGGGCCACCGGCACCCTCGAAGCCCAGCCTGTGTCTGCCGGACCGTGGCCGGTCACCATCGAGCCCGCTACGCCCTGACATGGGCCGGCTCACCATGGACTTTCCTCCGGCCTCGCAACGTTTTTTTCCAGGGCTGCGTGACGAAACGTACTTTTCGCGTTACCCTGTCATGGCGGCTCGTTGTCGTGTGCCGGAAGACTTCCGCCTCGAGGGCCGTCCACTGGAACTATCACAGGAGACGTCATCAGATGATCCACCGAGACCTCGCATTGCGTTTCGGAGGTCCTTTCCTGGCCATCGCCTTGGCAGCCTGCGCCACTGCCGGGCAGAGCCTCGATCTGAACCGGGACAACGACATCGACAGGCCCCCTCCAACCTCGGAACACGGGCAGGCCATGAAACAGGATGACGATCACGTCCAGGACACGCCCACTCCGGAACCCCTCTTCGACGCGCGTAGCTTCCCCACTTTCGACGGCAGGACTGGCGACCCGGTCCACTGGGAAACCCTGGTACGGATTGCCAGCGAGGCCGACGTGGTGCTCCTGGGAGAGATGCACGGGCACACGCGTGCGCTGGCTGCCATGGCCGCCCTCTTCGAAGACGTGGCCGCGCGCCGGCCAGGCACCGTCGCGCTCAGCATGGAGTTTTTCGAACGCGATCAGCAGGCGAACCTGGACGACTACCTCCTGGGCGTGACCGACGAGGCACGGTTCAAGAGCGCCACCCGGCGTACCGAAAAGAACTACCCCGCCGGACACCGCGCCATGGTCGAAACCGCGAGAGAGACCGGGCGTCCCGTTATTGCCGCGAACGTGCCCCGCCGCTATGCCAGGCTCGCACGCACCGAAGGCTACGATCGCTTGAAAGCGCTGACGCCCGAGCAGCAACGCCTCTTCGTGGTTCCGGAGAAGCTGTCCGAAGGCCCCTACTGGGAACGGTTCCTGGCCCGCATGACAGAAGTGCTCGCGCACACCCCCTCTGCGGACACCGGGCAATCCAGCCCTCCCGACGGATCAGCCGAGGAGGCGAAGTCGCCGGAGGGGGCGAGCGCACCGGCGGGCTCGGCAGGAGCCCACGGCGAGTCGAACACATCGCGAAGCGACCATGCCGTCGCGCGTTCCGAACAGGATGGCGACGCCGCCGGGCCCGGGGTAGCGGGGGGAGAGAACGGGAGCGAGAAGGAACCCGGCGCGAAGGGTGAAGCGACACCGAATCCCGAGGAAAGTGAAGAGCAAGGCCCGCCGGCGTTGAGCGAGGAGATGGTACGCAGTTTCTTTCGTGCTCAGAACCTGTGGGATGCCACCATGGCAGACAGCGTCGCCGCGGCTTTTGCGCGCGGATATCGCCCGGTCTTCCATGTCGTGGGCCAGTTCCACATCGACTTCGACGGGGGATTGCCCTCGAGGATTCGCGAACTCGCGCCTGGCGCCAAGATCGTAACGATTAGTTATGTCGATCGCTGTTCGACCGAACTGGACGGGGAAGACAAGGAGCGTGCAGACGTGATCGTGTACGTGGGGGAGCCAGAAGAAAACCCCGGGGAGTGACCCAGCCGGATGGAGGCTTCCGGGCGCGAGGGAGCCCTTAGTCAGAGTCTTCCGCATTCCATGCTGTTCACCCGCTCGGCATGGAAGACACCATCAGCGAACAGTTCCCAGTAACCCTCGTCGGCGAAGATTTCGCAGGTAGTCGGATCCTCGGCCTCGCAGGTGAACATGATGTAGGTTCCTGAGAGCGTGTCCATCACCCGGTCGCCGTCGGTGTCTTCGCCGGTGGCTTCCACCACGGTTCGGGTGAAAAAGTAGGGGTTATGGTCATCTCGAATGTCGAACCAGATGCCCTCTCCGTTGGTGCTGCCGGTTCCTGTTTCGATCCAGTCCGAGTCCGATGCCGTCCAGTCGATGGAGACGCGGATGGCCGTGGGGTCGATGTCCCCTTGTTCGATCAACGTGGGGCGATCCTCCCAGTTGACACCATGCAGGGGCGGCCAGTCGCTGAAATAGCAGCCGCCGACATCGGCGCCCCGATGGAACGGCGTATCCTCGTCGCAGGCGTCTCCGATACCGTCGCCATCCTCGTCGCCCTGTGCCGGGTTGTAGAGGTCCACGCAATTGTCGACGGAATCCTCGACATTGTCCCAGTCGTTGTCGCCAGGGCAACCCTTGAGGTAGATACTCGGTCCCATCACCAGGGTGGCTGCCAGAAACATGGTCTTGTACATAAGCACTCCTTGTTGCGGTCGTAGGTTGACGTGGACAGAAAGTAGCAAAAAAAATATGTCGGGTACGCGGTTGGAGGTCAAGCGCGTTCCGGAATCCTGGCCGATCCATCTGCACAAGCACCCCGTGCGATCTGTCGGGTGATGCCGGCTGGGGGCGTCGGCAGGCAGGTCCGAGGGGATGCCCTTTCCCGAGTGCAACCCGGAGATGTTTTGACTGACGGGCGACCCGAACCAGGATTGCACCTCTGTCAGCGGGCTGAGCGTGGCGCGGCCCTGCCGGTGTGGCGTTTCGGTTTTTCGCAATTCGTTGATCTACGGTACAATAGGTGATGTTGTCCATGGCATCATCCGGCACGCCGAGCCCGGCTCGCCTGGCACCATGGCATGGCGTTTCGTGGCAGGAGAGACGAGGCCGGGCCCGGAGTGCCGGGCGGAGGGACATGATGAAAACGCAGATCGTGACCTGCTTGAGCTTCGTGGTCCTGGTCGTATCTGTTCTCCTCGGCTCGGACGAGTGTCCCGAGCCATCGAAAGAAGAGGTATGCAACGGCATCGATGACGACGGGGATGGCTACGTCGACGAGGGATACGACCTGGACTATGACGGCTTCGTCGTGGACGCTTTGTGTACGGGGGTGGCCCTGACCGATTGCGACGACCAGGACCCCGGAGTGAACCCGGGGGTGGCCGAGCGGTGCGACGGCGTGGACAACGATTGCAACGGGTTGATCGATGACGACCTTCGCGGGGTCTTCTTCCGCGACGGGGATGCGGACGGCTTCGGGACCGGCGACATCGTCTCCTGTCAGGCCGCCGACGGGTTCGTTCCCGCTCGCGGCGATTGCGTCGATACCGACCCCGCGATCTACCCGGGCGCGGATGACCCGCCTCGAGACGGCATCGACCAGGACTGTGGCGGGAGCCAGGGGCCGGATCCGCACGTGGGGTTGAACGGCACCTCGATGGCGTCTGTCGCCGAGGCTACCGGCGCGGCCGCACCCGGCGTCACCGTGTGGGTGGGGCCAGGAGACTACCTCGAGTCCGGGATCCATGTCGTCTCGGACGGGATCCGTATCGCAGCGGTGAGGCCGGACGGTTCCACCACGGTAGGAGGAACGGGAAACGGGTCGATCTTCGTTGTGGACGGTGCGGAGACCAGCGGCGCCATCCTCGATGGCCTGACCATCTACGGGGGATCCGCCGAACAAGGAGGCGGTGTCGTCGTGTATGCCGCTTCGGTCACCATCACGAATGGCGCGCTGAGGAACAACACCGCGTCCAGTGCCGGCGGTGGCGTCTACGTTTCCAAGGGCACCCTGGTCCTCCGGAATACGGCGATTGAGCAGAACACCGGCTACCTGGCGGCCGGCGTGGGCATCGAAACGGGGACCGCGACCATCCACGGGTGCCGATTCGCCGGCAACTCGAGCGCGACTTCCGCCGGCGGCCTGTATCTCGATGGCGCCGACACGACCCTGACCGGTTCGACGTTGGTGGCCAATGTCGCGGGCTATCGAGGTGGCGGTTTGTTCGCCAACCAGTCTGTACTGAACACGGCCGGGACCCGATTCAACGAGAATCGTTGCACCGACCTGGACGGTGAAGGGGGCGGCATCTTCCTCAACGATGTCGGCGGGTCCTTCGTCGCCTCGAGCCTTCGTGGCAACAGGGCCGACAGCGGGGGTGGCGCCGCGGTCTTCTGGTCGGACATCCCGTTTCGGTATGTGAAAGTCCTCGCCAATAGCGGTTCTGTCGGTGGCGGACTCGCGTTCAGCTTTTCCAACCCCCGGCTCGAGCACTGTCTCATCAGCGAGAACACGGCCGACAGTGGCGGGGGCATCTATGCCTACGGGGCCAGGTTGAGCATGGCACATTGCTCAGTGGTCGGAAACACGGCCGGGTGGGGCGGCGGCATACTCCTGGGGCAGCAGAATGACTCCTCCGAGTTCACCAGTTCGGTATTCGCCTACAACGTGGGACACAACCTGCAGAACCTTTCGGACGCCGAGCAGGAGGTGTCATGGTGTGACCTGTACTCGGACGATGGGCCGAACCACAACGTGTGGCTGTCGACCGGCAGCTTCGAGGCTGAACCAGGCTTCGTGCGCTTCGTCGCCAACGGGAACCCGGACGACGACGACCTCCACGTGTTGCCCGGTTCCCCGCTTCGGGACGCCGCGCAACCCGGGGAATGGGATTCGGACGGATCCCCCGCCGATATCGGGTACTACGGCGGAGAAATCGACCTGTCGTACTACGAGGACCGGGATGCCGACACGTTGTTCGATGGTTGGGAGGTGCAGCATGGCCTGAACACGTCCATCGACGACGCCCGGTCCGACCCCGACCACGACAACCTCAGCAACGGCATGGAGTTCTGGGCCGGCACCTTTCCACAGGTTGCCGACGGTGACCAGGATGGGTGGGTTGACGGGGACGAAGTGGTGTCCGGCGTCGACCCCAACGACTGGTACTCGAGACCCGGATTGGAGGGTTTCGCGGTGGCGCGCGTGCCCGGGGATTTCGTGTCCATCCAGGATGCCGTGTGGGCCATGCGTCGGCAGGGGACGATCGAGGTGGATCCAGGCGTCTGGCGTGGCGACATTCTGATTGCGGGCCGAAACGTGACATTGCGACCCACTGGCTCTGCCGAAGGGGAGGTGGTGATCGAGGCCGCTTCGGGGCGCGCGGTGTCGGCGGCCTGGTCGGTCCTGGACGTGCGAGACGTGACCATATCGGGCGGCCGGCATCGGGCGGGGGGGGGTATGTACCTGGCATTTGTCCAGGGCGGGCTCAGCGGCGTGGCGATCGAAGGGAACGCTGCGATAGCCGGTGGAGGCCTCTTTCTGGACTACTCCGACGTGACCATTCTCCAGTCCAGGATTGCGAACAACCAGGCCAACGCCGGAAGCTGGTACGAGGATGGAGGAGGTGTCTATGCCTGGTATGCCAATCCCGTGATCGAGCACACGGTGATCGAGGACAATCTGGCGACCGGCGATGGCGGAGGTCTGTACCTCGAGTCGTCCTACCCGTTGCTGACCTGCTGCGTGGTGCGGGGCAACCAGGCCAGGGAAGGCGGGGGGGTGTTTTCCATAGGCTCGGGGCCGGTGCTTACCCAGACCGTGGTCACCGCGAACGCCGCTTCCAGCGTCGGTGGCGGCATGTTGATCAGCACGGGCTCCATGCCTTACGTGCTCAACACGGTCTTCGCCTACAACAGCGGCGAGAATGTCTACTTGCCCAGCAACGCCGAAGGTGTGCTGTATGAATTCGACTCGAGCAACCTGTACAATCCTCCTGGGCTGGCCAACCACAATCTCGACGGGATCGATGACGACAATCTCGCCGTGGAGCCCGGATTCCTGACCTATGACGATTCGGGCTTGCCCCTGGATCTGCATCTCGCCGTTGCCTCGCCCATGGTCGACGCGGGCGATACGTTGGTCCACGACCCGGACGCTTCTCGATCGGACCTCGGTATCTACGGGGGACCTGTCGCGGACCAGTGGGACCGCGACCGGGATGGCTATCCGGACTACTTCTGGCCGGGCACGATAGACCAGCCACCGGAAGGATTCGACCCCGCGGCCTACGACGCGAACGACACGGACCCCCTCGAGCACTGATCGGCGGGTGCAACGGAGCGCTTCGCCGCGTCTCGCGATGACTCACCTGGCGGCGCAATGGGCACTGCACTGTCTCATTGGTGGTGTTCGGGTCAATCCGCCTGGCGAACCGTCCTGTTCCACCTGAGCCAGAACCGGCCGAAATCGATAAGCAACTGGCTGAATTCCTTGAACTCCACGGGCTTGACGAGGTAGGCGTTCACGTTGAGCGCGTATGCCTGCTCCATGTCCTGGCGCCGCTCCGAGGAGGTCAGAGCCACGACAGGGATCGCTTTCAAGCCGGCGTCCTGCTTGATTTCGCGAAGCACCTCGAGGCCGCTCAGGCGCGGGAGACGCAGGTCCAGCAGAATGACCGTGGGCCAGGGGCTCGCGGCAGGGTCATCGTAGGGCGCACGCCGGTGGAGGTAGTCCAGGGCGGCTTCTCCGTGAGGGACGTGGTACAGTTTCGGGGGAGGCACCAGTCTGTGGAGGCAGCGCCGCGTGATCTCGGCGTGGTCGGCGTTGTCTTCCACGAGAAGAATGCGTAGCGAATTCAGGGGCACGGTGCAACTCCTGGAGAATCGGTTATTTTTCCGACGGTATGGTAAAGCACACCGTAGTCCCGCTGTTGGGGCCCGGTGATTCGATCCAGACGCGGCCGCCATGGTGCTCGATTACCCTGCGCGTGATCGTCAGCCCGACACCGGTCCCCTCCGGGCCGCTGTCCAGCTTCTCGAACAGGTCGAACACCCTCTCGTGATATTGAGCCGCAATGCCAACACCGTTATCCTTCACATAATAGACGGTTTCACCACCTTCTCGCTTCGCCCCGACCCGCACCTCGGGCGACGCCTGCTCGCCCATGAATGTCAGGGCGTTTCGAAGCAGATTCTCCATTACTTCCAGGAGCCGTCTCCGGTCTCCCCACACCGCGGGCATACTGTCGTCGACATGCACGAGGGCGCCTGTTTTGTAGATTCGGCTCGCGAGCCGGTCCACCGCATCGCGCGCCAGCGCCGACATGCACACCTCTTCTGATGGACCATTCACGCGCCCGATCCTGGAGAGTTCGATCAGGTCGTCGAGTAACCGCTGCATGCGACTGGCGGCTTCCGATATGCGTGCCAGGTCCGCTCCGAGACCCTCGAGGTTTCCCTCCTCGAGATCGCCGGTCATGAGGCCGACGAAGCCTTTGATCGTGATGACCGGCGTCCGGAGATCGTGGGAGACCGTGTAGATGAACCGCTCGAGTTCGGTGTTCTTTGTCTCCAACTCGTCGATCAGGCGCGACCGCTCTCTCAGGGTATCCTCGTGCCCGGCAATCACCTCCCTCAGCCGCTCGTTGACTTCTGACAGCTCCTTCGTCCTCTGCTCGACCTGTCGCTCCAGCGACGCGCGCTGCTCGAGCAACCTGGCCTCGAGCTTCGCACGCGCTATCGCCTGTGCGAGCTGTATGGAGACCGCCTCGAGGGTGGAGCGTGCACTCCGGGGGACGGTGTCGAGGGAGAAGGAGACCACGGCGATGCAGCCGATGACCTCCTTCTGGTGAGAAAAGGGGACCAGGGCGAGTGCGTTGGGGCCGCCAGGGGCCGATACCCTGGTCAAGTCGCCGTGATTGCCGTAGAGCGGTTGTCCCTGTGCGATCTCCCTCCCCGGACTCGATGTCCGTTCCAGGCGTCGTGGCATGCCCGCGGTGGTGGGATCGAGACCCTGGTGGCTCGCGAGTTCGAAGTCGCCCCCAGCCTGCTCCGCGAGGAAGATGGCGCCCCCATCCATCCGGGACGCCACGATGGCGAACTCGAGGCAGGTTTCCAGGGTCTCTTTCAGGCTCGCGGTGGCGGCGAGCCGCAACCCCAGGTCGCGTTGCTCCCGGAGGACCGCTTCGGCGTTCACCCGCTGTGTGACATGCCGGTGGAAACCGACGAGACGCCCGTCGGGAAGGGGAAACTATGAAATCTCGGCGATGAACGTGGTGCCGTCCTTGCGCC
>JAJRTE010000252.1 GCA_024278455.1 Myxococcota bacterium
ACAGCGCCGTCGAGATGCTGACCGGGACCTTTTCTCCCCGCGCGTTCAGGATGTGCACCACGAGATCCACGACCGGCGTGTCATGCTCGATCGTGTATCGCAACGCGCACGCCTCGGCACACAAGTCGGACCTAAACACCTTGTGACACCGCTTCCCCAAAGCCTCATCTCGCGCAAACCCGGTGATCTCCTCGGCAGCACGGTTGAAACAGGTGATGATGCCATTGAGATCGATCGTGAAGACCCCGTCGGATATGCTGCTGAGAATCGCTTCGAACCGCTCGGGCGACATGCCACGGTCCAAGGAACGGGCCGGTGATTGCTCGTCGCCGCACGGTTTCGGGGATGGTTCGTTGCCCATGTCGTCTCCGGGTGCTGTTCGAGTATAGCCGATTCGCCCGGGCCGGTCACCCCTCCTCCCCTCCCCTCCCCGCGGCAAATCTGCAAACGACCCCACGACGGCTATTGACATATGGTCTATAGCGGGCTAAAGGAGAGGAATGCACCGGCTCTCGATGGGCGGGAACCCTGCACCAGTGTACGCGAGGATGGAAAATGTTGGAGGAACGCAAGATGAAGGTTGCTGTTTCCCTTTCTGGGCGGAGCATGGACGGGCCGTTCGACGCACGATTCGGGCGGGCTGCCTTTTTCGGGCTCACGGACATGGACACCGGCGAGCAAGAAGTTCTCGAGAACCCGGCGGTGGGCGCCTCGAGCGGGGCGGGGGTTCAAGCTGCGCAGTCGGTGGTGGACCGTGGGGTTCAGGTCGTGGTGAGCGGCGCCTTTGGCCCGAAGGCCCATGCGGTGTTGGCTTCTGCCGGGGTGGTGATGTACGTGGCGCCGTCGGATCGGCCGTTGACCGGCACCGAAGTGCTGAAACTCTATCGTGAGCAGGGGTTGGAGCGGGTGACCGCGCCCACCCATGCTGGTCATCATGATCATCCTGCTCGTGCCGCTGAAAGAGGGCGACGGTGATGCGGGTGGTGGTTGCCAGTGGCAAGGGAGGAACGGGAAAGACCACGGTGGCCACGAGCCTGGTCCTGGCGCTGTCGGAGCCGACCGTGTCTTTCATGGACTGCGACGTGGAGGCGCCCAATGGGCACATTTTTCTCGACCCCGCGTTCGACCGCCGCAAGGAGGTGGGGATCCTGATTCCTGAAGTGGACATGTCGTTGTGCACGCACTGCGGAATCTGCGCCGAGGTGTGTCAGTACAACGCCATCGCGGTCATTGGTACCAAGACGCTTGTTTTTCCCGAGTTGTGCCATGGGTGCGGGAGCTGCACGACGGCCTGTCCGGAGCAAGCGATCAGCGAACGGTTGGATGTGATGGGGGTTCTCGAGGGGGGTGACAGCCGAACGGGCGTGATGTTCAGTCGTGGACTTCTGGACGTGGGCGAGCCGATGGCAGTGCCGGTCATTCGGGAATTGAAGAAGTGGCCGCCGCCTCGAGTCGTTGTCACCGAGGTTCGGGATGCGCCGCCTGGTGCGTCGTGTCCCGTGGTGGAATCGATGCGCGGTGCCGATTTCGTGCTTCTGGTCACGGAGCCGACGCCGTTTGGACTGCACGACTTGAAGCAAGTCGCCCAGGTCGTTCAGGAACTGGGGCTTCCCGCGGGCGTGGTGGTCAACCGTGACGGTATCGGAGACGACGAGGTCGATGCCTACTGCCGCGAGCGGGGGCTTCCCATCCTGATGCGCATTCCCTACGATCGCAAGATTGGTGAGGGTATTGCTCGAGGCCTGCCGTTGGTCGACATCGTGCCGGCGTACTGGCGACGTTTCCGGGATCTGTCGAAGGAGATCGCGTCGCGGGTCGCGGGAGGCGGGCCATGAAGCAGTTGGTGGTTCTGAGCGGGAAGGGAGGCACGGGCAAGACGAGTGTCGCGGCCGCGTTCGCCCACCTGGCGCATGTAGATGGGCGTGGGCACCGTGCCGTGATCGCCGATGCGGACGTGGACGCGGCCAACCTCGGGCTCTTGCTTTCTCCGCGTGTCCGAGAGCGGGAGCTTTTCAAGGGTGGTTCCGTTGCGTTTATCGATCCGCAGTCCTGCACGGCCTGCGGCGAATGCGCCCAGGCCTGTCGGTTCGACGCCATTCTACCCCCTTCGGTGTCGCCCCCGTCAGGGCGCTCGAGCGGGCTGTACCAGGTGGATCCCATCGCCTGCGACGGCTGTGCGGCGTGCGTCTACCGCTGTCCGACGAATGCCATCACGATGCAGGAGCAAGTGGCGGGTGAGTGGTATCGGTCGGAGACGTCGTTCGGGCCGCTGTTCCACGCGACCTTGAAGCCGGGGCAGGAGAACTCGGGCAAATTGGTGACGTTGGTGAAGCAACGCGCGCGTCTGCTGGCCATGGATGAGGGGTACGACCTGGTGCTCGTGGACGGCCCACCTGGTATCGGGTGCCCGGTCATCTCTGCCGTCTCCGGCGCCAGCCTGGCCCTGATCGTGGCCGAACCGACCCGGTCCGGTGTGCACGACATGTCCCGCGTCCTGAAGACGGTGGACCATTTCGGTGTCCGGGCGATGGTCTGCGTCAACAAGGCCGACATCTACCCGGAGGGTGCGGAGGCGATCGTCGCGTTTTGCCGGGAACGGAACCTTGTCATGGCGGGCCGCCTCCCGTTCGACGCGGTCGTCACCGAGGCGATGGTTCGGGGGGAACCGGTCACCACGTATCGTCCCGACGCCCGGATAGCCGCGGCGCTCCGCATGCTTTGGCAGCATGTCGTCGCCGCGTTGTGGGAGCAAGCGTCGTGAACATGACCGAACGATTGATGCTGAGCCAGGCGATCCTGGACCGCCTGGAAAAGGTGATCGACCCCGAAACAGGGGTCGATGTGGTCCGCATGAGACTGGTGGACCAGTTGTCCGTGGACGAGGAGGGGCGGGTAACCTATGTTTTCCGCCCATCGTCGCCCCTCTGCCCCATCGCCGTAACATTGATCCAGCAGATCAAGGCCGGTGTGGCAGAGGTCGAAGGGGTGAACGGGCAACGGATACAAGTAGTGGACTACGTCAATGCGAATGCACTGACGAAACTGATCAACGAGGAGGCTTAGTCATGCGAATCGCTATTTCCGCCGATACCAACCAGGGGCTGGACAGCCAGGTGGCACAGCATTTCGGCCGCTGCCCCTATTTCGCTTTCGTCGACCTGGAGGAGCGTGAGGTCAAGGAGGTGCAGCTCGTGGAGAATCCGTTCTTCACCGCGCACCAACCCGGTCAGGTTCCCCGGTTCATCCAGGCACGCAACGCCGATGTCATGTTGAGTGGGGGGATGGGGGGACGGGCCATCCAGCTCTTCCAGCAGTTCGGCATCCAGACCGCGACCGGCGCAAGCGGGACCATCCGGGAGGCCCTCGAGCGCTTCGTGGGCGGCGAACTGCGGGATGCGGCGCCATGCGCCGAGAGTGTCGCCCACGGCCACGGCTGATGTGGCTTGCGGGGGTGCGGCAGAAGACCTCCACCCCGACCTCTGCCCGCAAGCAGGAGAGGGTGAAGCCTGACCGCTACCCTGCACTCTTCCTCCCGACACGATGGAGGGGACGCGAGATGGTGCGCCGCTACTCGGTCGCGGTCGTCTCCTCGCTCCCCGCCTCGCTCTTGTTGCCCGATTCGGGATTCTCCCACTGGGTGAGTGGCAAAAGGAGGCTTGCGGCGAAATCGCTCGAGTCCGGCACCTCCGGATCGGTGAGTGCCACCACCTTCAACACCCACCAGCGCAGCGCGTCCAGCACCCTGGTGTACCGTTCTCCCACCCGCCCCGTCGCCTGCTCCTGGATGGGACGCGTGGCGTGGATCGCCTCACCCAGGGCCGCGTGCGCCTCCCGGAGCGTTGCCAGGAACCAGGAGCCGCCAAGGGCGTCGACCACCGGGCCATACCCTTCATCGTCGATCACCGCCAGGCGCGCGCCAGACTCGGCATACTCCTCGGCATGGCTCTGCCTCAGGAACTCGAGCCCATCCGAAAAAATGTTCTTGCACAACCCGCGAAGCTGGGGAAGCTCGCTCGCCGCGTCGTCCGGCTGCTCCAGGGTGCTGTCACACCACTTCTTGAAACTGCTCCAGGCATGGTCCAGGGCGTAGTTCGCGTCGACCGCCGCTGCCGTGTCCTCCTCCGCGGGCTTCATCGCCTCCTTGAGTTCCACCAACGCCGCCTCGAGGTAGGACGCGCCCTCGACCAGGAGATCGGGCCACGTCCGACCGCTGGCCTGGAGCTTCTCTCGCTCCGCCTGGGCCTGCGTCAGCATCGACTCGGTCAGGGTCACCGCACGGGCCGCGTTCAACCGCGGCAGCGTCACCATTGTCGAAGGCGTATACACTCTTGCCATGGTTCCTCCAGATCCAGCATGTCCAGATTGCTGTCAAAGGGCCTTCCGGCACCCATCGACCTACCGGGAGCACCGTGACCCGCTACCGGGAAACAAGTCTATCCCCCTCCAGCCATGGCATCAAGACCATACCTGACACGTCGTTGCCTCTCGAGCCCGCGCGCACAACAGGGGAGCGCACCGTCGCATACCGGGGAACCCCGAGAACGCTTCCACAAGCGCACCGTCGCATACCGGGGAACCCCGAGAACGCTTCCACAAGCGCATCGTCGCATACCGGGGAACCCCGAGAACGCTTCCACAAGCGCACCGTCGCATACCGGGGAACCCCGAGAACGCTT
Organism: Myxococcota bacterium; assembly: GCA_024278455.1. GTDB lineage: Bacteria > Myxococcota_A > UBA796 > JAJRTE01 > JAJRTE01 > JAJRTE01. Next base: position 4,677 of record JAJRTE010000252.1, read on the forward strand.
CCACAAGCGCACCG
>JAJRTE010000253.1 GCA_024278455.1 Myxococcota bacterium
GACCTACTATCGGAAGCAGGCGGCTCGAGAGGAGGGAAAGAGCCGGATCCCTGAACATGCGGGGCTGTCGACAGTCGTGGACGACGATGTTCGGGCGCAAGATGAGGGAGAGGCGTTGGAGCCCGCGCTCGCACTCCCGACCGATAACCCGGTGCCGGTCTCCTTTCTCACCGTATCGGCAGGCACGCCGTTCCGATTCTCAATCATGAGCCGTGCCGCAAATCCGATCGACCGGGCAAACGACATTCGGAAGGGCTTCGGACTCCTAACGCAGGCGCTGCGTATGCTGGGCGCGGGGGCCAAGACGGCTGCGGGGTACGGTGTGTTTCGGCAGGAGGCGCCGACCCTGGCCCTGTGGCTGAATCTCGAGGGGGAGGTGTCCACGAAGCGGGTTCAACAGACGTTGAGTAGGTTTCCGGGGCGCCTGGACGAGTCCTATGCCCTGCCGGGAGATCCTTCAAGGAGGCCGGAGGGCGAGACAGGACGGATCCGCAGGGAGGTCCTCGACGCCCTGGTGGAACGGGTGACGGATCGGCTCCCGCAGCCCGAGCGGGTGATCGTGTATGGAAAGGCCTTGCCAGCGGATTTCTGCCATCTCGGCTACCGGCTCGGAGACTGGAACGGAGGGGTTCGGATAGTGACGCACGAGGCGGGGGGAGCGTTGCAGGAGGTGGCGTTCACGGCGGGCCCTGTGGACGGGCAAGAGGCGAACTCCGGCAAACCGAGGGTTTCCGGGGTGGAGGAAGAGGCGTTCGTTGCCCTGTGTGTCACGGGCCCTGACCAGGAGCCCGATCTCGACGCGGTGGAGGTTGTTGCCGAGCGTTCGGGCGGTGTCCTTGTCGACTTTGAGACCGAGAGCATGGCCCTGGAAAAGGTGGCGGCAGACAGCGCGTCGGCCGTCGAGAGGCTACGGGCCTTCCTTGTCGGGGCATTGCAACGGCACGAGGATGTTTCGGGGATCGTTGTCTCGGTAAACGCGCCAGGTGCACTCGCGTTCGCCGCCGGCCTGGCCCTTCGAAGAGCCCTCGATGCACTGCCCGCTCGCAAGGTGCTGTTGTACCATCCCGCGGCCGGCGTTCCAGGTGGGTGCTTCGTGATCCCCTGAGTTCCCCCGCAGGAAGTCCCGGTCCTTGACGGCCGATTCCCATCGACCCCTACCTCGCGGGTGCAGGTCAGGGCGACGATTCCGGTCCCGTCTGTCTCCCCATTCCAAGTCCAGGGGGAACGCCCGCGCGTCCTTTTCGCGCCCCGCCGGGCTGCGTCACCGCGATGAGTGTGCCTCGAGCCTGGGCCAGCACAGTGCCGCCGTCTCCGAGGAGGGCGATCTCGGAGATACCATCCTCCCCGATGAAGGCTCGAGCCATCTCGGCCATCATGGCGTGTTGTTCGTCCATGGAGAGCGTGGACCATGCCTCGCCGGCCGTGAGCAGGAGCCTGCCGTCGAGTCGTCGTGCGGAGGCGATGAGGTCGCGCTGGGGAGGTCCGACCTGATAGGCCTGGTACGCATCGGAACGGCTCGGCACCGGCACTGCATCTCCGAACATGACGTGCCCCGTGGCGAGGACGGCCACCAGGGTGAACAGGACGGTGATGCCCAGGAGGAGAGTGCGCAGCCGCGCGTGCTGCTGCCTGGCCACGACCTCGGCCGCCTTCGACCGGCGTTTCGGCCTCGCGGTCCGAACCCGGGATCGCGTTCTCGCCGCTGCCTTCCCGAGACGCTGTGCCTCGAGTTCCCATGGCGGGAGCGGGATGTTTCTCGACACCTGCGTTGCACGGCCTTGTGCGGGGTTGGGCTTCGAGACGCCCGTGAGGGGCAAGGCACCCCCGTGGCCAGGGGGGCCGGACTGCCCGGATCGATCCGGTGCCGTATCTGTCGGCAGGACCGCCCGGCCCTCTGGCATGGTGTCGGAAGTCATCTCGAACTGCTCCCAGATATCCACGATCTCCTCGGCCCCGTGGGGGAGGATCGGCCGCTCGGGGTGGGGTTCCGGCGGGAGTCGTCCTTGCAGCCAGGCCGGTTCTCGAGGGACGTGGTCCCCGATGAACCCCTTGAACGATACGAGCCGCTCCAACACCAGGAGGCAGGAGACCGATGCCCGGATCGCCTCCTGTGTCACGTAGCGCTTGCCCAGCTCGTACTTGATGTTCCGGGCCTTCTCGAGCCACCCCTCGGCCTCGAGCTGCTCGAGGCTCCGGACGGTGAGAACGCCGTCGATGATCCGCCGGTATCGCTTCTCGGCGTCCTCCCCGGTCCGCAGGTCGGGACGGATGCCGTGCTGCTCGAGGATATCTTTCTGGACCGCGGCCGGCTGGAGACGGCGCAGGCCGTCTTTCTTCCAGGTAAGCACGTGGTAGGCCACGTATTCGATCGCGCGCAGGTGGCGGCGAGACGGCTCCCTGGCGCGCAAGAGTCCCTCGAGCATGCGCCGGCGAAACGAATACGCTCCCGGCGGCGCCTCGCGCACGACGCCCTCCGCCCCGGCGCGCCCGCTCTCGTGGGCTCGAGAGATGGCCGGTCGTTCCAGGGTGTCAAGGGAATCGAAAGCAGGTTCTACGGCTTGATGTATCATGGCTCCTTCCTCGACAGGTAATCCGTGTGCCATGCCGGCATCAACTGTATCTATCGACCGCCCATCTCTGGACTCGAGTGGAAAACGGAGCATGCCGATTCTGGCGACGGACACGACACACGGGACGAAAAAGGGCTCAAACTCGAGCCCGCAGGTTCCGTTGGTTGAGTCGAGCGGTTTGCCATTTCCTGCGAGGACGTATCGTCATGAAAGAACGAAGACGAGATCCCAGAATCCCCCTGGTGCTCGACGCGCATCTGAAACGAGACCAGTGGCAACATCATCTGACCACCGACGTGTCGCGCAGAGGCGTGTTCGTGGTCCGGACCGAGGAGTGCCCGGTGACCCAGCTCGTCAAGCTCAGGGTGGCCCTCCCCGGCGAACCATCCCCCGTGCTCATGATGGCCAAGGTCTCGCGCTGCGTGGCACTCGGAGGCGCCCTCGAAGGCGAACGGCTGCCAGGCGTGGGCCTCGAGTTCTTCTGCCTGACCGGGGAGGCACTGGCCCGGTGGGACCGGTTCATCATGAAGGCGCGGAAACTTCACCGGCAGTACCCGGGCGCGGACGGCTACGCCCTGGCCGGTATCCTCGAGTCGGGCGCCGAATCGCTGGCCCAGCCCGAACAGCCCCCGGAACCTCGAGGCGCGTGCTGCACGACCACCAATCTCATCTTCCGCGCCCACACACTGGAACGGCTCCACGACTTCCTGCGGCACGACCTGCCCGCGGGACAGTTCGACATCAAGATTCCCTATCACCTCACCCCCAATGCCCCGGTGAACCTCCGAATCATCCATCCCACGACGCGCGAGGAGTTCTCTCTCCCGGGCAGGGCGTTCGACCGGGAACAAGGAGACGGCGTCCTGGTCCGGTTCGACGACGCGGCCATGGGCCTGGTGGCGCTGTTCAAGGAATTCGTGCGAACGGGAGAACCCCCGGACAAGAGGAGACAGGACGCATGTACAGCGTAGCCCCCGGTAACCTTCACCACACGCAGCCCAAACGCCCCGGCCCCGGATCCTCGAACACCGTGGCCCTCGTTGGCCTGCTCGTCATCAGCACCCTCGCTGCCGCCGTGGCGAGTTCGGCCTGGTACGCTCGATTCGGTCCCGCGGCTCGAGACTCCGCCGAAGCGCTCGAGGTTCTCCAGGCGGTCCAGGAGAGAGAGCGGACGTATCTCGCCGCCACGCGGTCGTACGCATCGGCGTTCGAGGACCTCGGCATGCCGCCGCCGGCATCGCAAGGGTGGTCCTACCACATCCTGGCAACGCGCATCGACGGCCGCCCGCTCCTGCTCGTGGAAGCAGACGACGGGACCCGGCACCTGGCCATCGACGGGTTCGGGCGCCTCTACCAGGGCGAGGTGGCGCCGCTGCCGGGGACGTAGGAAGGACGCCGGACTCCCTGCTCCGAGCCGGGACGGTCATGGCGAGGGGGCGACCTACGGCTCCCAGTTGCCGAGCTGGAAATCGACGTGTTCGGAAATCTGGCCCTTGGTCACGGTGACGGGCGTGAAGCTGGTGCCGTCGATGGTGTAGACACCGAAGACATCTTCGGGACCCACCTCGTCGGACAGGTCGCCCCCCACATCGAGAACAGCGGTGACATAGAAGTCGAAGCTGCTGGTGCCGATTGTCTCGAGCACCTCGTTGAACCCGATGAACAGGTAGTTCTGGGGGAAAGTGGGGGCGAGGTAGGCGGTATCGACCGGCGCGGAAGACATGGTCGTGTCAGTGAACACCGAGACGACGAGGATGTCGCCGTCGGCAGCGGTCCCGTCATAGGTGATGGTACCGGAAATACCGGCCTCCGGGAGTTCTTCCGGGTTGGGCGCGGGCGTCGGCGTGTGGGCCGGGTCCGGTACGGGTGTCGGCTCCGCAACGGGTGTCGGCTCGGGAACGGGCGTGGGTTCGAGCACCGGGGTGGCACCGGACTCCAGCGGCGGGGTCGGTGTGGCGCCCACGGGATCCACGAGGACGACAACAATCCCACCCACGCTGCTGGTGCCGAGGTCGAACGGCCCGTAGTACCCGGAAGCGTCGGTTGCCGCGTCGAGCGTCCCGTCGCCGTTGCTGTCCGTGATGGCGGTCAGCAAGGCGCCGCTCAACCCGGCGGGGACGCGGAGCCCGAAGTCTCCCGGCCCCTCGATGGTGGTCGTGCCGTAGAGGATTCCACTACTGGCGCTCGCCAACGTGACCACGATGGGGGTGCCATCATATCCGTCGTGGACCACCACCGAGCCTGCGACGGTGATGTAGGGGAGCGGGACGGGAAGATCCGGCTTCCCGATCCCTTCTATGAGGATGTCCACGCCGCTGGTGTCACCTTCGTCGAGGGGATACGGATTGCCTTCGGCCAGTCCGGTCGGGTCGCATGGCTCATAGAGCCCGTTGGAATCCGCGTCGGCATACCCCACCAGGCTCGTGCTCGCCTCGGTCTTCCTGACGTTCACCGAATAGGGCCCCGAGTCCGTCCGGAAGGTGAGCCCGAGCGTCCCCCCCTGGTAGTCCCCGCGGAAGGCGGCCACGGCGATATTGGTTGGGATCTCGGACACGTAGGTCACATCGCCGCTAAACACGACATAGTCGTACCCGTTGCAGCAAGGTCCATCGAATTCCCAGGCGCAGGACGACCCGAGGTCGAGGGTGATATCGACGTCTGCAATGGACTCGGTGCCCACGGTGACAGGCGATTGCACGGCTTCTCGAGCCATGTCGGCGGAGGTGATCAGGGTATCCTTGTCCACGTCCACCACGGCGATGATGTAGACCAGGCCTAGGTTTGCAGGGAGTTCGATGCTGTACCCGCCGGGTTCGAACAGGGTCATCTTGCCAACAGGATGGACGATATCTGTGGGGTCCTGCACGGCGTACACGGCGATACGCCCCGCGACGCACGCATAGGTCTCCCGGTCCAGCGGTTCGCCCGTCGCCTTGTCGACAGCGATGACCTGGCCCGATATGGTGACGAACTCCGGGACGGCCGTGGGTGTGACGTGCGGCGTGGGGGACGCCGGTGTCGGGGTGACCGCGGGCGGTGACGTCATATCGTCGTCAGGGGGAAAGAATGGGCAGCCGCCGAGTGCCATGCCGGCTAACCAGGGACCCAACAGACACGCCGCTTTTCTTGCTCCACGCATGACACCTCCGTCGTTCGCGCAACCCCGCTTCCACGACTTCGCAACCTTAGCCCATTCCAAATTTATCATAGAAGATCAATAAGTTGCGTGTCAAGGCCATTCGTGTCCTTCTCGAGGATTTCCGCAAGGACGGCTCTGCCGAGGTCATCATCGGGGAAAGGGTCACCGCCTTGTGCGGGCCTCATGGGCAATCACCGACTCGAGGATGCTCGTCAAGTCGCGGGTGGGTCGGAACCCGATGAGGGCTGAGATCCTCGAGAGGTCCGGGACGCGCCGGCGCATGTCTTCGAAGCCCTGCGCGTAGGCCACGTCGTATGGCACGAGCACGATGTCGGACACCGATCCGGCCAGGCGTTTGACTTCTCGGGCCAGCGCCAGGATCTCCACCTCCTGATCCGAGCCGATGTTGAACACCTTACCCACGGCGTCGTTTTCGAGGGCGAGGCGGGCGAGCGCCGGTACCACGTCCATCACGTGGCAGAAGCAACGGCTCTGGCGACCGTCTCCGTAGACGGTGATGGGTTCTCCGGCGAGGGCCTGGCGGACGAAGGTGGGTATCACCATGCCGTAGCGCCCGGTCTGGCGGGGACCTACCGTGTTGAACAGCCGGACGACGATCGTGGGGAGCCTCTTTTCCTTCCAGTAGGCCAGGGCGAGGAACTCGTCGACCGCCTTGGAACAGGCGTATGACCAGCGTCCCTTGGTCGTCGGACCCAGCACCAGGTCCCCATCCTCCCGGAACGGGATGTCCGCCGACTTGCCGTAAACCTCCGACGTCGAGAAGATCACCGTCCGCTTCTTCTTCTTGTTGGCCAGCTCGAGGACAATCTCTGTTCCCTTGATGTTGGTCTCGATCGTCCGGACGGGGCTCTCGACGATCAACCTGACGCCCACCGACGCTGCCAGGTGGTAGATGATGTCCACCTGGTCCACCAACTCGGCGGTCAGCGGCACGTTGGTGATGGTGTCGATGACATAATGAAACCGTGAATGGGGCTTCAGGTGTTCGATGTTGCGGATACTGCCTGTCGACAGGTCGTCGATGACGAACACTTCGTGCCCTTCGCCGAGCAGGAATTCGGCGAGGTGCGAGCCCACGAAGCCCGCGCCCCCCGTGAGGAGATATCGCATGACGGTCCTCGATGCGTTGGGTTGATGGTGTCCCGCCTGGGCCCAGTCCGTTCTCTTGCGCAGGTGCTCAGGGTGTGTCGCAACGATACCACTCCGCGGTCCGGGCAGGAATGACCGACGGAAGCTGGCGCGCCGAGCGGGCCGCCTCGCCTTTCGGAAAAGAATCCGGCGGGGCCTCGCGCGCGGTGCGCTCCATGCCCATGCGTACCTGTTGCGCAGGGTGATTGTCAAGTGTCTCGTCCCGGCCGGTGCCAGCCCGAGGCGGCGAGATTGTTCCTCGAGGTGCCCGGTTCTGGTTGATCCAGGGCCGAACCTGATCGATCCGGAGCCACACGGTCCCTGGTCGTTGACCTGGACGGTCAATGGCGGCATACTCCACGATACTTCTCAACATGCCAGGGTGGAGGCCGACATGGACACGGAATGGAAGCTCGAACGTATCGCGTCGTTCCCGGGGCGACCCGGGCCGCTCGTGCTGGCGATAATGGATGGTATCGGGGTGGGCAAGGGTGACGAGGGTGACGCCGTGGCACTGGCCCGTACCCCGACCCTGAACAGGCTGCGTCGCACGGGCCTGCGCTGCACGCTCAAGGCCCACGGGACAGCGGTGGGGATGCCATCGGACAAGGACATGGGCAACTCGGAAGTGGGCCACAACGCGCTCGGTGCCGGACGGATCTATGCCCAGGGGGCCAGGTTGGTGAACGAGGCCATCGACTCCGGGCGGATCTTCGAGTCGGACACCTGGCGCTGGCTCATCGAACCTTGCGTGGCTCAGGACCACGCCCTGCACCTGCTCGGCCTCCTCTCGGACGGCAACGTGCACAGCCACATCGACCACCTGTTCGCGCTGATCCGGGCAGCCGACAAGGCTGGCGTGCGGCGCGTCAACGTGCACATCCTGCTCGACGGCAGGGACGTTCCACAGACTTCGGCCCACATCTACATCGAGCGGCTCGAGGCGTTCCTGGCCGAGTTCAACCGGAAAGGCCGCCGCTACCAGATCGCGAGCGGGGGCGGAAGGATGAAAGTCACCATGGACCGGTACTTCGCCGACTGGTACATTGTCGAGCGCGGGTGGAACGCCCACCTGCACGGCATCGGTCGCCCCTTCTCGAGCGCCCTGGAGGCCCTCGAGACCGCTCGCAACGAACAGCCAGGCGTCCTGGACCAGGACCTGGGGGAATTCGTCATCGTCCGCGATGGACAGCCTGTGGGGCGCGTGGAAGATGGCGACGCCCTCGTCCTTTTCAACTTCCGGGGCGACAGGGCCATCGAGATCACCATGGCCCTGGACATCGAGGACTTCGACAAGTTCGACCGCGGCCGGGTGCCCGACATCCGCTACGCGGGCATGATGCAGTACGACGGCGACCTCGAGCTGCCCCGCCGCTTCCTGGTGATGCCTCCAGCCATTTCGCACACCATGGGCGAATACCTGGCCAGGAACGGCGTCCGCCAGTGCGCCTGCTCGGAAACCCAGAAGTTCGGCCACGTGACCTACTTCTGGAACGGCAACCGAAGCGGCATGTTCGACGAACGCTACGAAACCTACCACGAGGTCCTGTCCGATCGGGTGCCATTCGACCAACGCCCGTGGATGAAGGCAGCCGAAATCACCGACTACGTCATCGCCCGCATCCGGCTCGGCGAGGATCGCTTCATCCGCCTCAACTACGCCAACGGCGACATGGTGGGCCACACTGGAAAGCTCGATGCGGCAGTCCTGGCTGTCCAGGCGGTCGACCTCTGCCTGGCGCGCCTCGAGGCGGCCGTGGAAGAGGCGCACGGCATCCTCGTCGTGACGGCAGACCATGGCAACGCCGACGAGATGTTCATGAGCAAGAAGGGCGTGCTCGAGCGTGACGCGGAAGGGAGGTTCAAGCCGAAGACCTCCCACACCCTGAACCCGGTTCCGTTCATCATCCATGATCCGCACCACGCTGGCGAGTACGTTCTGGATGCCGGTGTGCCCAGCCCGGGACTTGGCAACGTCGCCGCCACGTGCCTCGAGCTGATGGGGTTCCGCGCCCCGGAAGGGTTTCTGCCAAGCCTGGTGGAAATCAAGTAGCACATCACTCTTTCGAGGACGTCTCTGATGCGGGCTTCCGTAGGACCAGGGAGAAGCTCTCCGCGGCCTGCTCCCCCACCAGCCTCTCGAATGCCATCACCCAGCTCCGCCAGGCAACATGGAGGGGGAACAGGAAGCTGAAATAGCGGCTCGAGAAGTACACCTTGAGAGCCACGACATGGAGTCCGTGATCACGTGCGATGGCACGCATTTCCCGGGGCGTGCAGCGGTCGTACCAGGCCGGGAACCCCTGCCTGCCGCGAGCAGAAGGGTATAGTCCGAAGAGCAGGTGCCGCTTCACCACCTCGGGCAGGACAAGGTTCAACCGGGCGAACATCGCATTCCGGCACGGAACGAACAGCAGGGCCACGCCACCCGGCTTGAGCATGCCGGCAATGGCCGACATGGCCGCGTCCGTATCGGGCACGTGCTCGAGGAGCGCCTGGCAGATGACGATGTCCGCGTCTCCTTGGCCCTGATACCGGGTCACATCGGCACAGATGGTGCTGTCATAGGCCCCGGCCGGGGCTCGATCCAGTTCCGCCTCGTCGATGTCCAGCCCGACGACGCGCACGCCCAACTGCGCCTTCCGTTCCGGGTCCAGGAAGGGCTTCTTGCCCCCTCCCACGTCGTAGATGGTCACACCGGGGCGCACGAAGTGGGGCACGACGCGCTCGATGAAATCCTGGTTGCCGTCCACCCGGTACCGTTCCGGCAGGCGGTCTTCGAGGCGGGCGCTCAGGCGCCGCTGGCTGTCGATGAATCGGCGAAGAACCGGGAACCCCACGCCGTCGCTCCTTTCCTCATTCCCCAGGACCGGCACCAGCAACCCGAACGGCGAGAACGACCCGGTACAGCCCGGCCGGCTGGAGTGTCGCGTGCGGGTCCGGCTGGGCGGGCTACAACTCGGTCGATACGAGGCTCAGGTCTGCCACCCCCCCGGAACAGGGCCGAGACCCGGTGCAGGATGGCGAGCCTGCGGAGGCGCACCGTCTCGTCCGGGTCCATGACCAGCACCTCGTCGAAGAACCTGTCGATGGGCTCCTTGAGTTCCACGAGGCGCGAAAGTGCCCGGTCATAGTTCCCGGCCGCGATGTCCTCGGCAAACCCCGTATGCACCCTCTCGGTGGCGTCGAGAAGTGCGCTCTCCACCGGGAGGAGGTTCTCGAGGGCCACCGCTCCCGCGTCGGGCTGGTCTCGCGAGATGTTCACGGCACGTTTGAACGCCGTCATCAGGGAAGCGAATTCACCTCGAGATGAGAGTTCGCGGAGGGCTTTCAGGCGCGCGACCGTATCGGGCACACGCTCATACCCGGCAGCAAGGACCGCCTCCACCAGGTCGGCTGTGGCCCCCAGGGAGGACAACAGCCCCCGGAACCGCGTCTTGATGAACGTCAACACCTCTTCCCGTACTGTTTCCCGGGGCTTCCGGCACCTGGGAGCCAGAAGCTCGACGGCCACGTCCACCAGGTCGCCCATCGGGATATTCCAACCGCGGTCGAGCAGCGTGTGGAGGACGCCCAGGGTCTGCCGGCGAAGGGCGAACGGATCGGCAGCCGCTGTCGGTGTCAGCCCCACCGCGATAAACCCGGCGACCGAGTCCAGCTTGTCCGCGATGCCCACGATGGCCCCGATGTCGCTCTGCGGGAGCGGGCCGCCGGCCTGCACCGGGAGGTAGTGTTCGCCGATGGCTCGAGCCACCTCCGGTGCCTCCCCCTGCCTGGCGGCGTAGATACGCCCCATCACGCCCTGCAACTCGGGGAATTCTCCCACCATCGAGGTAACCAGGTCCGCCTTGGCCAGCCGCGCGGCTCGAGTCGTCTTCTCGAGGAGGGCAGTATCGCCGGGAAAGAGCCGTGTCGCCAGTGTCTCGGCGAGCCGGGTCATGCGTTCGACCTTCTCGAGACTGGTACCGAGGCGTGCGTGGAAGGTGACGCCTGCCAGACCGTCCACGCGGCCTGCGAGCGGCGTCTTGAGGTCTTCTTCACAGAAGAACCGCGCGTCGACGAGCCGGGCACGCAGCACGCGCTCGTTACCGTGCACGATGCGGCCCACGTCCGCGGCAGGGGTGTTGAGCACGGCGAGGAAGTGGGGCAACAACGCCCCGTCCGGACCGTACACCGGGAAGTACTTCTGATGGTGCTTCATCACCGTGACCGGCACTTCCGGGGGCAGATCGAGGAACCCGGGGTCGAATCGGCCGGTGATGACTCGAGGGCACTCGGTCAGGAACACGGCTTCCTCGAGGAGAGCCGGGTCGACGTCGGCGACGCCGCCGACCTGTGCGGCCTGCTGCGTCAACTCCGCTGCGATGCGCTTTCGCCGGATGGCCGGGTCTGGTTCCACGCGACCAGCCCGGCACGCGGCGAGATAGGTCTCGAGGTCCGTGGCGAGGAAGGTCCGGGGTCCGTAGAACCGCAAGCCCCTCGAGGCATTCCCGGCGGCGACGCCCCCCAGTTCGAACGGCACGACTTCGCCGTCGAAGACCGCGACGATCCAGTGGATAGGCCGGACGAACCGGAGGTCCTTGTCGCCCCAACGCATGGACTTGCGGAAATGGAGGGAGCGAAGCAGGCCGGGGAGCACGCCCTCGAGGAGAGGAAGGACCGGTTCTCCACCTTCCTGCTTCTCCACGGCCAGGTAGAGTCCCTTCGGCGTTTCGGTCACGAAGACATCGGCGGGGTCCGCCTTCTGGGAGCGCGCGAACCCCTGTCCGGCCCGAGTCAAGTTGCCCTGGTCGTCGATCCCGACCCGCTTCGGCGGCCCGGTAACGGTGCGCCGGACAACCGGGCGGCGCGACGCCATGCCGCTGGCATGGAGCACGAGTCGGCGGGGCGTCCCCATGGTTCGCGTGGCGCCCACCGGAATCCCCAACCTGCCCATCTCGGCCAGGAACCCCCGCTCCAGGGCCTCGAGAGCCGCAGGTATGAACGCGGCAGGGATTTCTTCGGTACCCGTTTCTAACAACAACTCACAACCCATGGTGGCCTCACTCGCGACGGATCAGGGGAAAACCGGCTGCCTCCCGGGCGGCCAGGTAGGACTCGCAACACCGGCGCGCCAGTTCCCGGATGCGCCCGATATAGGCCGCGCGCTCCGCCACGCTGATGGCGCCTCGAGCCTCCAAGAGGTTGAACGTGTGCGAGCACTTGATACAGAGATCATAGGCCGGGAAGGTCAAACCGTGCTCGAGCAGCGCAAGGCATTCCCGGCGATCGGCGTCGAACCGGGCGAGCAGCATGTCGACGTCCGCGTAGTCGAAGTTGTAGCGGGAGAACTCCACCTCGGTTTGATGGTGTACGTCGCCGTAGGTCACCCGGTCATTCCATGCCAGATCGTAGACATTGTCCACGTTCTGGATGTACATGGCGAGCCGCTCGAGCCCGTAGGTAATCTCCACGGGGATGGGCTTGAGGTCGATCCCCCCCACCTGCTGGAAGTAGGTGAACTGGGAGACCTCCATGCCGTTCAACTGGACCTCCCACCCCAGGCCCCACGCACCCAGGGACGGGGATTCCCAGTCGTCCTCCACGAAACGCACGTCATGCTCCGCCAGGGTGAATCCGATCCGCTCGAGGCTACCCAGGTAGATGTCCTGGATATCGCCCGGCGAAGGCTTCATGATGACCTGGAACTGGTAGTACCTCTGGAGCCGGTTGGGGTTCTCTCCGTATCGACCATCACCGGGCCTCCGGGAGGGCTGGACGTAGCAGACGTTCCAGGGTTCGGGACCCAGCGCGCGAAGGCAACTGTCCGGGTGGAAGGTCCCAGCCCCCTGCTCCACGTCGTATGGCTGACTCACCAGGCACCCTCGGTCTCCCCAGTATGCCTGCAAGGCGAGAATCATCTCCTGGAATGTCACGATGCGACCTCCGTGTGCGCCACTCGGGAAGAGCGGATGTACCACGCAGGAGCAACTCGTGTCAAGTCCGCAGTGGGCGGTTGCCTATACCCCCTTACTCCATCCGGGATTGCCCCGGCGCCGGGATCTTCCGCTCCACCCACCACCGCAGATCCCTCGAGCCGACAAGCAACACCGTCGCGGCATGAAGCGCTCGATTTCCCATCAGCGGCTGGAGCACCCCCACATCCTCCAGGTAGGTGTCGATCTGGGCCCGCGCCTTCCGCCGCGCCCCCTCCACCGCCTCCTCGCTCGCGTCCGACTTGAGATGTTTCAGCTCGAACAGCCACGACACCCGCGCGTCCGGGTACCGGTGGTCCAGGGC
>JAJRTE010000254.1 GCA_024278455.1 Myxococcota bacterium
CGCCGGCGAAGATGACCAGGATCCCCCCACCGTTCCCGCCGTTGGCCCCGGCGATGCCGAAGGCGGATCCGCCGCCTCCGCCGCCGCCGCCGCCCGGGAAAAGCAGGGAAAGGTCCGGTGTGCCGTAGGGGGCACCGCCTCCCCCGCCGCCGCCGCCATAGTGGGAGCCGCAGGTGTCACCCCCACCTCCGCCGATCGTGTCGGTGCCCACTTCACCGGCTCGAGCCGAGCCGTCGTAGCAACTGCTCCAGATCTGGCCCGGATTCCCCGCGTTGCCTCCCGCGCCTCCTGGACAGGAGGAACCGCCTCCACCTCCGGCCGGCAGCCCTTCGCTCCCCCCGGTGCCACCGGCACCGCATTCGCTGCCACCGCAGCCGGAGCCCCCCCCGCCGCCGCCGCCACCGCCCGCGTGGCCTCCACCTCCGCCGCCGCCCGCGCCGTCGTCGTTGTTGTCGGTACCGTCGGACCCCCCTCCACCGGCACCGTAGCCGCCCGGCCCTCCCTTGGTCCCCACGTTCTGGGAAGGCCCCTCTCCCCCGCCCCCGGAGCCTTCACCGTCGTGACCGGTACCCGAAGGGCCGTCGGCACCGCCTGGTCCGTCTCGTCCGATGAAGGTCTCACCTCCTTCCGCCGATCCACCCGACGCCGATCCGCCCGCTCCGCCTCGATAGCCCAGCCCGCTCACATCGATGGCCGCGCCCTCGGCGACCGTAAGCCGGCCGGCCACGCGGAACACCACGATTCCGTTGAGACTGCCGTCGAAAGCGGATGTCGTCAGCACAGCCCCGGCCTCGAGCCGCACATCGCGGTAGTGGGGCACCCGTTGCACCTGGACCGGGTGGACGTCGGCCCGGTAGCCACGATCCAGGGGATCGGCGAGCGTCACGACCGGACCGCTGACACGCGCCACGTCGTAGAAGCCGTAGGTCCCGACACCGTCCATTTCCGCCAGCGTGCCGATACGGTCGATAACCAGGATTTCATCCCCCGGTCCCAGACCTTCGGCGTCCCGGTCCAGCACGAGGGTGTCCTCCCCCTGCTGCACTGCTTCCGCCAGCCGAAAAACCACGCCGTCCGGGGCGCTCCGGCCGTTCGACCCGTCTGCCGCGATGTCGAAACGGTCCACGACATCGAGATCCCCGTCCGCGCCAGTCCCGGTCTCGTGCTCGTACAATACCGCTTCGCCGCCGGTGACACGAATGAGGCTGGCATCATAGGCATAATCCGAGGGAGTCAGAAAATCATAAGCCGCCGTTTCCGCGTGTGCGGTGACCGCACCGGCTACCAAGACCGACATTGCCAACAACTGAAATCGCACTCGCAACATGGTCGTCGCTCCTCCATCGTGGTTGTATGCCGTGCTGCCTGCGCCGTCTCCTACTCGAACCACATCCTCCCGAATGGTGTACCACATTCTCAAGCAACACGACAGCAGGTGCCAACAACCCGGTATCGCGAGGAGACGATGAACAGGCTACCTCCCCCGCCGGGGCGCAGGAGATTCGAGTCGAAACAGTAGTGGCCGCCACCCAATTCAGGCGACACGGGGCGGGATCGCCCGTCGCCGGATTTCCGCTGTCGCGTAGCGCCCCTCGTATGGTACGATGATGTTAGTCTTGCACGGGATGGTTCTTCCAGCCCGCGCTGCTGTTTCCGAGCTGCTGTTGTACTGTGGGCACCCGAGCCCTGGCATTGTTCTTGCTGGCTCCGACGCTGGGTCGGGCTGCCACCCGACCTTGTTGCTGCTCTGGTTGCGAGAGGACTATCCATGGTGCGCTACTCCGCCTGCAACGATACCCGACAACCGGCAACCCGCCATTGTCTCCCCTGCTCCAAGCCCTGCTTCCCCGGCATTCAAATCGGTCCGTCGGTGACGGCGCTGCTCCTG
Source organism: Myxococcota bacterium (assembly GCA_024278455.1). Lineage (GTDB taxonomy): Bacteria > Myxococcota_A > UBA796 > JAJRTE01 > JAJRTE01 > JAJRTE01. Next base: position 1,889 of record JAJRTE010000254.1, read on the forward strand.
GGGCTGCTCCTGCTGTCCGGGTGCCAAGATCCGGTTCTCGATCCACCCAACGTCCAGGACTCCGACGGAGACGGTTACACCGCGCTCGAGGGTGACTGTGACGACCGGGACCCCCTGATCGGCCCCGACGTAGAGGAAACCTGCAACCTGATTGACGACAACTGCAATGGACAGATCGACGAAGACGTCAAGGTGGACTACTACCTGGACGCCGACCAGGACGGATATGGCTCGTCGGCCAAGACGACCGGCGGCTGCACGGCCCCTCCCCAGCACGTAGCCAACCGCGACGACTGCGACGACAAGGACCCCTACGTCAATCCAAAGGCCGCGGAAATCTGCGACGGGATCGACAACAACTGCGACGGCGTCATCGACACCGACGCTGTCAACCGTATCGTCTACTACGCCGACTTCGATGGCGATGGATATGGCAACGCCTTGCAGCCGAAGAAGGGGTGCGAGGTAGAACGAGGATACGCGGACAACCCCGACGATTGCGATGACTACGCCAAGGATGTGCACCCGGGGGCCTACGAGGCGTGCGACTACATCGACAACAACTGCGACGGCCAGATCGACGAGGGCCACGATAAGGATGGCGACGGCACACCCGATTGCCAGGGCATCGAGACCTGCGACGGCGTCGACAACAATGGAGTCGACGGGATCGACGAGGGCTTCGACATGGACGGCGATGGCTACACTCCCCTGTGGTGCGACTGCCGGGAAGATGCGGTCGAGACCTGCGGCAAGGACTGCGACGACATGAACCCCAATATCAATCCCGACGCATTCGAAATCTGCGACGTCGACAACGTGGACGAGGACTGCGACTTCGTGGCCGACAACGATGATGACAGCGCGGCCGTCAACGGGATGACCCGGTTCTACATCGACGCAGACGGCGACGGATTCGGGGATGAGAACGACCCCGGCGTGATGGCCTGCGACAACCCCTCGGACGAAACGACCACATACGTTACCAATCCCGACGACTGCGACGACACCGATCCCGAACGGAACCCCTCCATCGAAGAGGACTGCGATTTCAAGGACAACGATTGCGACCACGTGGTGGATGAAGACTGGACCTACATCCAGTTCTACGAGGACAAGGACGGCGACGGGTACGGCAGCGATGCCTTCTACGAACTCCGGTGCAAGGCCCCCCCCGGCTATGTGGACAACCCCGACGACTGCGACGACGAAAACGAATACATCTATCCGGGCAGCTACGAGGTCTGCAGCGAAGACCTGGTCGACGAAGACTGCGACGGCCTCGCCGACGACGACGATCCCGACTCCCTCGTCGGTGTCCCCGAAGGCATCCCGGGAGAAGGCAAGCTCCTCTACTACGAAGATGCGGACAACGACACGTTCGGCAACAGGGAAGACCCGGGCACCTACAAATGTCACGACCCCTCTTCCCCCGAGTTGCACTATGTCCTCAACAACCAGGACTGCGACGATACCGACGAAACGATCTTCTACAACGCCCCCGAACTGTGCGACTACCTGGACAACGATTGCGACGGACTGGTCGACAACAACGTGGCCTACTACATGTTCTTCCCGGACCTGGACCACGACGGTTTCGGAAACTTCGAAGAACCTGGCTACCTCAGTTGCACCTACCCAGAGGACCAAAGCACCATCCTGGTCGAAGTCGACACGGTCGATAACGACGGCGACGGAAAACCCGACGAAATCACCCACGTCTACAACGTCGGCGACCATGACTGCGACGACACCGCAACCGATGTCAACCCCGACGACATCGACTGCTCGATCCCACCCGCGGACCGCCCACCGGACTGGGGCGGCGCCTGTGTCAACCCGGATGCTCCCGAATGGTGCGACCTCATAGACAACGATTGCGACGAACTCATCGATGAACCCGACGCGGTAGACGCCATCATCTGGTACAAGGACGCCGACAACGATGGGTTCGGCGACGCCACATCAACAACGACCGCCTGCCCGGACGAGGCGCCCGGCGGATACGACGAACTCCTGCCCCCAGCAGGATACACCGCCGTCGCCGGCGACTGCGACGACACCAATCCGGCCATCAGCCCGGCTGCGGCCGAGGTGTGCAACGACCACATCGACAACGACTGCGACGATGAGACCGACGAAGACACCGCTGTAGACGCCCTCACCTGGTACGAGGACGCCGACAGCGACACGTTCGGCAACGCCGACGTGGCAATCCCCTCCTGCTACCAGCCCATGGGCTACGTGCCCGACAACACGGACTGCAACGACAACGCCCCACTGGTGAGCCCCGCGGCGACCGAAGTGTGCAACTCCATCGACGACGACTGCGACGGCGTCACCGACGAACTGGATTCAGAAGACGCCAACACCTGGTGGCAGGACATCGACGGCGATGGATACGGCAGCATGACCATATTCGTCGTCCAATGCTACCAACCCGACGGATACGTCGCCGACAACACCGACTGCGACGACACCAACGCCGGGGCGAATCCAGGATTGCCCGAGATCTGCGACGCGGACAACATCGACGAGGACTGCGACGGCAAGGCCGACGACAAGGACACCGACCTGCCGGTCGCCGACCCCACCCGCACCTCCTTCTGGCCCGACCGAGATGGCGATGGATACGGCGACAGGTCCGAAAGCAGCCTGCTGCTGTGCGACGATCCATCCTCCGAGACGCTGCCCTACGCGACAAACAAGCTCGACTGCAACGACGCCGACCCCACCATCAATCCCGCCGCCACGGAGACGCCCGGCGACAGCATCGACTACGACTGCGACGGCCAGGAAATCTGCTACCTGGACAACGACGGCGATGGGTACAGGCCGGACGCCACGACGACCATCCAGTCCAGCAACCAGGTGTGCTCGGACGCCGGGGAGGCTTCCGATACGACGCCCATCGGCGACTGCAACGACAGCGACCCGGACATCCATCCCACAGCCACCGAACTCGTCGCCGACGGCGTGGACCAGAACTGCGACAACAAGGAACTCTGCTACAAGGATTCCGACGACGACGGCTTCCGCCCAGACGCCTCGGCAACCGTCGTGTCCGGCGACCTGGACTGCACCGACCCGACCGAGGCAACGGCAGACGACCCCATCGGCGACTGCAACGACAACAACGCAGACATCAACCCCGACGCCGACGAAACCATCGGGGACAACATCGACTACGACTGCAACGGCCTCGAGCTGTGCTACAAGGACGCGGACGACGACACCTACCGCCCGAACGCGACATCCACCGTGCTGTCCAGCGATACGGACTGCACAGACACCGGCGAGGCCGTCGCGGGCGACCCGGTGGGAGATTGCGACGACGACGACCCGGATATCAACCCGGACGCCACCGAAGTCGCCGACGACGGCGTGGACCAGGACTGCGACGACAAGGAAATCTGCTACAAGGACGGCGACAACGATGGCTACCGCCCAGACGCCTCCGCCACCGTCTACTCCGACGACCTGGATTGCTCGGATAGCACCGAAGCCACTTCGGACGACCCCACCGGCGACTGCAACGACGACAATGCATCCATCCATCCCGGAGCCAGCGAGATTCCCGGCGACAACGTCGACCAGGACTGCGACAACGCTGAACTCTGCTACCAGGACAATGACGACGACGGCTACGTTCCCGACTACTCCACCACCGTCGACTCCTCGGACACCGACTGCAACGACCCCGGCGAAGGCACCGAAAGCGACCCGGACGGCGACTGCGACGACAACAACAGCGACGCCCACCCAGGTGCCACGGAAACAGTCGCCAACGGCGTCGACGAGGACTGCGACGACAAGGAAATCTGCTACCTCGATGCCGACAACGACGGATACCGGCCAAACGCGTCCGCCACCGTCTACTCCGACGACCTGGATTGCAACGACTCCACCGAGGCCACGTCGGACGACCCGACCGACGACTGCAACGACAACAATGCATCCATCCACCCAGGCGCCACCGAAATCGTTGGCGACAGTGTCGACCAGGACTGCAACCAGTCCGAAGTCTGCTACCAGGACAATGACGGCGACGGCTACGTTCCCGACTACTCCACCACCGTCTATTCCCCAGATACCGACTGCAACGACAGTGGTGAAGGCGCCAAGGGCGACCCGGACGGCGACTGCGACGACACCACCTCGGCCATCAATCCGGCAGCAACCGAACTCGTCGACGACGGCGTGGACCAGGACTGCGACGACAAGGAACTCTGCTACCTCGATGCCGACAACGACGGATACCGGCCGAACGCATCCGCCACCGTCTACTCCGATGACCTGGATTGCAACGACTCCACCGAGGCCACTTCGGACGACCCGACCGACGACTGCGATGACAACAGCGCCTCCGTCCACCCAGGCGCCACGGAAACGGTCGACGATGGCATCGACCAGGATTGCGACAACAAGGAACTCTGCTACCTCGATGCCGACAACGACGGATACCGCCCGGACACCTCATCCACCGTTTCCTCCGACGACCTGGACTGCTCGGATAGCACCGAAGCCACTTCTGATGACCCAACCGACGACTGCGACGACAACAACAGCGCCATCCACCCAGGCGCCACCGAGTCCGTCGCCGACGGTGCCGATCAGAATTGCGACAACAAAGAGTTGTGTTACCTGGACGCCGACAACGACGGCTACCTCGCCGACTCCGGGCTCTCCACCATGGTCTCCCAGGATACGGACTGCAATGACGCCTACGAAGGCACGAGCAGCGACCCGAAGACCGACTGCGACGATACCAACGCCAACGTCAACCCCGCCGCCACCGAAACCTGCAACGACATCGACGACGACTGTGACGGCTCGACCGATGAGGACGTGCTGAACACCTACTACTACGATGGCGATGGAGACGGCTACGGACTTACCGCCTCCACCACGGAAGACTGCACGCTTCCGGGTAGCTACGCTCGGGTCGGCGGCGACTGCGACGACGGGGACGCAGCTTCCTATCCCGGAGCAGATGAAACCTGCGACAGCGCCGACAACGATTGCGATGGAACCATCGACGACGGTGTACAGAGTACGTTCTACAGCGACAGCGATGGGGATGGGTATGGGGACGCCCAATCCACCACCCAGGACTGCTCCGCCCCGACCGGCTACGTCTCGGATTACACGGACTGCGACGATTCGGCCGCCGCCATTCATCCGACAGCAAGCGAGTCCTGCAACGGCCTGGACGACGATTGCGACGGCGATATCGACGAGAGTGTCAAGACCACCTACTACCTCGACCGCGACAACGACGGCTACGGGGCCACCGCGGATACCCTCGATGCATGCTCGGCCCCTACCGGCTACGTGTCCAGCCCCGACGATTGTGACGACACCGATCCGGACATCAATCCCGCCGGGACCGAGATTTGCGGAGACGGCATCGACCAGGACTGCTCCGGGGCGGACTGCGTACCTACCCCCACGCCGACGCCGACTCCTACTCCCACACCAACGCCGACGCCGACACCAACGCCGACACCGACACCGACACCAACACCCACGCCGACGCCGACGCCAACACCAACGCCAACACCAACGCCGACGCCAACACCAACGCCAACACCAACCCCCGTGCCTGGTGGCACCTGGTCTGGCTACTACACGCTGACCAGCGCGGCAAGCGACAAATGCCTCGATGTCGCGGGCGGCTCTACGAGCAATATCGGCAATGTCGATCAGTACACCTGCAGCAGCCAGGAGCAGATGATCTGGCAACTCGTCCACCTGGGGAGCGAACAGTACAAGGTCGTCAATCTCAACAGCGGCCTGGTGCTGACCGTGGAGGGGGGAAACACAACAGATGGCACGAACATCTTCCAGTATGACTTCAACGACTACGCGTTCCAGAAATGGACCGTCGAAGCCGTTGGGAGTACCGGCTACTACGCGCTGAAGCCGGTACATGCACCCACGAGTTGCGCTGACGTGACCGGCGGCGCCACCGCCGACAGCACCAACATCCAGCTCAACACCTGCGATGACGGCACCCAGCAGCAGTGGTCCATCGACGTCGTGCCCGCCACCGGCTCCACCTACTACGAAGTGGTGAACAAGAATAGTGTGAAGTGCATGGAGGTCGCGGGCGCGAGCAACGCCGACGGTGCCAACGTGCAGCAGAGCACCTGCTCGACCGGCGCGACGCACCAGGAATGGCAGCTCTCTCACGAGGGGTATGGCTACTACACCTTCACCAACAGGAACAGCAACAAGTGCCTGCACGTGGCCGGCGATTCATCGGCCGACGGCGCCAACGTGGAACAATCCGCTTGCACCGGAAGCACCGGCGAGAAGTTCCACGTTCGAGAGGCCGAAACCGACTTCTACACCCTCAGCGCGGTCGACGATGCCGTCTGCACGGAAGTGCAGCTCGGCGGCACGGCCGACGGAGACAACATCCAGCAATGGAGTTGCCACGGGGGAAACAGCGAGCGCTGGTCTTTCACCGGGGTGCCGTGAGGCAGCCACCTGCACCCGCCGACCCGTCCGCTGGGCTCTCCGACCGAGGTTTTCCTTGATCCCCGTCTCCTTTCCGTTATAGATCCTGTCAGGTTGCCCTTTGTCGACGTCAATCATGCTACGGAGACACCCATGAACTTGAGAGAAGCGCTCGAGATCAGCCTGGAATACGAAAACAAGGTCCGCGACCACTACAAGATGGGGCTCGAAAGGATCACCGATCCCGTGGGCAGACGTATTTTCTCCACACTGGCCGAGGAAGAACAGTGCCACGTGGATTTCCTGCAGAATCGGTTGGCTTGCCTGGACCAACCGGGAACCGAACCAGTGCCGTTCGACCCCGTCGTTCATCCAGAGTGGGTGGCCGCGGCGAAAAGGAAGATGGAGCGCCCCCCCTCCGACGCGATCGCGAGCCATACCGACATCGAACTCGTCAAGCTCGCCCTGAAACTCGAGCACGAGACCAGCGCCTTCTACCGCTCCCTCATGAACAAGCTCAAGGACCCGGAAGACAGAAAGCTTTTCGAGCCATTCATTGAAATCGAAGATGGCCACATCGCTATCGTGCAGGCGGAACTGGATTCACTCCAGGGCATCGGATTCTGGTTCGATTTCAAGGAGTTCTCGTTGGAAGCCGGCTAGCACCCCCCCCGGACCGGCTGCACGACAGCGGGCACCGCCATGGCGGAAAAACGACCAGACCGCCCCCTTCCGAACGGTCCCACTCCGTCATTGCCTGCCCTTGGTATCCAACCGCAGGCTGTCCCAATCCGCGGCCGCGAGCGCAGCCCCCACGATCCCTGCGTCATTGAGCAACCGTGCTGGAACGACTCGAGTTCTCGTGTCCAGGAGTGGAATGAATTTCTCGTGCTTCTTGATGACGCCTCCCCCAATGATGAACAAGTCCGGCCAGAAGAGAGCTTCCAGGCGATTGAGAAACTCGGTGACTCGAGCAGCCCACGCCGGCCAGTCCAGGTCCTTCTTCTTGCGCACGCGGTCGGAAGCACGACGTTCGGCCTCTTTCTTGCGAATCTCCAGGTGGCCCAACTCTGTGTTTGGCAAGAGTTGTCCCCGGTAGAACAACGCGGATCCGATACCCGTTCCCAGGGTCAACATGAAGACCACGCCCGTCTCGTTATGTCCAGCACCGAAACGCATCTCCGCCACCCCCGCAGCGTCGGCATCATTCAGCACCGTCACGGGCATGCTGGTTCGCTTCGAGAACAGCGCCGCGACATCACACCCGATCCAGGCCTTGTCCACGTTGGCTGCTGTCAGGGCGCGACCGCCCTTGACCACTGCGGGAAACGCACAGCCGATGGGTCCCCTCCAGGAGAAGTGTGCCGTCAGCTCAGCCACGACATCCGCCACCATGCCTGGCGTCGCCGGTTTCGGCGTCCGAATCCTGTGTCTGGGCTTCACCAGGGTGCCGGTGGCCACGTCCACTGGCGCGCCCTTGATCCCGGACCCACCGATGTCCACACCGAGTACTTCCACGCTCTTACTCCTGGTCTGGGGATATGTCCGAATGGGGCATTGTCGAACATGTTAGCAGATTTCGCAAGCAACGGCCGGCGACGAGGGAAGGGTTCGAATGCCTGTTTGGCAAGCGGGGGGGCGTGCTCGATCATCCCCCGGTGCTTCTCGTAGACGAATTCGACAGCCTGCCCCCCCTGTGATCGACCGCCTGGTTGCGCTGTTTCGAGACATCTATCTCCACCGGGACGCCCACCATCTTAGCGGACTGGCGCTTGTCGGGGTGCGAGCGGTCCTGGGGGTGGAGAGTGCGCGTGGCTCGCCGCTCAACATCCAGCGCTCCCTGCACGTGCCCAACCTGACCCGGGCCGAAGTGGAGGACCTGTTCGCGCAGTACCGGGAGGAGAGCGGGCAGGGGGTGGACCCCTTGGTAGTGGCGGCCCTGTTCGAGGCGACACGGGGTCAACCCGGCCTGGTCTCCTGGGTCGGAGAACTCCTCACCGAAGCCTGCAACCCGGGCAGCGGGGAGCCCATTACCTCCAGGACCTGGAATCGTGTCTAAAACCGGGCGCTCCACGTGGAGTGGCACATTGCCGTTCTGAACCTGGTGGCCAAGGTGCGCGGGGAACCCTATCGAGTCCACGTGCTCCGCCTCTTCTCGGAATCCGACATGCCATTCAGCCTGGACCGGGAGCGGTGCAGCTACCTCTACCTGAACGGGGTCATCGACTACCGGGAGAACCCCGAAAACAGCGACGAAAGCCGTCCCGTGTGCCGGTTCTCCAACTCCCTCGTGCAGGAGCGTCTTTACAACGCCCTGGCCGGCGACCTGGTGGGAGAACGGCTCCCCGTCCGTGCTGTCGACTCGCACGACGGCCTGGAAGACTCTACACCGCCCAGGGCCTGGACGTGGCGGGCCTGTTACCGGTACCGGGCCTACCTGAAACGGATGGAGGTGGACGGCATGCGCGTGGAGACCGTCGCCATCGGCTGGGCGTGAGGATGAGACGATTGCCGTAGGCGCCGCGAGCCCACCATCGATACGCAAGACGAGCCCATGCGGTTCGGACTTTTCCTCGGCGCTTCATGCCGGTCCGGCTCCCTTGCTTGACGCCGGCAGTATCGGGTGTCACACTCCAGGCGAGAGATGGCCGAAGCATCGCAAATCGCAATTGGCCGAAGGGCGCATTTCCCCGAGAGGTGAACAGATGAATCTACGAAATGGATTGATTGTCCTGTTGGCGTCGGTGGCGTTCCTGTCTGTCTCCCAGTGCGAAGAATCGGGAGACCTGACCGTGGTAGGGGCGATGTACCACAACTGGTGGGTGGAGAGCCGGTGGTCCGACAATCCCCCCAACCACCCCTACGAGCCGGTGCTGGGACACTACGACAGCGCCGATCCGGACGTGATTCGCCAACACATCGCCTGGTCGCGCGCCGCGGGTATCAACACCTGGGTCATCGACTTCTGGATCACCGACCGGGACCAGTGGTGGGTCGACCCCAACACGCAGGCCGTCGCCGACATCTGCGATCAGGAGGGCATGAACTACTTCTTCCTCATCGATGGCTGGTTCGAGTTCCTCGACGCAGCGGACCCGGCCTACGAAATCGCGTCTCGAGTCAACGCACTTGCCGCACCCTATTTCAATCGCCCGGGCTACCTGCACGCCGACGGGAAACCCGTGGTCTTCTTCTGGGCCGCGTCCTGGACGAACTGCACTCAGTTCGATGCGATACGCTCCGGTATCGAGGGTACGGTCGGACCGGTCTACATGACCGGTTCCCTCGAAGGATGTTTCGACCTCCGCATGATGTACAACTCCTACACCCCGGCGTGCGCGGCAAACGACTATTCATGCCAGCTCGACCACCAATCGGACATCTGGCGGGATTATGTCGACGACGGCCGCCCCTGGGCCCCAACCGCGATAGCTGGCTACAACGACACCGATGTCCGGGAGGGCAACCCCGTTCTCGACCTGAACGAGGACTTCTTCCGGCGCAGCATACGCAACGCACTCAGTTTCCCTCAGCACCATCGGGACGGGGCCAAGTGGCTGTTCGTCTGTTCCTGGAACGAGTGGCACGAAGGCAGCCAGATCGAGCCTTCGGTGGATTTCCCCAACCCCTATTTCCTGATCGAGGCACTGGGAGACGAAGTGACGACCTATGGCACCTCGCGCAAGCACCCGCCTCAGTCACCCATGTCGCAGCTCCCATGGCGATAATGGTGGCCGGACCGTTCCGCACCCGGCGCCTGCTGGAGGCTCCAAGATGACGCACCCTCTGCGACTCGGCAAGCTAGAGGCCCTGATGCTCGACATCGACGGGGTCCTGCTCACGGATGGCGAACCGATCAGCGGCGCGGTCCGATCCACCCATGCCCTGCTGGAACTCGGTATCGACCTTCGGTTCGTCACCAACACGACCGCCGTACCGCGGGCCCGGCTCCTGGCGCGCCTGCGCGACCTGGGATTCCCGGTCTCCCCGCACACCTTGTTCACCGTGGCCGCACTGGCCAGGCGCATGTTCGAACGGGAGCACCGCACCCGGTACCGGCTCCTCGGCCCGCCCGGCCTCGAGGCCGACCTGGGAGATGGGCGCATCGAGCTGCACGATCCGTCCACACCGGACTGGGTGGTCATGGGTCTTCATCCACCGGTGTTCCAGCACGATAGCCTCAACATCGGGCTGCGCGACCTGCTCCGGGGCGCTCGCCTGGTGGCACTCCACGCCAACCGTGTCTGGAGGACCAGGCGAGGCATGGAACTGGGCCTGGGTGCCTATGTCCGCGCCCTCGAGTATGCGAGTCGAACCGAAGCCAAGGTGATGGGCAAACCGTCCCGCGCGTTCTTCCAGGAGGTGATCGACGACCTGAACCTGCCCCTCGAGTCCGTCGCCATGGTGGGAGACGACACCGAAAGCGATGTCGCAGGAGCGTTGAACGCCGGCATCCACGGGATCCAGGTGAAGACCGGGAAGTACACCGACCGCTCACTGGCACTCAGCGGCACGAAGCCCAGTCTTGTCGTGGAGGACATCAACGACCTGGCGACACGGCTCGAGGCGGCTCGACACTAGCCATCGCGCCGGCACCGAGCGCGCCTTCACCCCGAAGGCAGTGCCGTGTCGCCGGCAAGGCTATTCTCGGCATCGAACTGGCGTTCGACCAGCCGCTGGTAGAGCCCCGGCCGGGCCAGCAACTCCTGGTGCGTCCCCTCCTGGACCACCCGCCCTCGATCGAGCACGACCACCCGGTTCGCGGCCCGCACCGTGCTCAGCCGGTGCGCGATGATCAACGTGGTCCTGCCGTGCATCAATCGCTCCAGGGCCTCCTGGACCAGGTATTCCGATTCCGAATCCAACGCGCTCGTCGCCTCGTCGAGGATCAGCACCTTCGGGTCCTTCAGAAGCGCTCGCGCAATGGCGATCCTCTGTTTCTGCCCCCCGGACAGCCGTATGCCCCGTTCACCCACCAGTGTCTCGTACCCGTCCGGGAAACCACTCACGAACGCGTGGGCGTTGGCGGCTCGAGCCGCGTTTTCGATCTCCTCGCGGCGTGCATGAAGCCTTCCGTAGGCGATGTTCTCGGCGATGGTCCCCGCGAACAGGACCGGCTCCTGTGCCACCGCCCCGACTTGCTGCCTGAGCCAGGCGACATCGAGGGTTCTCAGGTCGCGCCCGTCGAAGAACACGGCGCCTTCCTGGGGGTCGTAGAACCGCGGAATCAGGGAAGCGACCGTGGATTTGCCGGCCCCGGACGGACCGACCAACGCCACCACCTCCCCGCGCAGGAGCGTGAACGAAACCCGGTCGAGAACTGTCTCCTCCGCGCGGGTGGGGTAGGCGAACGTGACATCGGCGAACGTGACATCGCCCAGAGCATCTCGAGGCACCACCGGGTCCGGCGGATTGGTGACGCCAGGCCGCCGGTCGATCAAGTCGAAGACGCGCTCGCTCGCGCCGAGCGCCTTCATGAAGTCGGCCTGCAAGGAGGTGAGCGTACCGAGGGAGATGGCCACCATGAGCGTGTACAGGACGAAGGAGGTGAGGAGGCCGGCCGACAGCTCCCCGCTGACCACCATGCGTCCTCCATACCACAGGACGAGCGCCACGGCGGCCGAACTCGCGTACATGACCACGGCGCCGAACATCGCGGTTGTGCGCGTGCGTTTGAGCGCCTTCTCGTAGGCGTCCTCGGTGGCCTCCCGGTACCGTTGCTGCTCCCAACTTTCCCTGACGAACGAGCGAACGGTCCGGATATTGGAAAGCGTCTCCTCGGCAATCTCGCTCGAGGTCGCCAGGGCGTCCTGCACATCTTTCGAGAGTTTCCGGACGCGGCGCCCGTAGAGGACGGCGGCGAGCACCACCACCGGCACGACAGCCATCATGACCGCTGTGAGCCTGGGAGAGGTGTAGATGAGGATGGCCACGCCCCCGACGGCCTGGAGGCCGAACCGCATGAGCATGGAGACGTTGGCGGTCACCGTGTTTTGCAGCACCGCCGTATCGCTCGCCAGCCGGCTGATCAGCTCCCCGGTGCGCCGGGCATCGAAAAAGGCGATGTCCTGGATGGACAGCGCCTCGTACAACCGCTGCCTCAAGTCGGTTACCACCCGCTCGCCCACCTTCGTGAACAGGTAGGCTCGAGCAAAGTTGAACACCGACTGGACCGCGAACACGCCGAGCAGGACCAGGATGACGCGATTGAGGCCCGCGAGATCCTTGCCCGCAATGACGGTGTCCAGCAGGAGACCCACCAGGCGAGGATAGACCAGGGTCATCCCGGTCCCGATGATCAAGGACACGAATCCAGCCACGAGGATTTTCCGGTGCGGGGCCACCAGGGCAACCAGGCGGTGCCAGTCCGCGTGCGCGCTGCCGCCGCTCGAGTCCCGTTTCCACACGGCTGTCAACGCCATCTTGCCTTCCCTTGCCAACACGAACCCACCATGGTACGTTGGGTTCACAAGGCCAGACCGTGTGAACCACGTTGCGCCCGCCACCGGCCGTGCGCTCGAGGCCGGAGGGGCTTCCGCCCCCCCGACACCACTGGCGGCCGCCCGGTCACACGACGGCCAGGCCGACAGGCGTTGTCCCGATTTCGCGCTCGAACGTCTCCATGCGTCGAGCGACGACGTGTTCTCCAACCCCAACGATAGGAGTATGGCCCTTGAAGAACACCGTCCAGCCACTTGTCTTCGGAAGCCTCGTTCTCATCGCGTTCGGACTCGCCGGACCACCGGCCCATGCCGTCGAGGTCGGTGATGTGCTCCAGAATCTCAAGATCAAGGACGCCAACGACGAGCCCGCCACGATCCCCTACTGGGGAGAAAAGGTCCTCACGATCTTCTACACCGACCCCGACGTCTCTGACCAGAACGACCCGTTCGCCGACCTGCTCGACGCCGCCAATCTGCCCGAGGCCAAGCACAAGGGCATCGGCATCGCCAACATGAAGGATGCCCCGCTCAAACCCAACTTCGTGATTCGGGCCATCATACGCGGGAAGATCGAAAAATACGACACCATCATTCTCACCGACCCGGAACAGGTTGTCCCCGCTGCCTGGAAGCTCGGAGACTGCAACGAACTATCGGTCGTGCTGGTTATCGACAAGACGGGAACGGTCCGCTATGTCAAGAAGGGAGCCTTGAACAAGAAGGACCAGGAGGAGGCCATGGGCATCATCCGCGGTCTCATCGGCGAATAGCCCTGTGCGGACGTATCTGCCTGGCTGTCGCCCATCATCTCCCCCGGCCCGGCCACCGATCCCCACGCGTTCCGATCGCCGAACTGTCAGAAGCCGTCTTTGCATTGCCATCCAACCTGAAGTGTGCATACAATGGCGTCTGTGCCTTCCTCCAGCAAGGCACGGACCCACTCATTGTCTAGCAAAAAGGAGATGCACCATGGCAAGAGTAGCGTTGGCGATCGCTGTCTCTCTCCTCCTCGGTTCCGGCTGCGCCGTTACCAAGTATGAACGGACCGTGACCGTCGAACGAGACGGTCAAGGCAACATCACGTCGATCACGGAGGTCGAACACACGGTTCAGAACCGGAAGACGAAAAAAGTTCCCCACTGGTACGTGTTCAAGAAGGGCGACGATTACGCCAAGTAGCCCCGCCGGATGGGCGTCGTTTCCACCGCCCATGCCCCCATTCCGCTTGATACCTGCCGCGAACAGTGATAGCTTTCAAGCGATTTGATGCCACCTGTGGCCAGTGGAGAGGGTCGCAGGGGCGGCTCGAGGCCGCTTGCGGGGGGCCCTGCCAGGTGCAGCACGGTCCAGCGAAGCGGCGGCGCCACCACCCAACGCCAGCGCGCGCGTCGAGTCCATTCCACGCACGCGCCAACAAGGAGTCAGGCCATGAAAGTAGCGATCATCGGAACCGGCGTGATGGGACGCGGCTGGATCACCCAGTTCGCCATGTTCGGCCACGAAGTACACTGTCACGACAGCAACAAGAAAATCCTGGACGGCGTCAAGCCGTTCGTGGCCAAGCTGGCAAGCAAGGCGGTCAAGAAGTTCGCGCTCGAGGATCCGGAACTGCCGGACAGGGCGCTGGCCGCCATCCATACCTACGAGGACAGGGGCGCTTTCGTCGATGCTGCCAAGGGCTGCGACGTGTTCCTCGAGGTGGTATTCGAGGACATGAATCTCAAGTGCAACCTGCTCCGCGAGATCGTGCCGCAGCTTCCGGAGAACGTCTACTTCTGGTCGAACACCTCGAGCCTGGACATCGACGTGATGGCGGAGGCGTCGGGGCGTCCGGCCCGGTCGATCATCACGCACGGCATGAATCCGGTGCCGTTCATGGCCGGCGTGGAAGTTGTTCCCGGCACGAAGACCTCACCCGAGACGGTGGGCTTCGCGCGCGATGTGCTGCTCGAGATGAAGAAGCTGCCCTTCCTGGCACCCAACATTCCCGGTTTCTGGGTCAACCGCTTGCTCGTCCCCCAGATGCTCGATGCCATGCGGTTCCTCGAGACCGGCCAGATCACGGTGGAGGATGGCGACGTTGGGTTGCGTACCTCCCTTGGCCACCCCCAGGGCACGTTCAAGCTGGCCGACTTCATCAGTGTGCCGACCATGCTTCGCGTGGCGCTGGAGATGTTCCAGAACACCAACGATCCGCGGATGTACCCGCCGGCCATCCTGGCAAGGATGGTCAAGAACGGCGACCACGGCACCATGACCGGCAAGGGGTTCTACGACTGGTCGGATCCGCGCAATCCGAAGCCCAGGGACTTCGGCGCCTATGTCGTCAAGTCGGCCGACGACCTGCTGGACATGTTGAAGTGAGGTTCGCGCCGCGGCCTCACGGCGCGTCGTGCCGGGGCCCGTGTCACGGTTTTCGTCCCACCGCCACGAACACGCCGACAGCGCCCCAGGCCTGGGGATCCTCGAGCACCGAGTAGATCTCATCCAGCGCGTTGCGCGCGAATTCCCGGTACTCGCCCGAGATTTGCTCATGCTTGAACCCGGTGGTGATATCGAGGAAAGTCTCGAGACCGATGTCGTGGCTGGTCAACACCTCGACAAAGCTCTCCACGTCGACGAAGCCTGCTTCCTGGAGGTAGGGTCCTAGCTTGCGGCCCACGTTCCGGTCGCCGCCGCGGCGACGTTGCCCCGCCGCGGCCCAGCGGGTGAACGCCTTGAACGAACTCGGGCGCGGGTGCAGCATCAGCCATTCGTCGTCCACATCGACCACGCAGAACCGGCCGCCTGGCTTGAGCACGTCCAGCAGGTTCTCCGCCACGACGACCGGGTCCTCCAGGTGCTGAAACAGCAGGCGGGCGTACGCGAAATCGAATTCCCTGCCGTCCAGGTCGAGTTCGTAGACATCACCCTGGACGAAGGTGACGTTCTCGATCGGGGAACACCGCAAGAGGTCACGGGCCTCCTCGAGCAGGTCTTCGCTGAGGTCCAGGCCAACGACCTGGCCGGGGGCAGCCAGTCGCGCCAGTTCCACGGTCGTCAGACCGGGACCGCAAGCGAGATCGAGTATGTCCATGCCCCGCTCGAGCCCGGCGCGACGCCACACCTGGCGCTCCAGGTCACGGGCGACTTCCGCCTGACGTCTCAGCCGTCTCAGCTCGAGTTCGTTGCTGTCGAAACTCCCGAACGCATAGGAACCCGCTGTGTTTTGCATCTGTATCCTCCTGAAGGGGAGTCCCGTTCGCCCGTTGGTCCGTCGCGCGTCGTGCGGCTCACGCGGCTCCAGCGGACTGGCCGGCTCCGATCCAGTTCCTCGTCGTGTGATCCAGGCGTTCGCAAAGCGTCCTGGACAGGTTGAAAAGCACGCGCGCGGTGACTTCGGGCATCGGCCGCATGATACGTTCGAAGAACACCGGGCTCAGGACCAGGACCCGGGCTTCGCTCAACGCCTCCACCGTGGCGCTCCGCGGGCGCCTCCGGACGACACCCATCTCTCCGAACACGTCCCCCTGGGAGAGCGTGGCCAGGACTCGAGTCCCCGCACTCCCTTCTCGGCGCACCTCGGCAAACCCCGACAGCAGCACGTACAGCTCCCCCGACGGTTCACCCTGGCGCACCACCAGGTCCCCGGGCTTGCAGTGAAGGATCGTGCTGGCCTCGAGAAAACGCGCCACCTGCCTGGCCGACAGCCCGTGGAACAGGGGAACCTCGCGTTCCAGCCGCGTCTGCTCGAGGAACCGCCGGTAGCCGTCCTCGCTGACATACTTCGATACGAACTGGGACACCTTCTCCCCAAGGTTCTCGTAGAACCACTGCACGGAGCGCTGGTCATTCTCGTAACGTCTCGAAAGTCCGTACAACATCGGGTTGACACGCTTGTAGTAGCCGACATCGTTGAGCACCGATACGAGCGGCACCTGGTAGCCCGCGTCCGGATCCACGAAGTTGTCGGCGTACCGCCGCGCCCCGAACGCCTCGTAGTGGTGCACCAGGGACGGACGACAATGGCAGAAATCGAAATGGACGCCATACTGCTTCATCACATGATACAAGTGGATGACCAGCCGGCCCATCAGGGGCGTGCCCCTCCAGTCCTTGGAGACCATCCCTCGAGAAGAGATCGACACGACACACCCCTCGAACGCCTCGAAACGGTGCATGGAGAAGACCATCTTCAGGTGCGGCGGGACCTCCGACGGTGACATGATGTTCGTGCGTATCGTCGCGATGACCTTGCCGTCCTCGTCCTGAACGAAGAGCAGGATTGCGCGGGCATCGAGGTCATCGAACAGCACTTTTCTCGTGTGGTCCGCGTCCCGGCTCCGCTTGCCGAGTTCCTCCACGTAGACCTGGTACCGGAAACGAAAAACCGCCTCTCGCTCCTGTTCGGTCTGCGCGGGACGAACTTCCGAGAAGAAGGGAGCCACGGTCTGGCCCTGCCTCGAGCGCGATTCCACGGCTCCGCCCCGTTCCTCCCTGCCCTGTTCGTGCCCCATGCCCCCGGTCCGGCCCGATGGCACCAGCCGGACGACCCCCTCCTCATGCATACCATCGTCATCATCCGACCGAAGCTGTACGAGATTCGCACGATTGTGCGAACGTCTTGCATTTGCGAGACCCATGGTTGTCGCTCCACTCACAGTAGTTTTTCGGGAGCTGCCTGCTGCCAACGCCGTCCGGCCCGAAGTCGGCAGGCAGACCACTCCCGAATTGGAATCGATCACAATCGTAGAAACAGGATCGCGTGCGGGGTCAGTCCTACGGCGCCACTTGGGTGACCACTACGTGTTGGTACGGCTCATGGGGGGAAAGATCTGAAAAGAAACAGCACAAGCTGTCTCCGGTTCGCGCGGAAAGAGGACTTCGGCCGCCGGGTCAAGCACCGCAACACCGGTTAGCCGCAGATGATTCGGCTTCTCGTATCCAAATCCGGGCGGGCCTGGGCGGGCCTGGCGTCAGCGGCAGGTGATTCGTCTTCCCGTTTCGAAGGCGACACGATTGGCGTCCGCGGCTCGCTTCGGCACCCGTTCGAGGATGCTGTCGAGCCATTGCTCCACGGGAATGGGAAGCAGCTCGAGGCCGGAGAGTGCGCCCAGCATGACGCTGCCAGCGGCCTTGGCGTTGCCGGCCACGCGGGCGAGTTCGAACGCGTCGAATGCATGGACCGAGGCGACGGTTTCCCGGAACTCCTGCACGAGCGCGTCGACGTCCGGGTAGGCCTGGTGACCGAGGCTGACCGTGAACGGGACGACGGGATGGGTGTTGAGCAGGACGACGGTTCCCGTTCCACACCGTGACAGAGCGCGTGCGCCCTCCACCGGCTCCATGGCCAGGAGGATGTCGGCGCCGCCCACGGGCACGAGGGGAGAGCGGTACTCGCCGACGACGACGGAAGTCTCCACGACGCCGCCGCGCTGGGCCATGCCATGGATTTCGCTCGCTGCGGCGTTCAGGCCGCTGCGCATCGCCGCCTCGCCAATGATCGCCGTCGTCGTGATGGACCCCTGTCCTCCAACGCCTGCCACAAAGATTCGCCAGCTCATCTATACCTCGAGCGTTTCCTGGACCGGTCGAATGGCCCCGTTGGGACAAATCATGGCACACAGGCCACAGCCGTTGCACAAAGCTTCGTCGATGGCGATAACGCCGTTCTCCACGTAGAAGGCCGGGCAGGCCAGCGTGTCCAGACAGATACGGCAACTCGCGCACATTCCGCACGCGAGACATCGGGCGGCCTCTGCGACCGCTTCGGCCCGGTCGAATCCCTGCACGACTTCGCGGAAATCTCCCTCCAAGGAGCCGCCAGGTTCCTCGACACGCTGCGACAACCTCGCCCGCTCGGGGAGCGCCCGGGGCTCGAACGCCACCCTGTCGCCTCGAGGGGGTGGGGCACGGTGGGGCCGTGGTGCGGCCAGGTCTCCGGCAAGGTAGCGATCGATCCCGAAAGCGGCCACCTGCCCCCAGGCGATAGCGTCGATCACGGTCTTCGGTCCGGTCACGCTGTCGCCCCCGGCGAAGACACCGGGCAGATTGGTGGCGCCGGTCTCCTGGTCCACCTCGAGGGTGCCCCAGTCGGTACGTTTCAGCTCCGAAGGAAAAATGGAAGCGTCGGGTTGCTGCCCGATGGCACAGACCACGGCGTCCACGGGCAAGAGATAACCGGACCCCTCGATCGGGACCGGTCTCCGCCTGCCCGAGGCATCGGGCTCGCCGAGCTTCATGCGGATCATCTCGAGGCCTTCGACGGCGCCTTCCGCGTCGCGCACGACGCGAACCGGCGCGGTGAGGAAGGCGATCTCGACGCCTTCCCGCCTCGCGTGCGCCACTTCGGACGGCTGAGCGGGCATCTCCGCCTCGGTCCGCCGGTACAGGATGGTGACCGGTCCACTGGCCATCCGCCGGAGCGTCCGCGCGGCATCGATGGCGGCGTCCCCTCCGCCGATGACGGCGATGCGGCCCTCGAGGGCCGGCGCGGTTCCCTGGTTCACACGCTTGAGGTACGCCAGCGCGTCATGGACGCCAGGACCGTCCTCGCCGGGGACACCGAGTCTCATGCCGTGCCATGCGCCGCAGGCGATGAACGTGGCTGCATAGCCCTCACCGGCCAGGCTCTCGAGGGTCACATCGGCGCCAAGGGCCGTGTTCAGTCGCACGTCGATATCTAGCGTGTCCACGATGGTGTGGATTTCGCCCTCGACCAGGTCCCTGGGCAAGCGATAGGCGGGAATGCCCAACGTCAGCATGCCCCCCAGCCGGTCCGAGGCCTCGAACAGGGTGACACGATAGCCTCGCAGCCGCAGGTCGTGGGCGCAGGCAAGCCCGGCCGGGCCACCCCCGATGACCGCCACCTCGCGCCCCCGATTCGGCGCGGCCTCGAGCCTGCGCGCCAGTTCCTCCCGCACCGCATCACGGGATTCGGTCTCCATGGCGAACCGCTTCAAGGCGCAGATCGCAACCGGGTCGTCGAACGCGCCTCGAGTACACACGGCCTCGCAGGGGTGGTGGCACACGCGGCCCACGGTAGCCGGCAGAGGTATCCTCTCACGGATGACTCGAGCCGCTTCCTCGGTCCGCCCGGATGCGAGAAGGGTGATGTAGGATTGCACGCACAGGGAGACCGGACACGCCTCGACGCACGGGGCCACGGGTGGCTTGAGAGGTTCCGGGAAGACGCCTGCGAGAGGATCGACGGCCGCTGCACCGACGAATCGTGCGGCCCTGTCGAGCTGCGTCTCGATCTCGACGGCCTCGCCGCAGCCGGTGTGGTTGTCGTGAATTCCGCAGTACCGGCATGCGGCTGGATCGACCTGGTAGCGAGGCCGCTGCTCAATCTCCTGGCGATTGACGAAGATGCAGGGCGCCCGACTGACGATGACATCCAGTCCGTTCGACGCGACTGCCCGTTCCAATGCCCCGACTACCTGCCGGAGATCGAACGGATCGACAGTGGCCACGCCGGTTGCGCCGAGCGCCTGGCAAACGGCCTCGATCGACAGGGCCGGTGCCGGGTTGCCCATCCCGTCCCTGGCCGTGCCCGGGTGGGGCTGATGGCCGGTCATGCCCGTCGTCCGGTTGTCCACGATGACGATGGTTTGGCGATGTCCGTTGTGCGCGGCATTGGCCAACCCGGTCATTCCGTTGTGAAAAAAGGTAGAATCCCCGATGAACGCGATCGATGGTTCGTCGGTCACCCGGCTGATCCCGCTGGCGGTGTTGATGCTCGATCCCATGCTAATGAGCACATCCGCCATGTTGATCGGTGGGAGCACGGCAAGGCCGTAGCAGCCGATGTCCGTGTGGAAGATGCCCCGGCCACGGGTGACGAGCTTGGCAGCATAGAAAGTGGCGCGGTGGGGACACCCGGCGCACAAGGTGGGAGGACGCTGGGGCAACGGGAATCGGGAGACTCGGCCGACCGGCGCTTCGTAGGGTGTACCCGCCTCTCGAGCAATGGCCTCGGTGACCTGCTCCACCGTGTACTCGTGATGATACGGAAAATGACCCGTCGCTTTGCCCAGGACCCGAACCCGCAGGTCGTGGTCGTAGGCAACCCGCTTCACGAACTCCTCGAGGTAGGGCTCGAGTTCCTCCACCACGAGTATGGCGGTCTTGTTTCGAAGGAAATCGGCCAGCCATCGATTCGGAAAAGGATGGGAAATGCCGAGCCTGGCCACCTCCACGCTCCCCGAAAGACCCAACGCGGCCAGGGCGTCCTGAACGTAGTTGTAGCCCACCCCGGAGGTGACGATTCCCATCTCGCCCTGGCCTTCCCGGACGTTGAACGTCCGGTCGGCCTCCACGATACGGGACAGGTCGTCGAGCTTCTCCAGGAGAACGGGGTGTAGCTTCTTCGCGTTGCCCGGTACACACACCATCTGGGATGGCTGGTGCTCGAACGTGCAACGACGCTTCAACTCGGCAACGTCCGGAAGACGCTCGAACGTCACGATACCCCGCATGTGACTCAACCGCGTGGTCGTCCGGACGAACACCGGCAACCGGACCTGTTCGGACAGGTCGAACGCATGGCGCACCATGCGCCGGGCCTCATCGGGCGTCGACGGTTCGAGCATGGGCATCTTGCCCAGCCGGGCATAGTACCGGTTGTCCTGCTCGTTCTGGCTCGAGTGGCATGAAGGGTCGTCGGCGGTGACGATGACCATGCCTCCGGGCGTCCCGGCGTAGACGAGCGTCATCATGGCATCGGCCGCCACGTTGATACCCACGTGCTTCATGAAGCACATCGCCCGGGCTCCTGCCATGGATGCCCCGTAGGCCACCTCCATGGCCACCTTCTCGTTGGTCGAATACTCGAAATAGTAACGATCGCCAGCGGCCAGGCGCGCGAAGGTGTCCCCGATTTCCGACGACGGCGTGCCTGGATAGGTGGCCGCCACGACCACGCCCGCCTCGAGCGCGCCCCGAACGATAGCCTCGTTGCCTAGCAGAAAGTGTCTGCCACCCGCCTCGGGTGACAACAGGGCATCCATGCTGCACTCCTTCTCAAGATCCCGCCATCGCGGGACAGCCGGTCTGTCTCGTCTCGAGCGCTACACGACTGCGCGGGCCGGCGCGACGAGCGTTGCTCCAAACCCGATACCTGGACGGCCTTTACTCCTCCCGCGGCAGATCGCGAATCTTCTTGGCGGGGACACCGCCCCATAGCTCATAAGGGGGGATCTCGGTGTCCGGCTTCACCATGGAGCAACTGGCAACCACCGCGTGGTGCCCCACGTGGACACCGGGCAGGAGCCAGGAGCCCCCACCAATCACCGCGTAGTCATCGACCACGACGCGCTTTATCCTCATGCCACGATTGTCGAAGGCGTGACAGGTGACGCCCACGTCGTAGCCGAACTGGACGTTGCGTCCGGCGTACATGAGGTAGGGATCGATGATGTGGTTGGTATCACCGAGGGTCATGGTTTTCATGTGGGGTCCGAACAGCGAACGATAGAGGCCGGCGAGCGGTGGCAGCCTGACGAGATGCGCGGCCAGCAACTGGTTCCACGGGGGCGTGAAACGAAGCTTCGTCAGGAGGACGTTGAGCATGAGCAGGAGTACTTCGCGGCTCGGCCGCCCACCCGGCGTCTGCGGAAAGAACCCCTCCTTCGGCTTGGGCACGATCACACGCAGAAACAGCAGCAAGACCAGGTAGGCATAGTTGAAGACCAGGATGCAAGCCAGGACCAGCAACACCCACTGCCAGCGCGCGCTCACCTGCGGCAGGAAGTGGTCGTACACCCACACCGTGGGCCACAAGGAGAGTCCCATCATCGCCAGCACAACGATGACGAATATGGCTTGCAACACCTGCTTGCCCAGGTCGATCTCCATGGACCGTGCTCCGGGCGACTTCTTCGCGTCGTCGGACATTCCACACCTCCTGTTCACGCATGAAGCGCACGTCTCGCGCTTCAGCTCCTGCCGGCACGGCTCAGCCGGCGACAGTCATCTTCTCGCAGTGTCCTCAAGATAGCCTCGAATGGCTGCCATGTCATCAACATCAGGCCGAATATCACGTGACGCATCGCCCATTCTCCGCCCATTGGCCGGTCGAGGGCCTGTCCTCCTTGTGGCGCGCCGGCGAGGCGCGTATCCTGGGGGGCGTTGGGGCCGAGACGAAGGGCAGAAGAAGGAGCAGGGGTCGTGCGAAGACGCCGCCAGGATACCCTCAAGGAACCGCGCGGACCGCGGCGCGAGAGCACGACGCGAAGGGACGCGCCTGGAATCCCGTATCGCAAGCCCTCGCCGCGACGCCCTCGCCCCCCCCGTCCCGGACTGCTCCCCCGCCCTTCCCGCAGCCCGGTGCCACGACCGAAGCGGACTCGAGTCCCTCGTCCGTGGCGGCCTCGAGCCCCACTTCGCCGCCGGCCGTCACTGCCGGTGCCGCAATCGTCCCGCGGTGGGAACAGCCGGCGCCCCGCCCCGGTCAGTCGGATCCGAAGATACGGGTGAGGATGAAGTATGTCGCGAAGCCCACTCCCAGTGAGCTATACATCATGATTCAGGGAGGGCACTTGGCCCTGGTCTTCCAGATGACCAGGCCGGCAACGGCCAGGCCGAGCAAGCCCGATATGACGACAATCCAGGTTCCCTTCATGCGTACCCCCTCGTGGCCGTCGCGCCCCATCGCCGCCGGCCTCCCGGCCAGGTGCGGATTCCCCTTCAATATGCCGCCATCCCGGACCGGCGACAACCGGCATCAGGCAAGCGACTCGTTCCCCGTGCCGTGCGGTCATGCTCCCGGGCTCGACGGCGGCCGGAGTTTGTGCTAGAACAGGTGGCGACAAAGGCAATCCCGGCGGTGCATGGCCGGGCCCCTGGCATGTCGTCCAGGTGCCGGGCGAGTGAAGGTGCGGGAGCGGTCGGACCAGCGCGGGAGGGCAGGTGGGATGACATCACGGGAACGGCACGAAGCGGGGCAATCGGCCGCGGCGGCCAACCGCGATCCCGGCCTGGCCCGTGTGGGGAAGGTCCTGGCAGGACGCTATCGGATCGATGCCCTGATCGGTCGGGGAGGCGCCGGTGCGGTGTATCGTGCCCGGGACCTGGCGGTGGCGCGGGACGTGGCGCTGAAGCTTCTCTATCCGCACCTGGCTCCCAGCCACGTGGCCGCACGTTTCCTGCGCGAGGCGAGACTGGCTTCGGCGCTCGAGCATCCGGGCATCATCCGGATCCACGATCATGGTACGGCGGAAGACGGGAGTCCTTTCCTGGCCATGGAGCTGTTGAGAGGCATGTCGGTTCACAAGCTGGTTTCGGCCCAGGAGCTGAGTGTTTCCGACGCCGTGGGCATCACGCTGCACGCATTGCGCGCCCTGGCCTACGCCCACGACGCTGCCATCGTGCACCGCGACCTCAAGCCCGGCAACCTCTTCCTGGTGGCAGGGAACAAGGGACCTCGAGTCAAGATTCTCGATTTTGGCATGGCCAAGATCCTGACCCCGGATGAACCGGAGTTGACTCGAGCCGGCCAGGTACTGGGCACGCCCGGCTTCATGAGCCCGGAACAGCTCAAGGACTCGAGACTCGTGGATCCCCGGACGGACATCTACGGAATGGGCGCGGTTCTCTACTTCATGCTCGTGGGACGGCCGCCGGTGCGCGGGCGGAACCTGCCCGAGACGCTTCGCAAGCTGATGACCGGGCAAATCCATCGCCATCCGCGGGTGTACCGGGTGGAAATCCCGGAATCGCTCGACGCCGCGACGTCCAGGGCGCTCGATCCATCGCCACTCAAGCGCCCGCAGAGTGCGCGGGAGTTTTCGGGCATACTCAAGCAGGTCTGGAAGGCGCTGCCTGCTCGATGACGCCGTGCCTGTCCTGGGCCGTGGTGTCGCGCCGCTTGCCTGCGGGCGTTGGGGAAAGGCGGGCCGGCGCGCGGGAGGAAAGGATGACGGAGGCCGATTCGGCGAGGCGCACCATCGGGCTTGGAGGCGCGACCGGAATCGGGCTCGGGGCTATCGTGGGAGGCGGTATCCTGGCCCTGGCCGGAGTGGCGTTCGCCCAGGCCGGACCCGGAGCCATCCTGGCCTTCCTGTTCAACGGCGTCATCGCGGCGCTGACGGCGCTGAGCTACAGCGAGATGTCGAGTGCTTTTCCGGAGAACGGGGGAGCCTACGCCTTCACCCGGAAGGTGCTGTCGGTCCGGGCCGCGTTCGCGGTCGGGTGGGTGCTTCTCTTCGCTTCCATCGCCGCTGCCGCCCTCTACGCGCTGGGCTTCGCCGCTTACGCTCTCGAGGCCCTGTCCGAAGCGTCCCGGATGATGTCCGGCGGCGTCCCACCGGTGCTCTCCTCGCGCCGAGCAGGTCTCGTCCTGGCGGCAGGAGCGGTGCTGTTCTACTCCCTGCTGCTCACGCGGAAGGGCGGGGGAAACGGACAATGGGAGACGGCCGGAAAGATCTTACTGCTCGCGATCATCGTCGCCGGCGGGCTGTGGGCACTGGGAGGGGAAGGGGCGACGACGGCCAGGGAGAAGCTCCGGCCGTTCCTGCCTCACGGTATCAAGGGCATTGTCACCGCCATGGGATTCACGTTCATCGCCTTGCAAGGATTCGACATCATCGCAGCGGTGGGGGGGGAGGTCAGGCGTCCCCGGTACGTCATGCCCAGGGCCATGCTGGGATCCCTGGGCGTTGCCATGGCCCTCTATATTCCGCTGCTCCTGGTGGTGGCGACGGCCGGCGTGCCGGGAGGGACGACGATCACGCAACTGGCTGCGCACAATCCCGATACCCTGATGGCCACCGCCGTGCGTCGCTTTCTCGGTGCTCCGGGGTACTGGATGGTGCTCATTGCCGCCGTTCTGGCCATGCTATCCGCCCTTGCAGCCAACCTGCTCGCCGCCTCCCGCATCGCCTTCGCCATGGCCGGCGACAGAACGTTGCCAAGAGCGCTGGCAGCGACCAAGGGGGAGCACCAGATCCCGGCTCGAGCGGTGGCAGGGAGTGGTATCCTGGTGCTCGTGCTGCTGGTGTCGATGCCCGATGTCGCCGGCGCCGGGGCCGCGGCCAGCCTGACATTCCTGCTCTCGTTCGCCCTGACCCATGTGACCGCGCTGCTGGCTCGCTCTCGAGGCGGCGTGCTGCCTGGTGCTTTCCGGACCCCGTGGTTTCCTCTCGTTCCCGCGGCGGGGCTGGTCAGTTGCCTGGCGCTGGCCCTGTTCCAGGGCATCCAGGTGCCGTTCGCCGGTGTGATCACCATCCTGTGGCTGGCGTTGGGCTTCATCCTCTACTTCACCAGCCTGTCCGACCGGGCCGAAGTGATGGATGCTCGAGACGAGGCCATGGATCCTGTCCTGGCGAAGCTCAGGGGGCGCAGTCCGCTCGTGCTCGTGCCCATGGCCAACCCGAACCGCGCCCGCGCCCTGGTGCACGTGGCAGACGCGCTGAGCATGCCGGAAGTGGGACGCCTGCTCCTGCTTTCCGTCGTCTCCACGAATTCTGGCGACGACGACTCCCTGGCGCCCGCGGTCTCGGCGAGCCAACTCGTGCTCAGGGAGGCCTTGATAGCTGCCGCGGGAATTCGCGTGCGTGCCGAAGCACTGGTCACCCTGGGCGCCGACCCATGGCACGAGATCGCGCGGGTCGCCGGGACCTACCGGTGTGAAGGGCTGCTGCTCGGCCTGAGCGCGGTGAGCGATCCGGAAAAGCCGTCTCCGCTCGAGCGGCTCCTTGAGAACGTGGTTTGCGACGTGTTCATCCTGGATGCGCCACCCCAATGGGAGCTGAGTCGCGTGCGCAGCGTGCTCGTGCCGGTCGCCGGAAGCGGGGGCCACGACGAAATCCGCGCCAGGCTCCTCGCCAGCCTGGTCCGGGCCGGCGCTACTTCGGTCACTTTCCTGCGCGTCGTGCCAGAATCCATGCCGGTCGCGGATGTCCAACGTATCCGGAGAATCCTGGAACTCGAGGCCGGGGACGAGGTGCCGATACCCCCGAACGTGGCGCTGCTCTCGAGCGCGGACCCGGTGGGAACCATCATCGACGCCGCACGGTCCTACGATGTGGTGGTGATCGGCGTGCAGCGCACGGGCAAGCAGCGGGTCATCGGAAGGACGGCCCGCCGCATCGCCGCCTCGAGTCCCGGAGCCACGATCCTGATCAGCCACCGGAGACCACCAGCGGCCATCCGGCTACCCGTCCGCTGACCAGGCCGACCCGGACCCGGGCCATGCACGAACGCGGGCTACTGCTCGTAGTAGTTGCACGCGCACCCGGGAGGTTGGTGGCATGAGTAATCGGCCGCGATGCAGGAGTCTCCGCATGCCTTGCCGGTGGTGCATACCGTGCAGCAGGTCGAGACCATTGTGGCCGCGGGTTCCACGAAGCCGTAGGCCATGGCCGCGTAGCCCTGGGCCAGGGTGGTATCGCCCGTGACGGCCACATCGAACGTGCAGTCCTCGAACAGCGCCGCGCTGGTCTCTGGCACGCCGGCGTCACGACACACCTGGGCTGCCCAGTCGAGGGTTTCCTGGGACGGGTTGGCCCCGGAACCGGGTGGTTGGTAGGGCAACTCGTCTGCAAACAGGTTCTCCCCGGAAGCAGGGACCCAGGTCGGCAGAATGACATTGTAAAGTATCCCGGGCTCTACCGGCGGGGTGTAGACGTTTCCGTCCCGGTCCCGCAAGTCGTTCCAGTAGTCGCCATCGTAGTCGCCCAGGACGCCATCGACCGTGCCGCTGCGCCCGTCGGTCAGGTGGAGATAGAGGTTGATAAAGCCACCCCGGTCCACGATTTTGACACTGTCGCACCCCGGCCAGTCGACGAAATAGGCGTCGCCTTCCCTACCTGCATACCCGCCGTTGTCGAGTGCCACCCATCCCCCATCGGCGCCGGGCAGGGGATCGGAAGGAGCAGGGAGAATCTCGAGGCCCTGGCCTGCCAAGTAGCGGAAGATGATCTGCTCGGCCCCCGGATCGTCTTCGTTGGTGAGGAGGCCGGCCACACCTGTGCCGACCGACACGGTCTGTGCCGCGTTCCAGAATTCGGCTCGCATCTGGATCATGAAGCGGCCGGGGCTGTCCATGACAGCGATGAAATCGCCCTGGGCATAGATGTTGTAGTGCAACCCGTCATGGGTGGTCAGATGCGGGTCCCCCCACCAGACGTTCTTGACCCACCCGCTGGCACAGGAAAGATCGACGGGCACCGCGATGCTGGGCTGGTCCGGGTCGTTGGAACTGATGGTCAACGTGCCCGTGTCCGTGTCGCTCACGAGACACTTCGCCTCGATCGGAATCGTCGCACTTTCCCCTGGTTCGAGCGTCCCCTCCCAGCCTTCCGGAATCGAGAGCCAGGGCGCATCCTCGTCGATCGCGTATGTGAGCGTCTGGCATCCCTCGTTGGTGAACTGGATCGTGCCGGGGACAATGCCACACCGGTCGGGGAAATCGTATGACGTCGGGGAGACGGTAAGTGCTCCCAGGCTCGGAGGACAGGTGGAACCGCAGACCTCCACGTAGTCCAGCGCGATCGAGTCGATCCTGTCCACCTCGAACTGCCGCTCTTCCGGCGTGGAGCAGTCCGGATGGCTGTAGGTCGCCGTGTAGGACGCGCTGCCGCCCTGGGGGAACGGCAGGCGGAGCATGCAGGTATAGTCGCCGTCGCGGACATCGTCGTTGGTATCGTTGCCAACGCCAGTGGTGCACGTCTTGTACATCCCGTTGTCGTCGGTCACCTCGACGAGAATGCCGGACCGCACGTCATGCTGTTCGGACAGGTAGGCACGAAAATAGATGTTGGTCAAGTTGATGCTGCGCAACACCAGGTCGTAGCGATACAACATGGCGATGGTCAGTGCTGTCTGATTCGGTATATCCACCAGTCCGCTCCCCTCGAGGATCGGGAGCGTTCCATCGAGGATCGAAAGGGTCAGCTCAGCCATCCCTCCGCCGGGGCAGGTGAATTGCCCGGAAAGCGTCTCCAGGGTGCTGTCCGCGTCCAGGTTCACCTGTAGGGCGGGGCAATCGCCGCCGACGTCCAGCAAGAACTGCAAATCGGAATACCACGTGGACTCGGTCAAGTAGGTGGTCAGGCTCGAGATATCGGCGGAAAACGCCACCAGGTCGTCCTGAAACTCGAGTGTGATGTCGAGTTGTGCGTCAACGATGAACAGGGGGAACGCGTCGATCTCCTGCTCGTGCGTGTAGGGAGTCGCCTCGAACGACACCGAACCGGCCATGAACGTCACATCCAGTTCCTTGACATCGACTGAAAGGGTGCACGGCGTGTTCGCAAGCACCTCGAATGTGGCGTCATCGTCGGCCCAGGAAAAGGTCCCGGCACCGGCGTCGAAGTCCAGGGGGAGCGTTTGCGTCACGAGCGCGCAACCCGCCAGGGTGGCTTCGGCGACCATGTTCTGCTTGCTCTCGAGGTAGCTCTTCTGTTCGCTGGTCACTTCCACGGTGAAGCGGATATCCTTCTGAAGCACGACCTCGGCGTCCACGTCATACGCGTTGTACAACACCAGGTGCAGGTCGGTCACCTGCCCTCGAGTCAGTTCGATCTCGGTGCCGTGGTCGTCGGGAAAGACGGGCTCGCCGGATCCATAGGTGAGCATGTCAGCGGTCTGCCACAGCGTGTCCTGCCGTTCCAGCTCGGCCCCGACACAATAGGTACCCTGGAAATCGAGCCCCGGAAAACGAAATTCGAGGAGAAAGTCGGGCACCGTGTCAGAGGTGGTGTACAGGACGTCCCCGGTCGTGCAATCCTTGAAGTAGAGTGTCAGGGTCTGGTCCCCCTGGATGTCCGCCTCTGGTCCCGGCTTGCGCACGGCGTCGCCGGCAGGCTGCGCACCCAGGCTCGAAGTGCCATCGGCATTCACCAGGTCGTCGATGAGCACGACCAACTCGGGTGCAGGAGAATCCAAGCAACCCGCCAGGAGGAGGGTGGCGGCCCCGACGACGCCGAGAACAACCGGGCGACACCCGGCTCCCGGAAGACACGCACCAATCGAACGGACAACGGCGTGCAGTGACAGGTTCATCGAATCGTCCTCCCATTTCGTGGTTGACGAAGTGCCGGAAACCGCTTGGCGCTTCGTGGTCTTCATTCCTGGAGGCCCGGAACGGCGAGGGGTTATCAAGAAAATGAACAGAAGAAGCTTTCTATTGTTGACCCATCACAAGAAGGCGTATCCTTGGTATTGTAGATAGCCTTGCCGCCACCATCATGGTTTCACACAATGGCGCGACCGTACCGTTGCGCTCTGCGTCGAGTATCAAGGGCCGTAGCTGGAGGATTCGCCATGCGTCCCCGGTGGAATGTCCTGTCTGGTACCCTGGCGGAGTTGTCCGGGCGCCACCTGGGCGGCCGAACTGCCGTCGCGGAGGCGGATCGCACCCGGTTCGTCCCGTCGCCCAACCCCCTGGACGGGCTCCGCGCACCCAGCCGCCGATCGGTATGGCCTTGGCCGAGTGCGGGGTGCTGGCGACTTGCCGCCGCCATCTGCCTCCTGTCGCTCCTTCCGTTTCCTTCCCGGGCACAGGATGGTACCGGGAGGACCGTGCATGTCGAGGTCGCGGTCACACGGGCGCACAAGCTCCTTCTCGATGGACGATACCGGGAGGCGAAGGAAGAGGCTGCCCGGCTCATGGCGTTGGACTCGACGCAGACGCTTCGCTACTACCACGGGGTGGCCTGCCTTCAACTCCATGACTGGACGTGTGCGGCGGAGACACTTGGCCGGATATTCCATTCGGACAACGCGGTGCGATTTCCACGCCTGCCGCTCGAGTTGGCCGTCGCGCTCTACCATGCCGGGAGGCTCGAGGAGGCCGAGAGCCGCTTCCGTGAAGCGTTGACCGTGCCGGAGACGGCTGAAATGGCGCGGCGTTATCTTGATTCGCTCGATCAAGAT
The DNA here is from genome assembly GCA_024278455.1 of Myxococcota bacterium. GTDB lineage: Bacteria > Myxococcota_A > UBA796 > JAJRTE01 > JAJRTE01 > JAJRTE01. The sequence continues at coordinate 32,656 of JAJRTE010000254.1, forward strand.
GATGGAAGGCGCCCGGGTCGTGTCTTCGGGGCTGGCGGCGCCGTGCGCGCCGGCGCCACGAACAACGTCATGGGACCGGAAGCACTGGCGTCCAGCGGCGTATCCGAAGCGCGGGCAGTGGTTGCCGGCCAATCGGTCGACTTGAGCGCTCGAGTGGGGTTTTCCGGGCGTCCTGCTCGGCTCGCCTATGGATTTCGGAATGTGCTCTACTGGAACCAGGATGTCGACCTCCGGCAGTACGACATGCAAGCCCATTCGCTGGGTATCGCGGGAGCGCTCGGCAGCCGCTCCAGGTACCGGTCCGGGCTCCAGGCCGTGTCTCTCGGCCACGTGTACCGTCCTCTCTACCTGGCGCGCGCCTCCCTGCTTTTCGAACAATCCCTGGCGAGTTGGCATTCTCTCATGGAGGGTGTGGTCGCCCTCGACCCGTTCGTCGCCGGCGAGAGGTTCGGGAGGCTCGAGGAAATCTGGCCGGATTTCACGACCGAGGGGGGCGCGGACATGCTCTATCCCGAGTTGTGCGCCGGATTCGATGACCCGGTCGATGGCGAGGACGTGGGAGAGGGTGCGCTGCTCGAGCCAGGACCGCGCGGGTGCTACCAGATCCGGTACGGAGTGGGCCTCGACGTTCGCGCCTGGCCGAGGAGCACGCGCGGTTGGCTTCCCGGCCCATTCAACCTGACGATGGTTTCTCAGCGGTTTCACCTCCCGACTCGGGGGTTCTCGGGGCTGGGCGCCGGCCTCCGCCTGCGCGCAGGCCTTGGTGTGGTCCGGCGCATTCGATTCGAGGGGGCTGCCCAGCTTTCCGTGGCACAGTATCACCGGCAGCCGGATGGCGCCGCGTGGTGGCGGAACCTTGGCGCCGAGGGCAGCGTGAGCGCACGGTACCGCGTGACCCGCTCGCTCACGGTCTCGATCCGTTACGGCTGGGCCGGCATCAGGTTGTGGACGCTCGAGGCGCACCCTGCAGCGTTCGCCATGTCCCGGTACGACAGGCACCTGGCGACAGCAGAGGTTCAATATGTCTATTGAGAAGATTGGCCGCAAGTGCTTGGAATCACACGAAGCGCAACCTGATTCCACCTGGGTCGATCGCGACCGAGGGGCAACTGCCCGTGCTCGTACTCGTGCTCGTGCTCGTGCTCGTGCCACTGCTTCGAACCATCCCGCGGCTGGAAGCCGCGCCCACGTTGCTTCTTCCACCTGGGTCGATCGCGATCGCGGGGCAACTGCCCGTGCCCGTGCTCGTGCCGTACCGAGTCGGTTCTGGTCCGCTGTCATGGTGGTGGTTTACCTGGCACCGGCAGGTGTGCTGGCCCAAGGAGACGCCCCCGAATGCTTTGTCAGCGGCGTCGCGGGGGACGGGCGCGCCGAGGTCGTTCGAGAGGGATCTCGCCGGGAAGTCGAGCCCAACGAGCCGATCGTTGCCGGAGATCGGGTCATCACGGACGCCTCATCCACGGTGGAGATCGCCTGCTGGCCCGGTACCGTCCAGACCGTGGGAACGAATTCCGAGGTCGTGCTCGAGTCCGCCGGCCCCGTAACCGGATTCGACTGGTCCGTCGTCACCGGCCTTTTGCGCGTGGTGCGAGATGTTCTGTTCTGCACCCTCGACGTGCGCGTTCGAGACGGCCGCGGGTACGTCAACGCCCGAACGAGGGGGACCGTTTTTTCATTCGTCGTGGACGACTCGGGCCGGGTCGAGGTCAGTGTCTACGAGGGAGCGGTCGGCGTCTCGGTCCGCGAGGGGACGGCACTGGCGCTCGGGGCGGGACAACGGGTCGTCGCCGAGCCGGGCCGGCCGCTCTCGAAGCCTCGCCGCACGCCCCCGGACAAAGGCTCGGAGCGCTGGCAGGTAGCACGGGAGGGCACGGTGCCGTGCCCCGTGGGGCTCCCGGTCCCCGAACCGGGACTTGGCACCGTCGTCCTGCCCATCGCCCTGGACGCGGGTGGCGTCGCCGGGGAAGCGCTGAGCGCCCTGACCGTGCCGCCAAGCGCGTTCGTAACCGGAACCTGGGTGACGCTGCCTGCGCCGGAGCGATGATCCCTCGGCGTGTCCATGGCGTCAAGTGGGAGGATGGCATGCCAAGGATCTTTTCGCAGTCTGGTGGCACGCTCCTGGTCCTCGTGGCGTTTACAGCGTGCGTGCCCGAACCGGTCTCGGTGATTTTCCTCGAGCCTGTGAACCGCGAGGAAGCAGGAGGGGGGATGGCTGCCTCCGGGCAACGGCCGAGGCTGACGCCATCGGCGTGCGAGCAGGTCACGGCCGCCCTGTGGACCACCAGCGACGCCGTCGTGGCGACCGCCTGTCGTGCGAACGATCGCGGCGACTGGGAGTGTTTCTTCGAGCACATTCCTGCATCGAACACAGCAGACCCCACGCTGCATGGGTTCCTGGGCGTCGCCTGCGGGCAGGATTGCACGTGCGACGCGGCGCAAGCCGTCACCTGGGCGTGGCCGGTCCAGTACGCCAACCAGGATCCGTCCGCCGGCGCTGCCGGCGGCGTCATCGAGATGGAACCCCGCACCGATTCCGTGGATCTCTACGCCTACTGGGACTCCGGAGCCTCCTTCCCCGTCCAGGACGCGACCTTCATCTTGGAGGAGACCGCGACGCACTCCGGCATCCGATTCGGCGGGCAGACCGACGACGAGGGGCACCTCGAGCCTGCTCCCGACTGTGCGACGCTGTTCGGCACGACCTGCCTCATGCCCGCGGAAGTCTCGTTTTCCATCACGGTCACCGTGCCGGGCTCCGGCGATACCTCCGGCCAGGATGAAACGTTCACCGCGGACAGCGAACCGGGCACGGCCGTCCAACTGTGCGGCGCTGGCGACGATTCCGCCCCGCCTTCGTGTCGAGACAGCGACGGCGACGGTGCCCCCGAGGTCATCGACTGCAACGACGCCGATGTCAATACCCATCCCGGCGGCACCGAGTTCGGGGATGGGAACGACAACGACTGCGACGGCGAGGCCGACGAGGACCTCTCGACCGATGACACGGACGGAGACGGTTACTCGCCTGCCACCGGCGACTGCGACGACACCGACCCCACGGTCTATCCAGACGCTCCGGAGGCCTGCGACGAGAAGGACAACGATTGTAACGGCCGAATCGACGACGGCGTCACCGACTTCGCCCAGTATCCGGATGGCGACGGTGACGGGTACGGGGCTGGTGAGGCCACAATAGACTGCATCATCCACGAAGGCCTCGTCACCAATGCGGATGATTGCGACGACGACGACGCGGACATCAACCCCGGGGCCGCTGAGACCTGCGACGGACTGGACAACGACTGCGATGGTCAGACCGACGAAGGCGTCCTCAACGCATGCGGGGAGTGCGGGCCGGTGCCGGATGAGGTGTGCGACGGACTGGACAACGACTGCGACGGAGACATCGACGAGGATTTCGACGCCGACAACGACGGATACACCACTTGCGTAGGCGACTGCGACGACACCAGCGCGGACATCCACCCCGGTGCCACCGAGACCTGCGACGGGATCGACAACGACTGCGATGGTCAGACCGACGAAGGCGTCCTCAACGCATGCGGGGAGTGCGGGCCGGTGCCGGATGAGGTGTGCGACGGACTGGACAACGACTGCGACGGCGGCGTGGACGAGGATTTCGACGAGGACGGCGACGGATACACCACCTGCGCTGGCGATTGCGACGACGACGACGCGGACATCAACCCCGGCTCGAGCGAGATTCCCGGCGATGGCGTGGACCAGGACTGCGACGGCGCCGAAACCTGTTACCTCGACAACGACGGCGACGGCTACCGCCCAGACACCTCCGCCACCGTCTACTCCGAGGACACCGATTGTGAAGACCCGTCCGAGGCCTCCGTGGAAGACCCCGCCG